>CAYRXM010000156.1:0-11560 GCA_964428175.1 uncultured Anaerolineae bacterium
TGGTCGGCGGCGAAGCGGTGGAACTGCTCTCGGCGATGAACCTGGGCAAAAAGGTGGTCACCACCATCCATGCCAACTCGGCCTACGATGCCCTGCTGCGTTTGGAGACACTGGCTCTTGGCTCAGGAATGCCATTGGAAGCGATCCGCGAGCGTGTGGCGCGCGGCGTCGACCTGGTCGTCCACTTGCGCCGACGCGGCGCGCGGCGGCACGTGGCTGAAGTGGTGCGTGTGAAGGGCGTCGCAGATGGGAGCTACCAGATTGAGCCGCTTTACGGTGAGGGACAAATCTGATGGACGCCGTTGGGATGAGCACGGCTTTTCTTGGTGCAATTGGCACCGGCTCCCTGGTCGCCTGGCTGCTGCTGGGGATGGGCGACCTGATCGCCAAGATTCGCCAGACCTACCGGCCCAGATGGGAAAGTGCCCTGGAAACCTTTTTCGACCGCGATGGCGCAGACGAGAAGCGGGCGGATTCGGCAGGTACGCTGCTCAACCTGCTGCCCTTCCTGCCGGCCCTGGGCGGCGTTGTCCTGGCCGTCGCTGTGCGCGATGTGCTGCTTTCGCCCTACCTGGCGCTGCTGGGCGCGGGGCTGACCTGGTTTCTGCGCCAGCAGCGGACGCGCAAGACGCAGGCGGCGATCACCAACCAGGTCAAGGCATTGGTCGTCTTGTTCCGCTCGCGCTTTGCCGTCGGCGAGTCGCCCTTTTCCGTCCTGGTCGAGATCGAGGACGATTTGCCAAAGGGTGCGGTGGCTGCCGCAGTGCGTCAGGCGGTGAACACCTACCAGACCAGCGGCAGCGTAGAAAAGGCGTTGGCGTCCCTGCGCGGCCTGCACAACCCGTACCTGGCCCGGCTGGCCATGGTGCTCGAAACCAGCGGTTCGGCCAGCACGGAGGCAATCTCTGACGAAGTGAAGCGCATCGAGGCCGATCTCAAGGCGCGCGACCGCCTGGCCGGCCAGGCCAGAGCGTCATTGGCCCTGCTCAAGGGCACGGTGCGCTTTCTGCAGGCGGCCAACCTGGCGGCGATCGTGGCCTCGGTAGCCCTGCCGCTGTGGCGCGACTTTTTCACCAGCACGCTGCAGCGCCGGGGCACCTTTCTAGCCGCGACGCTGTTCTTGACCCTGGCCTCGCTCTACTTTGATCAGGAGATCGGGATGCAAGAAGAAAAGGCGTTGTGAGTTGAAAGTTGAGAGTTGAAAGTTAAAGCCGTGTTTTTAACTCGCAACTCGCAACGTTCAACCCGCAACTTGGAGAGGCTATGAACTGGGGCATTTTGTTGAGTGCAACTGCGGCGGTCGGCGTGGGTTCGCTTTCGGCCTGGGGGCTGTTGATTGTCGGTGATGTGGCCGGGCGCTTTCGCCGTTTCAGGTATGCCAATCCTGCCCAAGCGTTCCTGAGCAAGGACGATGAGCGGGCAGACGAGTTCACCGAAGAAGACCTGTACCGCCTACGCGGCATCCCGTGGACGCTGTGGCGAATTGCCGGGGCAGCATCCGGCGTCGCGCTGGCCTACCTGCTCCTGGCCGAGCGCAGTCCCCTGCTGGCCGTTCTTGGCCTGGGCGGAGCGTTTGCGCCGCGCCTGATCCGCGCCTTCCTGGTGCGCCGCCGCAAAGTGGATGTGGACCGTCAAGTGCGCGATTTCATCTTTTTGCTGCGTCCTGCACTTGCCCTGCATGGCGGGCTGCGCCCTGCCCTGGAAGACACAGCGGAACGGCTGGAGCCGGGTGTGGCGCGAGATCGCCTGCGCCACCACCTGGAACGCTCCTTTGCCGTCGATCCGGCGGCGATCGTCGAAGGCCTGGCGGCCGACCTGCGCTCTGCCGAACTGGACACCTTGCTGCTGGGGATCACAGCGGCGCGCAAAGGTGGGCTGGGCTTTGGCGAGGCGGTGATGGGCGCGGCGGAAGAAGCGAGCGAACGGATGGGCGAACAGGCGCGCATCGCCATCGAAGAGACGCCGATGCGCCTGCTGATCCCGATGCTGCTCTTGTTGGTGCCGCCGTTTCTCATTTTGTCGTTGTACCCGCTCCTGGCCCGCTTGCTGGCGCTGCTGTCAGCACCAACAGGCGGCGCAATGAGTGGGTGGTAAACCTATTTTACTTTTCAAAGGAGATTGCAGTATGTCGTTCTTGACCGATCGTAAGGGACTGTCGTTAGTTGAGTACGTCGTCGGGGGAGCTATCGCTTTGATCGTCCTGGCTGCCTCGGTGTGGGGCGTCGCCAAGTCGACCGAGGCACAAGGTAACGCCACCAGCACGGCAGTGGACAACCTGCCCGCGATGCCGGCCTGGCCGTAGAAAGAGTTGCAAGTTGCGGGTTAAGAGTTGAAAGTTGATTGCTCGCAACCTTCAACTCTTAACTTTCAACCCGCAACGTTTAACTCGCAACTTCTCCGGAGGTATGGGATGCGTTTTTTGAGTGATCGTCGAGGCATTACGGCCATTGAATACATCGTCATTGGAGCGATTTCGCTGATCGTGATCGGCGCGGCGATCTGGCAGCTGGCCGGGTCAATTGCCGGGCGGTTGAACGCCTTCAACAATGCATTGTGAGAGACTATGAACGGGTGGAGCGTCGGATTGTCGCTGCTTTGGCTGCTCGTGGTGGCCTGGCAGGATGCTCGAAAAAAAACCGTCTCCAACTGGCTGACCGTGCCCCCACTCTTCTTGAGCGCCTTTCTCTGGTTGGCGCGGGGCGAGTGGTCGGTAGGCATCTTTTTGGTAATTTTGCTGATCGCCGGCGAGGTGTTGGACCGTCTACACCTTCCCGCCGCATTGGGGATCGGACCGGCGGGAATGATGGCCGCCTTTCTGGCCGCCAATGCGCCGCAAGACGCGCGACTGATCCTGACCGTCTGGGCCTGCGCCTGGGCGGCCTGGACGCTGCACCTGGTCGGCGGGGCCGACGCCAAGGTGCTGATGGCGCTCGTGGCCCTCTTTCCCGACCCGGCGCTGGCCGCGCTGTTGGCTGCCGCCCAGGTTGGTTTGAGCATCTTCCACCTGGTGCGTCGCTACCGGGGCCAGGCGATCAAGGTGGCACTGGCCGGGGCGCTGTCGCGCCCGACGGAAGAAGACTTGGCTGCCAACGGTGTGCCTTTGCTGCCTGTATATGCAGCGGCCGGCGCGGTGTTTTTTGCCGGCAAGGTGTTGTTGACGAGGTGGGCCTGGTGAGCGACGAACGCGGGACGATCACCATCGAGTACATGCTCGGCGCAGTATTGTTCATCCTGCTGCTCTTTGGTGCGCTCGAGTTCGCCCGCGCGGCGGCGATCAAGCACGCCCTGGGCGTGGGATCGTGGCAGGCGGCGCGCTACCTGTCGCTCCATCCCTGGGACGAGGCGACGGCAGAGGCGCTGGCCCGGCAGTCGATTCAGGACAGCGTGTTCGGCGGCAATCCCGGACCGGCGGTGATCATATTCTCATTCTCCGACCCGGGCCGGCGCTTCGGCACGACGGTCGCCGTGCGCATCGAGATGCCCTACCAGGCGATGGTGCCGTTGATGAACCTGGCCCCGCGCACCTTGACCGGCGAAAGCGCCGTGTTGGTCGAGGCCTGGCCGTAGAAGCGAGCAGCCGTCAGCTATCAGCGAAAGGCCGACCTTTGACCGCTGAAAGCTGACTGCTGAAAGCGAGCGAAATGTCTTTTCTCAAGCAAACTCGTGGACAAACCATCATCTCCGGCATCGTCGCCGTCTTGCTGCTGATCGCAGTGGCTGCAACGTTGATCGATGGGCTGCACCTGCTGACCCTTCGCCAGCGCTGCCTGGAGATTGCCTCCGCCGCTGCGCTCCGGGGCGTGAGTGTGGGGCGCGACTATGACGGCTACCTGGCGACCGGTCAGATCACGCTGGACGCCGCGACGGCAAGGGATGAAGCCACAAATGCGGCTGACGTGGCACTGACCACGTTAGGTTTGTCGGGATACACCATCCGGGTCGAAGTGCTGGATGCGCCCGGCGGTGGGAGTGTGGCCGATTTTCCGCCAGGGCAGGCCTGGACGGAGAGCCGACCGGCCGTCGGCGTGTACCTGGATGTGCCCGGCGACACTGTTTTGATGCAGGGGGTCTTGAGCGCGCCGGTCACGCTGCGCGCCTTTGCCGCTGCGGGGGTCGAGACTGAATGAAGGTATATCAGTGGGTGGGACTGGTATTGATCGTCATCATTATGCGGGTGGTCTTGAGGGGCTGATGAGGCGCTGGTACCGTCGATACGGTGAACGCATTGCTTTCGCCGTCCTGTACCTGGTTGGCACGGCGCTGCTCGCGCTGTGCGCGTGGGCGATCTGGCATTACGGTTCGGACATTTATTGGATTGGGTGGTAGGGATGTCGAAACGTCTGGTTTTGGGCTTGCTCATCTTGTTGATCGTGCTGGCGGTTCCGGTCGTGCGCTCGCCGCGTTCCCCGGACTCGACAACTGGCACGCTGCTGCCGCACATCCAGGCAACGCAGTGGGCGCAGGCCGTCGAAAGCGGCGTCTGCCTGGCTCAATCCTGCGATCCGAGCAAACCGTGCGGCCACCGGGTTGGCGCCAATGTCGGCGCGGCCTGCGGCGATAACACCTGCGGCGTGCCGGACACCAGCGCCGGCGCGTGTGGCGGCGTGCAGCCCTGCTTTTACTGCTGCTGCGGCTGCTGTCCGGGCGGCTGCGGCGGCGGCCCGGCGCCTACGAATACATCCGTGCCAACGGCAACACCGACAGCGACCTGGACCCAGACGCCGACCCAGACGCCAACGCCGACGAGCACCCCAACGAGCACGCCAACATCGACGCCGACGCCAACCGCAACGGCCACGCCGACGAACACACCGACCCATACGCCCACGCCAACGCCCACACCGCTTCCCTCGTGGAGCGGGACGGTGACCGACGGCGGCGGCGCGCCGGTGGGTGGTGTGCCCGTCGAACTGCGTGGACGCTACGACGACTGCATAGGCGGCGCGGGCGAACAGGTCATCGCCGCCACGCTGACCGGCGCGACGGGAGCATTCAGCTTTTTGCTGTCAATGCCGCCCAATCCCGGCTGCGGCTGGCAAGGCCTGTCCATCGTCGAGGCGCTGCCCTGGAACTCACTCTACCGGCCCTTGTCGGCCAGCGCGCCCGCGCCCGGTTGGGCCTACAGCGCGTCCGAAATCCGCTGTCCCTGGACGACCACCGGCAGCTACGGCCCAAACAACTTTGTGGTCGAACCGATCCCGGTCGATCTGACCCTGTCGGTCGACTATCCCTACCTGGTGCTGCGCGGCCCGGAACTTCCGCCGCCTCAAACTCACGGAGTTTGGGCCGGCCCCCTGCCCGCGCAGGCGCTCAGAGGGACATACAGCGGCCCGCTGCCGCTTTCCGGTAGGCAAATTCTGATCCACACCTGGGACGGATCGGCCTGGGACACCGACACCGTCTTTACGGACGCCGCTGGCGATTTCTTGCTGACTCCGGCCTTTTCCGGCGACCTGCTGCTGGGTACGACGCTGCTTGGTCTGTGGCAGGCGTATGCCGAGGTGTTGGTGCCCGGCTCCGGCGTCTACGTCTCGCCGGATGCCTTCTGGCGGGTGAACTGGTTCCCGGTTCACGGGACCAGGTAGAGGACGCTGTGGGCCGTCATGGAGTCTACATCTGGCTGCTGCCCGGCGTGCGCCGCGCGTTGATCGGGCTGGCGACCGAGCAAGCCTGCTCGTTGGGCCGGTTGATCGAGCGCATCCTGGTGGACGAACTGCGCCGGCAGGGGTGCGAACTCGATCCGGACGATCTGGATGCGTACCGCCGCGCCGAGCGTCGCGAGCGGGTATATGGGCCCGCCATTGGGCCTATCGAAACGGTGAGCGATCGGTGAGATCGCAACGCATCGTCAAAACACGAGAAAGAGGAAACAATTGAATACAACACCGATCGCACGGTTTCTTGACGCGATGGATGCCCTGCCCGCCCCGGTGCAGGTGCAGCTGCCTGCCGGCGAACGACGGGCCCGTCGTAATCTCGGCAGACAGCTCCGACAAAGCACGGAGGAGTCGACGCGGCAGTCACTCACCGCCTACCTCGACCTCTTGAACGGTCTCCCGGCCCCGCTGCTGGCTCAACTGCCCGGCCGCAGGGCGCTGGAAGCTCTTTTGGAGCGCTGACGTGGACCTGGGACGCCTGGTCGAAACCGACCGCTACGACCTGCAGCACGTGCGCCGCCGGCTGCTGAATATCTTTGCCACCGGCACTGCCCTGATCACCTTTCTCGGCGGCCTGTCTGCCGTGCTGGCCTTCGTCCAGGGCGTCGAGGATATGAACTACTCCGACCTCTTTATGGCCATCCCCGCCTTCCTGGGCGTGCAGGTGCTCGTCTTCCTGCTCAACAACCGCTGGCGCAAGCCGCAGTGGGCGGGCGCGCTGTTCCTCGTCTCGCTGCTGGCGGCCATCCTGGGCACCGACACGCTGCCCCAGGTGCTGACCGGGCGCAGCTCGATCCTGCTGGCCCTGCCTACCCTCGGCGCCTCCTTTTTGATCGCCCCCTGGGCCGGCCTGGTCAGCGGAACCTTGATCGGGCTGATGATCAACGGGATCGGGGTCTGGCTGTACGGCGAACATTTTTCGGCGATCATCTTTTTGATCCACGTCCTGTTCGCCCTGGCCGGCTGGCTGACCACCCAGGCGATGGAGAGCGCGCTGTACCGCCTGTGGCAGCTCAACCGGGAGCTGGAAGGGCGCGTCCGGGAACGCACACAGGAACTGACCGTTGCCAACGCTCAACTCGCCGCGGCCAACCAGGAACTGAAAAAGATGGACCAGCTCAAAGCGCGCTTCTTTGCCTTTATGGTTCACGAACTGCGCACGCCGGTTGGCGCGATCAATGGGTTTTCCAGGCTGCTGCTCAAGGGGATGAGCGGCCCGCTGCCCGACCAGGCCCGGGCCGACGTCGAACTGATCCAGCGCAACGGGCTGCACCTGGCCGCGCTGGTCAATGACATCCTGGATCTGTCCAAGCTCTCAGCCGGGCAGATGGAATTAGACTTGCAGACGGTGCGGGTGATCGAGCTGATCGACCAGGCCGCGGAGACGATCTCGGCGTTGATCCATCCCGGCGTCGACCTGCGCACCTGCGTGCCCGACGACCTGCTCCGGATCCGCGCCGACGCGACGCGCATCCTGCAGGTGCTGCTCAATCTGGGCTCGAACGCGGCCAAGTTCACCGAACAGGGCTTCATCGAGATGCAGGCCTGGCGCGAGGATGGTCGCGTGCGCCTCGCCGTTCGCGACACCGGGCCGGGCATCCCCGCCGACAAGCTGGGCGAGGTGTTCGACGAGTTCAAGCAGTCGACGGTCAAGCACAGCCACAAGGGCACCGGGCTGGGGCTGGCGATCTCGAAGCGGCTGGTCGAGCTGCACGGCGGCGAGATCCACGTCGCCTCCGAGGTCGGCCGGGGCGCCGAGTTCTGGTTCACGCTGCCCGCTGCGGACGAAGGCGGGAGTGGAGGATGATCAACACCCTGTTCTGGGAGTTCGTGCAGAACCTGGCCCTGACCGTGCCCGCCCTGCTCGCCGTGCGCCTGTGGGCGGGTCAGCGGCACCCGATTGCTCTGACCGTGGCCGTGGTTGGCGGCGCGCTGGGCAGCGGGCTGATCTATGTCACCGAACCATTCATTACCGGCGTCCCGTCGGGAAGATTGAACCCCATCGGCGTCGCCGTATTCAGCCTGTGTACGGTCGCGCTGACGGTCTATCTCGGCAGCCGAGCGTCGTGGGCCAATTGGAAGACCGACATCGCACTGGGGCTGTGCCTGGCCGTGGCAATGGCCGTCGGACAGGCGGCGGCATCCTGGCCGGTGTCCGTCCCGGCCTACCTGCTGCACGGGGCGGCGATGTTTGTGGCCATCTCACCCAGCCTGGTCTTGATGCGCACCTGGCAGCCGGTGGGGATGGCCGCCTTTGGAGCGCAGTCTTTGTTGGTGGCGGCTCTGGTGACCGTGGTGATGGTGGTCAACTATGTCTGATTGGGACGAAAGCGAGGGGATATGAACAGAACGATTTACCTGCCTGCCTTGATCGCACTTCTCGTGCTGCAGATCGTCGCGCCGATCCTGACCGGTGGCGGCGGGGCGGAGAACCTGCTCGCCAACCCCGGCTTTGAGGGGGATTATGTGCCCTACGGCGCGTTCGAGACGACCAATCCGACACTGATCAACGGCGCGCTGGCTGCACCCGGACAAGAAGTCGCCATTGCCGCGCAGGGCGACATGCTCGCGCTGGGTGGGCTGATCGTGTCTATCTTTGGCAACTGAAGGAAAGCAATGACCGAGATTCCAATCCGAGACATCTGGATCGGCAGTCGCAAGCGGCCCGCCGATCCGCTCAAGGTGCAGGCGCTGGCCGGCAGCATTCAGACGATCGGCCTGCTGCATCCCATTACGGTCAGGCCAAATGAGGACGGTACAAACCACCGTTTGGGATTCATTCTCGTCGCCGGCCTGCACCGGCTGGAGGCGTTCAAGCTGCTGGGCCTGGCCGATATTTCGGCCAACGTGCTCACCCTGGACGACCTGCAAGCCCGCCTGGTCGAACTGGACGAGAACCTGGTGCGCAGCAACCCGACCATCCTGCAGGAGAGCCTGTGGCTGGCCGAACGCAAGGAAATCTACGAAGCGCTGCACCCGGAAACCAGGCACGGTGGCGCGCCCGGACTTGCCGGTGGAGGAAAAGCGAAAGTGGAAAACTTTTCCGCTTTCGCCCAAGATACTGCCGCCAAACTCGGCGTTACCGATCGCACCGTGCGCAACCGCACTCGCATCGGCGCGCGGTTGGGCGACGTGGCCGACGCGCTGCTGGGTTCGCCCATCGAGGACAACCAGCAAGAGCTGCTGCGCCTGGCCCGCATCGCCGAGCGAGAAACCACCCAGGCCCAGGCCGTGGCAGACAAGATCGCCGGCGGCCAGGCCCGCCGCGTCCGGGATGCCCTGCACCTGGTCGAACAGGACCGGCAGCGCCAGGCGGCCGCTCAATTGGAGGAAACCATGCCCGATGTGTCTGATCGTTACCGTCTGATCTGCGCCGATCTGGCCGATCCAGAATGGGAAGCCTGGGATATTGCACCGGGCAGCGTCAGCGCCGTGATCACCGATCCGCCTTATGCTTACGAGTACCTGCCCCTGTATGCACTCTTGGCGCAGCGCGCCGCCGTCTGGCTCAAGCCGGGCGGCTCATTGGTGGCTATGGCCGGGCAGTCGTACCTGCCGGAAGTCATCGCCGCGCTTGCCGCGCCGCCGGAACTGACCTACCGGTGGACACTGGCCTACCTGACCCCGGGCGGCCAATCGCCGCAGATCTGGGAGCGCCGGGTCAACACATTCTGGAAGCCGGTGCTGTGGTTCGTCAAAGGTCCATACGACGGCCCCTGGCTTGGCGATGTGGTCAAGAGCGACGTCAACGACAACGACAAGCGCTTTCACCCCTGGGGCCAGTCGGAGAGCGGGATGAAAGCCCTGGTGGCGCGGTTCACCCGGCCCGGCGATCCTTCGCCAGGCTCAGGACAGGCTCTGGTGCTCGACCCGTTCTGCGGCGGCGGCGCCACCGGCGCGGCTGCGCTGGCGCTGAACCTGCGCTTTGTGGGCATCGACATCGATCCCGACTGCATCGAACAAACGAAAGCGAGGTTGACCCTTGGCCAATGACACCTTACCGATGGACCGTTTCTTTCCGCTCTGCGCGCGGGTGTTGGAGCGTGAAAAGCGGCCGCTGCACTATGCCCGGCTGACCGAACTGGCCCTGCAGGCGGCCGGCCTCACCCCGTCCGAGGTGTGCTGGCGGCGGCAGATCGAGGACGTGCGCGAAAAGCTGCTGGAAGCGCGCGGGCGAGGCACGTTCTATGTGGGCAGCCCGCACTGCCTGGGCGCGCTGCGCTGGTGGTTCGAGCCGCTGCAGCTGGCGTCAACGCCGGAACGCATCCCGGTGACGGCTCGCGCCGTGGTCGAGGCCACGGTGGACGCGCTGTCCGCCGATCCCTATCTCAAGGTCGGGCGCGCGCTGCGCTCGCCGCAGGTGGTCAAGGCGCGCGCCGCCGAACCGGTGATGAAGCGCCTGGTAGCCGCCTGGTTCGCCGGGCAGTGGCCGGAGGCGTATCGCGCGCCGGGCGCGGATTGGCGCAGCCACGATTTCACGCTGGCGGGATACACGGTGGAAGTGGCTGCCGCGCACACGCCCAAGAGCGGCGTCGATCTGTGCCTGGTCTGTGATTATGCCGGCGGCGAGATTCTCTGGACGCGCGTCGTTGCCAACGGTGAAGGCGATGCATTCCATCGCCAGACGTTCGAGTTTGGGCTGACCCCGACCACGATGGCGGTGTGGCTGAACTGCCGCCGCGAGGGGATCGACTATGAGCTGCTCAAGCAGAGCGCTCCGGGCTGTTGAAACATCTGAAAGTCTGATTGAGACGAAAGCGAGGAGCGATGAATAGAACGACCTATCTACCTGCCTTGATTGTGCTTCTGGTGCTGCAAGTCGTCGCGCCGATCCTGATCGGTGGCGGCGGAGCAGAGAACCTGCTCGCCAACCCCGGCTTTGAGGGGGATTACGCGCCGTTTGATGCGTTCGGGACGGCCCTGGTCGCCGAAGGCTGGACGCCCTGGTGGCAGCCACAGTCGGCGCGCGACCCGGCCTGGCGAAACCGGATGCCGGAGTTCAAGCCGGCAGCGCCTTACACCAACCGCGTCCGTTCGGGCAGCAATGCCCAACAGCTGTTCACCGCCTACGGCACGCACATCGGTGGCGTCTACCAGGTTGTCGAGGATGTACAGCCCGGTTCTGTGGTGCATTTTACGATCTGGGGTCACGCCTGGGCCGGCGAGGGCGACGATCCCGACCGTTCGGAGCACGGCGGGCCGGTGCGGATGAGCATTGGCATCGATCCGACCGGTGGGAGAAATCCATTCAGTTCTCGCGTGATTTGGTCAAGCGATCAGAACCCTCTGGACGAGTGGGCATTGTTCGAGGTCGAGGTGGTCGCTCTGGGACGCTCGGTGACGGTCTTCACCCGTTCCGCGCCTGAGTTTCCGACTCGGCATAATGATGTGTATTGGGATGACGCACGGCTGATTGTCACCCAACACGCGCCGGCGCCGACCGCGACACCCAGGATCTACTTTGAAGCGGAGGCGATGTCTGCGCCCGCATCGACATCGCCGGAATGGAGTGCCGGTGCATCCCGGCCAAGGGTTCGGTAACCATGTGGCTTCGGCCAGGTCTTCGGGGGCGTTCCCCGGAGATCGGCTTTTGACGGATAAAGACAATCCATTATCTCAGTGCGAACCGGCTGGTTCGCCCGTGAAAGGAGCATTGCTATGGAGTTTCTGAAACGGTTTTACCAGGACGAACGCGGCGATATGGCCGAAAAAGCCGTCGTGATGGCGGCGATCATCATCGGCGCATACGCCACCTGGCGGCTGCTGGGCAACCGCATCTCCGGCCTGGTCAGCCAGGTCTCCGGCGCAATCTAGCGCCAGGCAAGCAAAGAGCGAGGAACGCGGCATCGTAGCCCGTTCCCCGCTCCCGCGAAGGTCCGCCGGACGAATACGTCCGGCGGACC
>CAYRXM010000157.1:0-2041 GCA_964428175.1 uncultured Anaerolineae bacterium
CGATGGTGACGTCGGTGGCTTGCCGTTCGCCCTGGTTGGACAGGGTCAGGGTCAGCGTAAAGTGGCTGCCGGGGACAAGCTCGCCCGGTTCGACGACATAGCTGCTGATGGACAGTTTGGGCCGCCCGACCAGCGCGGCGTTAACGTCGATGCCGACGCTTTGCTGCTCGCTATAGTTGTTGCCTTCATAGTCGTTGTATTGGAACGCCAGGGCCAGGCTGCGGCGGCCGCCGCTTTCAACCTGAGCCAGGGTCAGCGGAATTTCGACGGTGATGATCTCGTTGATCTTGATCGTGCCCACCGAGGAGACGTTGCCACCCTGACTGGGAATGACCAGTGTGTCTCCCGTCCCGACGGTGACGTTGGTAGCCGTGCGGCTGCCCCGGTTGGACAGCCCCAGGGTCAGGGTAAAGGTATCGCCGGGCGCGACCACCGTCGGGTTTGTCGCCGCCGATTCGACGATCAGCCGGGGCGCGCTTGCCGTGTAGGTGGGCGCGCCCAGCACTTCCACGCTGAGCGATTGCGGGAATTCATAGTGGTTGCCCTGAAAATCGTTGCCGCTCAGGTTGACCTGAATGTTTTGCACGCCGGCCGGGACGGTGGCCGGGGCGCGCAGCATCTGCGTCACCACCACCGTCGCGTTGATGTGTACCTGCCACAACTGGTGTCCGGCTTCGCCCAGCGGCAAGAACGTGCCGCCGGGAAAGACGACCAGTGTATTTTCGCTGGCCCGGCTGCCGTCGTTATAGATGTATAGCGTGACCATAAAATCCTGGCCGGCCTTGATCTGAGTTGGCTGGACGGCATAATTGCGCACCGTCAGGTGCGGCTGTCCGGCGATCGGTGCAGCGGGCGCCGTTGGCTGCGGGGTGACCGTCGGCGCTGGGGTGAGCTGGACGGCTTTGGCGCGGGTGACGCTGGCCGTGCCGTCGCTGATCTGCAAGTCATAGCTACCGGCCAGCAGACCGGCAGGCACTGTGGCGCGCAGGGCGGTGCTGTTGACAAATTGTGTATCGAGCAGGCCGTAACCGACCAGGCGCACGGTCGAGCCGGCTGAAAATCCGCTGCCATAGATGCTCAATATTCCTCCGGTCGATGCGGGCAGCGTCGACGGTTCGACGGTTGTCACGGCCAGTTGCATGGGTGGGCTGGCCAGGGCTTGTTTGCCGGGCAAGCCCCATGTCAGCAGCAGCACACCGATGATGACGATTATTCCAAGCCATTTACGCATAATTGCTCCATTATCCGGTTATACTGACGTGTGGTTGACTATTTTTCCATCCAGCAGGTGAATCTGGTGTGTCGCATAGTGTTCGATCATCGGGTCGTGTGTGACTACGATGACCGTTCGGCCCTGTTCGGTGTTGAGCTGCTTGAGCAAGGCCATGATCTCGGCTCCGCGATGCGAGTCCAGGTTTCCGGTCGGCTCGTCGGCCAGGATGATTCCCGGGTCGTTAGCCAGTGCGCGGGCCAGCGCGACGCGCTGCTGCTGCCCGCCGGAAAGCTCGGTCGGGCGATGGCTCACCCGGTCGGCCAGGCCGACGGTTTCCAGCAAGGCGAGCGCCCGCTCGCGCCGTTCTTTGGGCGGCACCCGCTCAAAAATCATGGGAAACTCGACGTTTTGCAGGGCGGTCATTGAGGGGATCAGGTGGAAGGATTGAAAGATAAATCCTACCTGGCGGCCGCGATAGACGGCCAGATCGTTCTCGTCCAGCCCGGTGATCTCGTCACCATTCACCCAAATCTCGCCGCTGCTGGGGCGATCCAGCCCGCCGATCAGGTGCAGCAGGGTTGATTTGCCCGAACCAGATGGCCCCATCACGCCCAAAAAATGCCCGGCCGGGATTTCCAGGGTGATGTCATCCAGGGCATGAACAACCTGATCGCCCATCGCGAAATCTTTGTGCAAGTGGTCGATGTGAATCAAGCGAGAGTTCTGCATAGATAGCTCGGATCAACCCATGCCGACCTGGCCCAGGTTGCTGCCGATGATCGCCGGAATCAGCCCCAGTACCACCAGCAGCGCCCAGATCAGCAAAAC
>CAYRXM010000157.1:2051-11378 GCA_964428175.1 uncultured Anaerolineae bacterium
AGCAAAACGGCCAGCATGGCTCGTTTGGCCTTGAGCCGGGTAAACGCGACCAGACCGGTGATCAACAAGAACATGCTCCAGGCCCAAAAAAGGTCGATGTGCCCCAGGATCGAGGCCAGGGCCACCTGTCCGGGGCCGGCCGGGATCAGCGCCGTTGCCGCGGCGCTGCGATCAATGACGAATCCCGACAGGCCACGGTTCCAGATCGGCTGCTTGCTGATCAACAAATAGACCAGCTGCACGATGCTGCGCAGCGCATGCGGAATCCACGCCCACAGGGTCAGGCGGAACATACGCCCAAATTTGCTGCTGCGCCCCCAGAATACGCTGATCAGGTATAGCGCGGTCGCCCACAGCACCCAGCTAAAGGCCGTGCCGGCGCCCTGACCCACGATGTGCAGCGCCAGTCCAGCGACGTTGACGCCGGATGGCTGCATAGGCGCTTCCATATAATCATATCTACCGTATCCCATCATCGATGGAGTCGTAGAAGGTGTCTGGGCCGATTTTTCATGCGACCAGGAGAGCGCCGACGATGTCACGATCAGCGCCAGGAGCAGCAAAAGCAAAATCCACCATCCCTGCCGGTCGTGCTGGCTCAGATAGTCCCAGGTGCGGCGCGGGCGAACCAGGATGCCCCCCAGCAGGCTCAAAAAAGATCGCCGCTCGGTGTGATTTTGTTCTGCGCCGGCCGTCAGCAGGTTTTCTGTCATAGATTGTTCTTTTGTCGTCATCGTGACCGCCTCTAGTTGAGATTGGAACCTGGATTGCAAGATGGTCTCTTGTTTGGCGTTTGGGCTTGCAAAACCATGCTGCGTGCCTTGAACCAAGCCACCGCTAATAAATAGACATAGCAATGCATTGTTTTCAAGACAATCACGTTTTGATTATATCACTTTTCACCATTATTGCACGCTGAAAAGCCGTCGATTTCCCTACGGTGTAAACAAAAAGCGGGGGCTAGATGATGTTTGAAACATGCTCTAGCCCCCGCCAGTCGAGTGCTTGATAGCCCCAGATCACCCCGTGCCATTGGGGTGAAACCGGTCAGCGATAGGGTGTGATCTCAGGCAATTTCGTCCTGCTCGTTCTCTTCGAGGGTGCAGGTTTCATCTTGGAAATCCAGAACCGGGTCTTCGGATTCATCCAGTTCAAGATCCTCTTCTTGCCAATCCTGGTGCAGGTACTCGGCCGAATCGACGCGCTTGAGGCTCAGGCCGATCCGCCGCCGTTCCGAATCGATGCGGATGACGCGCAGCGTGACCACGTCGCCTTCCTTGACCACCTCTTTGGGATGGGCAATGTGTTCGTTGCTCAACTCGGAAATGTGAATCAAACCCTCGATGTCGTCTTCGGAAAGCCGGGCGAAAGCGCCAAACTTGACCAACTTGGTGATTGTTCCCTCAACCAACTGGCCTTCCTGATACTGCTGGGCGATGATGCTCCACGGGTCCGACTGCAAACGCTTCAAGCTCAAGCCGATGCGCTTGCGCTCGCGGTCGATGTTGAGCACGTACACCTGCACCTTGTCGCCCACGGCCAACACCTCGTTGGGATGGGTCACACGTCGCCAGGACATTTCCGACAGGTGGATCAGGCCGTCGGCGCCGCCCAGATCGACGAATGCGCCGAAATCGCACAGGCTGATCACTTCACCGGTGCGCGTATCGCCCTCTTGCAGTTCGGAGAGCAGTTCTTCTTTTTGCTGCTTGCGCCATTCGCGCATTGCGGCGCGTTCTGAGAGAATGAGGCGGTTGCGGGTGCGATCGATCTCGATGACTTTGAAGCGCAGCTTTTTGCCGACCATATCTCCCGGTTCGGTGCTTGAGGGCTGCGAGACGATCTGCGATGCGGGCACAAAACCGCGCACCTTGCCCATGCGGACGATCAGACCGCCCTTGTTATACCCAGCCACTTCGCCTTCAAATATCTCGCCCGATTTTTCAAAGATTTCGGCTTTGCGCCAATCGCGCTCGGCCTGCGCGCGGGACAATGACAGCGCAATGTTGCCATTCTTGTCTTCCGGAGTCAGCACGTAGACCAGTAGTGTTTTGCCCACCTGGAGTTTGGCTTTTGCTTCCACACCGAGGCGTTCAATCTCGCGCTCATAGATCACGCCTTCTGATTTGGAACCCACATCGACCAGCACTTCGTTTTCTCCAACGTGGACAATGATGCCTTCGACGACTTGACCTCGTTGCAGCTCTTTGAAATCAAATGTCTCCAGCCACTCCTCTCCTGAACCTGGGGCAGCAGGTTCCTGAACCACTGGTTCAACTTGCCCGGCTTGGGCGAACTCTTCTTCTCCCATAATTTGTTACCTTCCCTCTTGGATTTGATTGCATCGTCTATTATACTCGGTTCTCCTGAAAAGGCAAAACGATGGCTTGTGTTATGGCATGTCCATCCCGCTCGCCGGCCCCTCTTTGACAATTGTCTGCTTTGGTGATACAAATACCCGCGCATGCCAATACCAACCAGGAGGAAGCAATGAAACCTGTCGATGTCGTCGTCCTGGGCGCCGGTTCGCGCGGCCATCACAGCTATGGCCGCTGGATTCTGGAGCATCAGGAACAAATCCGTGTCGTTGCCGTGGCCGAGCCGAACCCGGCGCGGCGTGAGGCCTTTGCCCAGGCGCACAACCTGCCCGCCGACCGCGTCTTTGCCGACCACCACGCGCTTTTTGCCCAGGGACAATTGGCGCCGGGGCTGATCAATGCGACGATGGATCAGCTCCACGTCGAAACCACGCCGGCCGCGCTGGAACTGGGCTATGACGTGCTGCTTGAAAAGCCTATGGCCACCACGCCGCACGACTGCGTACGCCTGGTACGCGCCGCAGAGCGGGCCGGGCGAATGTTGAGCATTTGCCACGTGATGCGCTACAGCCCGTTTTATACAACGCTGTACGAGACCTTGCGTTCCGGCGCGGTCGGTGAGATCATGGCCGTCGATCACCGCGAGAACGTCGCCTTTTGGCACCAGGCGCACAGCTTTGTGCGCGGCAACTGGGGCAACAGCACGCGCGCCGCGCCGATGATCCTGGCCAAGAGCTGTCACGATATGGACATTCTCTTTTGGCTGCTTGGCCGGCGGGTGGTCCGCCTCGCCTCATTCGGCGCGCTGACCCATTTCCGGGCCGAGAACGCGCCGCCTGGCGCGCCCGCCCGCTGCACCGACGGCTGCCCGCACTGGGACGAGTGCCCGTATTATGCGCCGCGTTTTTATCTGCACGATCACACCGGCTGGCCGGTCAACGTAATCACCGAAGACTATCGCTACGAAGGGCGGATGGAGGCGCTCAAGAGCGGCCCGTATGGCCGCTGCGTCTATCGTTGTGACAATGACGTGGTCGATCACATGAGCATCAATATGTGTTTCGAGGGCGACCTCACCACTACCTTTACCATGCACGCCTTTTCACACGAAAACTGTCGCACCATGCGCTACAACGGCACGCGGGCCAGCCTGCGCGGCCACGACGGCAAAGGCGAGTTGGTGCTGCACCCGTTTCGCAGTTGGCAAGAGCGTGTTGTGCCCATCCCCGAAGCAGGAGGCGGGCACGGCGGCGGCGACCACGGTGTGATGTCGGCCTTTGTCGCCGCGATGAACGGCGACAAGTCGGCGCTGCACACCACCGCCCGCGATTCGCTGGAAAGCCACCTGATGGCCTTTGCTGCCGAAGAGTCGCGCCTGAACGGCGGCGCGCTGATCGACATGGCCGATTATCGCACGCGCATCGAGGCCGAGGTCGAGGCGCAGGAATAAATCTGAGGAGATTCAACGCTGCTTATGGATATGAACGAATACCAGAAATTGGCTCTACGCACGGCGGGCCATCGCGAGAGCACCGACAAGGTGCTGACCTACACCGCGCTGGGCCTGACCGGGGAATCGGGCGAGGTGGCCGAGGAAATCAAAAAGGTGCTCTATCACGCCCACCCGCTGGACCGGGACCGGCTGGGCAAAGAGTTGGGCGATGTGCTGTGGTATCTGGCGGTGATGGCCGACGGTCTGGGCATTTCCCTGGCCCAGATCGCCGAGGATAACATCGACAAGCTGCGCCGGCGCTACCCGGATGGGTTTTCGACAGAACGATCGCTGAACCGGACATCGTAAAGTGCAAAATCCCTGTGTCCTCGCGGATGTACCCATCCGAGGACACAGGGATCTTGGCGTCCTAAGCAAGCGCCGACGGCGCTCAACGTCTTTGAATGCCTCAACCGCCGCCGGGAGCGCAGTTTGCGTCGCCGCTGCGGGCGGCGCCCGCGCTGCCGCCGGCGCTAAAGCGCGAGATCGCTTTTTCGGCTTTTTCTGCCCCGCACTGCGGGCATCTGATCTGCACGCTGCGGCTGCCCAGGACGAGTTTTTCAAAGCGGGCGCCGCACACCTGGCAGACGTATTCGAAAATTGGCATTGCCTTATCTCTCTTTACTCAGGGTTTCGTCCAACATCTGCATCAAGCCATAGGCATCGACGTGACCGGCCATCACCGGCGTGCCATCGATCAGTACCAGCGGGTAGGGCCAGTTCTGTTTTTCTGCCTCGGCCACAATGTCGGCAAATTGGTGCTGCACGCCGGGATGGGCCGCATCATGATAGGCTATCTCGACGCGGTCGCCATACACACTGAGGATATAGGCCTGCACGGCTCGTATGGTCTCCTCCGAAGACCGTCGGGGGCCTCAACCTCGCGTACATACCTCGTTTTGGCTGTGCCCCAGCACAACCACTTGAACCTGTCTTTGCATGATTCCAGTCATTGATTCTCCAGGGTCGCAATCATCTCGACAACAGCCTTGCGATTAGGCACGCCTACTACATAGTCGTATACCCGGCCTTGCCCATCCAGGATGAACAACGTAGGCAGGCTGCGTACCCCGTATCGCTGGGCGGCCAATTGACCAACCTCATTCCAGGCGTCCAGCCGGATCACCCGCGCGCGGCCTTGCAGGTCTTTTTCGATCCCGTCGACGACGGGTTTCGCCACCAGGCAGGCGCTTCAAGCGTTGGCGTAAAATTCGACCACGGTCGGCTGCCCGGCAGAGATCAAGGCGTCGAACTCTTCCAGCGAGCCAAGCCGGTCACCCCGGGTGCGCAGCAGCAAGAAGGCCAGCACCAACGCGGCGATGATGCCGACAAACAACCCATTTTCTCTTAGAAAAACCTTGATCTTGATCACGACAGCAATTTTTCGTCGATCAGCTTGCTCAATGCAGGTTTGGCTTTGAGGCCGATGCTGCGCTCGACCAGCTCGCCATCCTTGAAAAGGAGCAGCGTGGGGATGCTCATAATGTTGTAAGTGCCCGGCGTCAGGGGGTTCTCGTCGGTGTTCATCTTGGCAAATGCCACCCGGCCCTGGTATTCGCGGGCCAGTTCTTCGATGGTCGGGGTCAACATCCGGCATGGGCCGCACCAGGGCGCCCAAAAGTCGACCACTACCGGCAGTTTCGATTTGATGACCTGCGCCTCAAATTCGGCATCGCTGACGTGCTTGATTGTGTCACTCATGATTGGTTTTCTCCTTGAAATATGAATTATGCCGTATGAGCGTTATGCTCATCCAAAAAACGAATTGCTTCAATTGCTGCCGCCGCACCGGTGCCGGCGGCGGTCACGATCTGCCGGAAAATGGCATCCTGGACATCGCCGGCAGCAAAAACGCCCGGCACGCTGGTGTGCTGGCGGCGGTCGGTGACAATATAGCCGGCCTCGTCCATCTCTAGTTGGCCGGCAAAGAGTTGGGTGTTGGGCGTGTGGCCGATGTAAATGAACACGCCGCCGGTTTCCATCGTCTGCACATCGCCGGTCTTGACGTTGCGCACGCGCACGGCGTTGGCCTCCGCGTCGCCCAGAATTTCCTCGACCACCGAGTCCCACAGGAACTCGATCTTGGGGTTTTCCATCGCCCGTTTTTGCAGGATCGGATCGGCTCTGAGCCGGTCGCGGCGGTGAATGATGGTGATCTTGTTTACCAGCCGGGTCAGGAACAGGCTCTCGTCGAGCGCGCTGTTGCCGCCGCCGACGACAACCACCTCTCTATCCTTGAAAAAATAGCCGTCGCAGGTGGCGCAATACGACACGCCACGGGTCAGAAATTGCGCTTCACCGGGCACGCCCAGCTTGCGCGGCGTCGATCCGGTGGAAACAATCACCGCTTTGGCCGTAAAAGTCTGTGTCCGGGTTGTGACTTTGAACGGGTAGCTGCTGAAATCGACCGCGGTCGCAAAATCGAGCTGCACCTGCGCGCCGAACCGCTCGGCCTGGGCCTGCATTTGTTGGCCCAGCGCCGCGCCGCCGACCCCCTCCGGAAAGCCCGGATAGTTTTCGATCTCGTGCGTCGTCGCCGTCTGCCCGCCGGCTATCTCACCGATGAGCAGCAGCGGGTTGGCGTTGGCGCGCGCGGCATACAATGCCGCGGTCAGTCCGGCCGGCCCACCGCCGATCACGATCAAGTCTTGCTCCGCTTTAGCTGCTGCGGAAAGATTGAAACTCGTTGTCGGTGAAAAAATCAAGTTGGTCACTTAACTCCTCACGTTGGTCTGCATTTGACATCTGGGGCGATTGCCGGTATAATTGCCAGTACACAATACCCCTGGGGGGTATAGGTATCTGGATGAGAGTATAACATACCTGGCGCGATTTGTCAAGCGGGTGGAGGTGTGAGATCGAAAATGAGACATTGTCTATCGACAGGCAACTGATCGACCGGTTGCGCAAGATCGAGGGGCAGGTGCGCGGCTTGCAGCGGATGATCGAGCAAGGGCGCGAGTGTTCGGACATTATTGTGCAGGTGTTGGCGACGCGTTCCGCGTTGGAACAGGTTGGCGTGCAATTGCTCGACCAGCAGTTGCAGCACTGCTTTCCAAATGACCTGGCCGACCTGGAACCATTGAAACGCTCGCTCCGCTTGTGGGTCAAATTTGGGACCGGATCGTAGGCAGCCTGAATCCCCAGGCGGTGGTGTTGCCGGCGGGTGGCTCGCTCCAGAATTCGCCGCCATAGAGCCAGGCGCGTCTTTCGTTGGCCAGCAGTTTGAGGCTGTAAAGGTCGATGCGGTGTTCGTGCGATGCGCCGCCGGAGCGATAGGCTTCGAAAATGCTCTGCGCGTCCAGCGCCAGTTCGCCCTGGGCCTGACCATGCACCGTCACGCTGACGGTGTGGCGGTCGCTCTCGACGCCCAGCTTGATCGTGCCGGCCTGGATCAGGTGTGCGGTGACCAGGAGCAGATCCAAGATGAGCTGCTGGATGTGCGTTTCTTCGGCGCGGATCGAGATCAGCGGGTCGCCAGTGTTCGCACTGATGCTGACCCGTCCGTCCTTGAACTGTGACTCGGCCTGGGCCACCACTTTTTCGATCACCGAGGTCAGGTAGACCTCCGACTTGCCGGGCGTCATTGTGCCCGCCTCCAGTTTGCCCAGGTCGATGACCTCGTTGACCATATCCAGCATCATCTGGCCGTTGGTGTGGATCGCCTCCAGATCGTCGAGCTGCATGTCGGTCAATGGGCCGTCCAGGCCCTTGATCATGATCTTGGAAAAGCCAATCACCGCATTGAGAGGGCTGCGCAAATCGTGTGCGATGCTTGACAGTACCTGCGCGGCGATCATGCTTTTGTCATCTGCCATATTTTCCTCCACAGCCAAACTGGATGGTTCCCCTCCTTTTTGTATTATGCCTCGTTTTGTCCGGCTTGGCAAGTCTGGCGTGTTCGGATCCGGGCCGAGATGTGTGCGGCGTCACCTGATCACCGATTTGGGTGTTGGCGCCAGCCGGGTGACGACGATGCGTTCGCGGTCGAGTATATCGCTGATCCCGGGCGCGATCTCGTTTTTCCACCTGTCGCTCTGGTAAACCTTTTCGTACAGCGCCGCGCGTTCCTCTTCGCTCTCAAAGCGGCGAATCCAGACGTACAGGTCATCTTCTTGCTCGCCGACGAAACTGCCGGACACCACCATTCCCTGCGCAACCTGGAAGGGGATGATCACCTCTTCCATCAACTTGACCCACTCGTCGCGCCGCTCCGGCTTGACGCGGTATTGTCGCAGTTCGAAAAACATCGTCGATTCCTTTCTAATCTTCTTGCAGACGGATTATGGCGCAAGAACTGCCAGCATTGTGATTTTCGTTCATTATAGCATATTTGTGGCGCGAACGCAGCGGCTTTTGACGGAAAAAAGGAAATGCTCTACAATTTATCTCGCATACGAACCGGCTTGACAGCAGCTTGGATGAGCCCGAGTCTGTTGGATTGAGAAAGGCAGGTGTTGCGATGCCACGTAAATGGTTGCGAACAAGTCTCGTCGCCCTGGCCGTTCTGGCTCTCGGTGCAGCGGTCTGGCTGGGCGCGCGAATGCTTGGGGACAAAAACACGCCTGAGAGACGCACGCTGGACTCGCTCCAAAAGGTTGACGATTTTCCCCTCTATGTAATGCACTATTACGCCGATTACAGGTTTGATGAGTTTTTGAAAACCGGCTATCAGGCTGCCGCGCCGGCGCTCGAGATGGGATCGGCCTGTAGCTGTTTTGCCGCCCGGACGCCGGACGGCGACCGCATCTTTGGCCGCAACTTTGACTGGATGCATCGCCCCACGCTGGTGCTGTTTACCCATCCCGACGACGCCTACGACTCGGTGTCCATCGTCGACATTGATTACCTCGGCTTCACCGAGCATGGCCCCGGTCTGGGGGCGCGCGACAACCTGCTCGACGCGCCGATGTGGCCTTTTGACGGCATGAACGAAAAAGGGCTGACCGTAGGCATGATGGCCGTCGACCATGCCCGCGACGATGGCGAGCCGGGGCAGGTCACCATCGGCTCGCTGCACGCCATCCGGCTGATGCTCGATTATGCCGCTACGGTCGACCAGGCGATCGACCTGCTCGGCCAGTACCAGATCGATTTTATGGGCGGCCCGCCGGTGCATTTCCTGGTATCCGACGCAGGAGGCGAGTCGGCCATCGTCGAATGGGTGGATGGTGAAATGATCGTGCTGCCGGGCGAAAACGCCTGGCAGGTATGCACCAATTTTGTCCTCAGCGAGGTGCAGCCTGACGGCGCACATTCACCATGCCGGCGGTACAACACGGCCTACGCGGCACTGCTCGAATCGGGTGGACAGCTAACCGAGGACGAAGCGATGGCGCTGCTTGCGGAGGTATCGCAGGGCAACACGGTCTGGTCGGCGGTATTCAACCAGATGGGCGGCGACATTCGCGTCGCTGTTGGGCGTAATTACGAACGTGTGCACGAATTTCATCTCGACATGGCAAAGAGTGCGGTAAAAGTCAAATCGTGAAATAAAGCCCAAATGGGCATTAACAA
>CAYRXM010000158.1:0-10797 GCA_964428175.1 uncultured Anaerolineae bacterium
TCGATATGCTGATCTTACCTCATTTCTCAACAACACTCAAGAGGGGGACTACCGATAAATGACTTTGCTGAAAAAAGGTCGATCATGCGCTAAATCGCCTGTTGAGGCTTTGATCTTGTGTTTAACAAGTACAATTGGCAAAGTCCCAAGATATTTCAAACTCGACGAGTTTTCAAACTCGACGAGTTTGATGTGTTGAGCATTTTGACTTGTTTGTCGCTTTTGACCTTTTTTCAGGAGAATTAAATATGACCACAGGAAAAGGATATCTAGATAGAACATTAACCGAGGCCGAGGTGCGCGAGATTGTCGGTCGGGCCTTTGCCGTCCACGATATGACCGGCAAGCGGGTGTTGTTCATCACCCCCGACGCGACTCGCTCCGGCCCGATGGATATGATGTTCCGCGTCTTTTACGAGGCCATCGGCGAAAAAGCGGCCGCACTGGATTATTTGATCGCCCTGGGCACGCACATGCCGATGGATGAGGCCGCACTGCTCAAGCTCTTTGGTCTCACCGCCGAGGAAAAAGCCCAAAAATACGCTCGCGTGCGCATTTTCAACCACGAGTGGGAAAAACCGGAGACGTTCAAGCAAATCGGTGTCATTTCGGCGGCCGAGATCAAGGACATCACCGGCGGGCTGATGGAAATGGACGTGCCGGTCACAATCAACAAGCTGCTGTGGGATTACGACCAGATCATCATCTGCGGGCCGACGTTCCCACACGAGGTGGTGGGTTTTTCCGGCGGCAACAAGTATTTCTTTCCCGGCGTCGCCGGGCCGGAGGTGATCAACTTTTCGCACTGGCTGGGCGCAGTGATTACCAGTTGGAAGGTGATCGGCACCAAGCACACCCCCGTGCGCGCGGTGATCAACCGCGCCGCGTCGTTCATCGACCTGCCCAAGCTGTGCTTTAGTATGGTCGTCAAGGGACATCATGACCTTGTTGGCCTGTACTTTGGCACGCCGGAAGAAGCGTATGGTTCCGCCGCCGATCTGTCGGCCCGGCACCACGTCGTTTACGTGCCCAAGCCGTTCCGGCGCGCGCTCTCGGTGATGCCGCACCTCTACGACGACATCTGGACGGCGGCCAAGGGTATGTACAAAATGGAACCGGCGGTTGCCGACGGCGGCGAGGTGATCATTTACGCGCCGCACATCGACGAGATTTCCTACACCCACGGCAAGATTCTGGACGAGATCGGCTATCACTGCCGCGATTATTTCCTCAAGCAGTGGGACACATTCAAAGGCTATCCCTGGGGGGTGATCGCCCACAGCACGCACCTGCGCGGCGTCGGGACCTATGACGCCGCAACGGGCGTCGAGACGCTGCGCATCAAGGTGACGCTGGCCACCGGCGTGCCCAGGGAGCGCTGCGAAAAACTCAACCTGGGTTACGTCGATCCGGCGACGATCGATCTCGATGCGTGGAAGGATCGTGAGGACGAAGGCATTTTGCTCGTGCCGCGCGCGGGAGAGATGTTGTATCGAATTGCAAACGGCGAATAGCAAATGTAGGTCTTTTTAGTTCAAACTGCATAGATTGACATGGCGGTTGCAAACGAGACCGATCAGTAGCCATGTTTGGCTAAAGGCAAAGCATTTGAGCCGCCCACATTGCAATTTGCAATTTGTCATTGCAAGAGGCCTTTATGAACTACACCGAGTGGGAAACATCAGTACCGGAAGCGATTCGCAGTGAATCATTATGGACATTTATCGGGTATCGCAAAACACTGTTCTTGTACGATATCGGCTGGCAAGACTGCGAGGATCTACTCAAGCATCCACTCGGCCGTCCCGTGGCTCAACAACTCGTGCGCAGCCTGGGTTCAATCTCGGCCAATATCGAAGAAGGCTATGGACGCGGGTTCAGCAAGGATCGAGACTATTTTTTGCGCGTGGCGCTTGGCTCGGCCCGCGAAAGCAAAGGCTGGTACTATCGCGCCAAGACGTTGTTGCCCGTCGATACCTTGCATGGCCGGCTGGATCTGCTTGGAGAGATAATCGCCCTGCTCATCACCGAATTGAACAAGAAACGAAGACAATAAAATCGCAAATAGCAAATGGATGACACTATAGAACAAAGAAAATAGATTGACATGACGGTAAATCACGCAAACCGCCGCTATGTCAAATCGAATACAAAACACTCAATCCGCCTACATCGCCATTTGCGATTTGCAATTCGCCATTTTAAACCCTTTGGAAAGGAAAATGAATCATGGATAAAGTCAGAGTCGCTGTCATCGGCATCGGAAACATCGGAAACCTGCACCTACAATTGATCAGCCAGATTCCGCAGTTCGAGCTGGTTGCCGTGTGCGACATTGTGCCCGAAAAGGCCAACGCCGCCGCCGAAAAATACGGCGTCAAGGCTTATTATGACTCGAACAAGCTGCTCGCCGACAAGGTAGTCGATGCGGTCACCATTGGCACGCCGCACTATGACCATACCACCATCGGCATCGCCGCTCTCAACAGCGGCCATCACGTGCTGGTCGAAAAGCCCATCTCGGTACACAAGGCCGACGCCGAGCGGCTGATCGCGGCCCACAAGGCCAACCCCGACCGCGTTTTCGCGGCCATGTTCAACCAGCGCACCGATCCCTATTACAAAAAGATCAAGGAAATGGTCGACGACGGCGCGCTGGGCCAGTTTTTGCGCATCAACTGGATCATCACTAACTGGTTCCGCCCCCAGGCCTACTATGACTCGGGCGGCTGGCGCGCGACCTGGGGCGGCGAAGGCGGCGGCGTGCTGCTCAACCAGTGCCCGCACAACCTCGACCTTTTGCAGTGGATCTGCGGCATGCCCGAAAAGGTCTACGGTTTCTGCGGCATCGGCAAGCGGCACCAGATCGAAGTGGAAGACGAAGTCACCGCCTACATGGAATATCCCGGCGGCTGCACCGGCCTGTTCATCACCACCACCGGCGAAGCGCCCGGCACCAACCGTTTCGAGATCGCCGGCGACAACGGCAAGCTGGTCTACGAAGGCAGCCAGATCGTTTGGACGCGCAACCTGGTGCCGTCGCAGGAATTTCTGCGTACCTCGACCGAATCGTTCGCCCGCCCGCCCAGCGAGGTGGAGACATTCACCTTTGACGGACACGGCGGCCAGCACGGCGAAATCATGGAGAACTTTGCCCAGGCCATCCTCACCGGCGCGCCCCTGATCGCCCCGGCCGAGGAAGGGATCAACTCGGTGGTGCTCGCCAACGCCATGCTCTATTCCGCGTTCACCGGCGGGCCGGTGGCCCTGCCGCTCGACGGCGCCGCCTACGAGGCCAAACTCAAGGAACTCATCGCCGGCTCGACCTTTGTCAAAGAGACCAAAGAGCAGGTCGAAACAGATATGGGCAAATCATTCAATTAGGTTCGCAGGGAAAACCGCTTATGCAAGACGAGGACATGCGGCAAACGGCGGCAGGCATTCCCTACAGCCTGGCTCCCTGCTTTCAGGAATACAACCTGGATGAGTTGAGCCTGACCGCTCACCGCGACCTGGTGATCGAGCGCGTGCTGGCCCGGGGAAACCGGCAGGAACTGCGCTGGTTGTTTGGCTGCTATGGCCGGGCGCAGATCGAAGCGTGGGTGCGGCAGTTTGGCCTGCGGCGGCTGCCCCGGCGGCGGTATAATCTGTGGTGCGTGCTGTTGGAACTGCCCCGCGCCGTTCCCTCGCGTTCCCAAGAGAGCCGGATATGGCAGCACTAGCGCCGGTGCATTGGCAGACCGTCACCGCTCAGATGCGCGAGGCGCTGATCCGAATCGGCCAATGCCCTTTTGCGGAGCGCTTTTACCTGGCCGGCGGCACCGCGCTTGCGCTGCGCCTGGGCCATCGCCGTTCGGTCGATCTGGATTTTTTCTCCGCAACAGACGAGGTGACGCGCTCGACCCGGCGCGAAATTGTCCAGGCCTTGCTGCCGCTTGGCGTCCAGGTCCTGGAAGATGTGGACGGCAATCTGCTGGTGCAGGTGCTGGATATGCACGTTGGCTTTTTCAGCTACGGCTACCCGCTGCTGACGCCGACCGAAACGGTCGAGCGGGTGCGTCTGGCCGGATTGATGGACATTGGTCTGATGAAGCTGGATGCGCTCATCGATCGCGGCAGCCGCAAGGATTTCTACGACCTGTTCATGATCGCACAGCACGTTCCTCTGCTCGATTTGCTCGCTCAGGGTGAAGCCAAGTATCCGCACGTGAGGGATTTTATGCTGATGGCCGTGGAAAGCATGGTCTTGTTTGACAACGCCGACCGCGACGTGCCACCCCCTATGTTGATTCCGCTCGCGTGGCAAGACGTGAAAGCATTTTTCATCGCCCAGGCGCAGTCGCTGGGCCAACGCTGGTTCAAGATTGAACAAGAATAAAGGAGAGATTACAATGTCCAAGGCAGACATCGGCCTGATCGGCCTGGCCGTGATGGGCCAAAACCTGATTTTGAATATGGAAGACCACGGCTTTACCGTAGCCGTGTACAACCGCACCCTGTCCCGCGTCGACGATTTCATCAACGGCTCAGCTCAGGGACGCAAGATCATTGGCACGCACTCGATCGACGAGTTGGTCGGCGCGCTCAAGTCGCCGCGCCGGATTATGCTGATGGTGCAGGCCGGGCAGCCGGTCGATGATTTCATCGATCTGTTGATCCCGCACCTGGACCGGGGCGACATTCTCATCGACGGCGGCAACTCGAACTACCAGGACACCATCCGCCGCACCGCCTATGTCGAGTCCAAGGGGTTGCTTTACATCGGCACCGGCGTTTCCGGCGGCGAAGAGGGCGCGCGCCACGGCCCGTCGATTATGCCCGGCGGCTCGCCGGCAGCCTGGCCGCACGTCAAGCCCATTTTCCAGGCCATCGCCGCCAAGGTTGAGGGCGCGGCTGGCCAGCCGCCTGTGGCTTGCTGCGACTGGGTCGGCGAGAACGGCGCGGGACATTACGTCAAAATGACCCACAACGGCATCGAATACGGCGACATGCAGCTCATCTGCGAGGCCTATTACCTGATGAAAGAAGCGCTGGGCATGAGCAACGCCGAGATGCACGAGACGTTTGCCGAGTGGAACCGCGGCAAGCTCGACTCGTACCTGATCGAGATCACCCGCGATATTTTGGGCTACCGGGACGAAAACGGGCAATATGTCCTAGATTACATCCTCGACACCGCCGGGCAAAAAGGCACCGGCAAGTGGACCGGCATCTCGGCGCTCGATATGGGCATCCCCTTGACCTTGATCGTCGAAGCGGTGTTTGCGCGTTGCCTTTCATCGATCAAGGACGAACGGGTCGCCGCTTCCGAGGTGCTCTCCGGCCCGCCAGTTCAGTTTGCGGGCGACAAGGCGGCATTCGTCAACGACATCCGCGACGCGCTGTACGCCTCCAAGATCATCTCGTACACGCAGGGCTACATGTTGATGCAGCAAGCTGCCAGGGAATACAAGTGGAACCTCAACCTGGGCGGCATCGCCTTGATGTGGCGCGGCGGCTGCATCATCCGCTCAGCCTTCCTGGGCAAGATCAAGGAAGCGTTCGACAAGAACCCCAGGTTGGCCAACCTGCTGCTCGACGACTATTTCAAGGCCGAGGTCGAAGGGGCGCAGGCGGCGTGGCGGCGGGTGATCGCCAAGGCGGTCGAGTTGGGCGTGCCCGTCCCGGCGATGTCCAGCGCGTTGGCCTTCTTTGATGGCTATCGTCGAGCCAGCCTGCCGCAAAACCTGCTCCAGGCGCAGCGCGACTATTTCGGCGCGCACACCTACGAGCGGGTCGATCAGCCGCGCGGCAAGTTCTTCCACACCAACTGGACGGGGACAGGGGGAGACATCACTGCATCGACGTATAATGCCTGACAAGTGGGTAGATGGGTGGTTAGGTAGTTAGGTTGTTGAGAAGGTTGTAGAAGAATGGGCAAGTACGATCAATTGAAGGATATCGAGGTTTATGTGCTTGCCCGCAAGCTGGCCGACCGGGCGTGGAAAGAGGTGCTCAAATGGGATCATTTCGCCCAACGCACGGTCGGCCAGCAGTTGGTCCGTGCCGTCGATTCGATCAGCGCCAACATTGCCGAAAGCTATGGCCGGCATCACGTGCGCGATGTGACCTTGTTCCTGTATTACGCGCGCGGTTCGCTCTACGAATCCCAGGACTGGATCAGCAAAGCCGTCCAACGCGGCCTTTTTGACGAGGCCACCGGGAGAGAACTGTTGGACACGATTCAACTTTTAGCTCCCAAACTCAACGCCTACATCTCAGCCAAGCGCCGTCGCGAAACGCCATCGCCCGACCACCTAACCACCGCGAACGCGCAGCGTTCGAACCACCTAACCGCCGCGAACGCGCAGCGTTCGAACAACCCAAATTCTCTCTGGAGGTACAAATCATGCCTAAACCTAAAAACGTCATCGTCGCCCAGTCTGGCGGGCCTTCACCGGTGATCAATGCTTCGCTGCGCGGCGTGGCCGAAACCTGTTTTGCCATGCCCGACGTGTTCGGCACGGTCTATGCCGGCTGGCACGGCATCGAAGGGGTGCTCAAGGAGGAACTGATCGACCTGTCGGCGCAGCCGCGAGAAGAGATTGCGCTGCTCAGCACGACGCCCGCCGCCGGCGCGATCGGCACCTGTCGTTACAAGCTCAAGCCGAGCCAAAAAGAAGATTTCGAGCGCGTGATCGCGGTGTTCAAGGCCCATGACATCGGTTACTTTTTCTACAATGGCGGCAACGACTCGATGGACACCGCCCACAAGATCGCCCAGCTGGCCCACGAGCGCGGCCTCGATCTGGTCGCCGCCGGCGTGCCCAAGACCATCGACAACGACGTCGGTGACAGCGAGTTCAAGCTGATCGACCACACGCCGGGTTACGGCTCGGTGGCCCGCTACTGGGCGCTCATGGTGCAGAACGCCAACGAGGAAAACGCCGGTTCCTGTCCCGCCGACCCGGTGCTGGTGATGCAGGCCATGGGCCGCAAGATCGGCTACATCCCCGCCGCCGCCCGCCTGGCCGACCCCGCCCGTGAGCTGCCGCTGCTGATCCTGCTGCGCGAGTCGGGCCTGAGCATGGAGGCCGTCGCCGACAAGGTCAACGACATGCTCAAACGGCGCGGGCGCTGCATGGTGGTGATCAGCGAGGGCTTTGACGTGGGCAGCATCGGCGAGCGCAAGGATTCGTTCGGGCACACCATGTTCGGCGCCAGCGAGACCACGGTCGAGCAGACGGTGGTCAACTATCTCAACCAGGTCGGGTTGGCTGCGGTCGGCGCGGCGCGGGGCAACGTGCCGGGCACCGATCAGCGCCACAACATGATCTATGCCTCGACGGTGGACATCGAAGAAGCCTACAAGGTGGGGCAGAAAGCGGCGCTCGTCGCTGCGGAAGACGGATCAGGATTCATGTCCACTATTTTGCGCCAGCCCGGCCCGATTTACAACGTCTACTACGACAAGGCGCCGCTGGAACGGGTCGCCAACTCGGAGCGCACCTTCCCCACCGCCTGGATCACCGCCGACGGCGCCGACGTGAGCGACGAGTTCCTGGCCTACGCCCGCCCGCTGATCGGCGACGGCTGGCCGAGCATCCCGCTGGTCGATGGACGGCAGCGCTTTGCGCGCATCCAGCCGATCATGGCTGACAAGAAACTGCCGCCGTATACGTTGCAGGCGCTGCAAAGTCGTCATGCGTCTTGACGCACCGCCAGGCACGAAAATGGTCTCGTAGGGGCGAAGCATCTCTTGTACATGCTTCGTTGACCGGGATGTTCGAATGGCATAGGTGTGCCAGATCAGCAGATTCCGCCTTGAGATGCTTCGCCCTTACCAGGGCGACGCCCCTATTGAACGCACCCCCCGGCTTGATCACAGGATCAGGCCGGGGTTTTGCGTTGTGCGCCGGGCGAGTTGTGGGTATAATAAGGCCATCTCTTCCAATCCTGCGAGGTGTGCCATGTTGAGCCAAAATCGCCGCTGGTTGTTGTTCGTCGTCATTGGCCTGTCCGATATCTTGATGAGCCTGGTTTTCCTGCTGCTCTTTGGCCGGACAGCCACGCTCACCTGCCGGCGGCCGGAACCCCGGCAGGTTGTCTGCGAGCAGAGAACGACGCTGTTCGGGCGGATCGTGAGCGGCCCCAAGACGCTCTCCGGGGTGCGCGGCGCGCAGTTGGGCGAATCCGAAGACGAAGACGGCACGACCTACCGCGTCGAACTGCTGACCGACCGGGGCGTCGAGCCGTTCTCCGGCTGGTACACCTCCGATTACAAGGGGCAGCGCGAGCTGGCCGACCAGATCAATGCCTTCGTCGAGGATGAGCGGCGGCAGTCGACCGAGATCGAGCACAAGCCCGAAGTGTGGCTGCTGATCGCGATCGGCCTGTTCGGAGCCATCGGCCTGGGGGTGATGCTCGTTGGGCCGTTTGTGGTCATGCTGCGCGGGATCGGTTATGAGTAACGGTAAATCCCAATCGTGAAAAGCAAATTGTCTCCTAAAACTAATTTGATAGACTTGGCGCTGGCATACTCGCTGGTCAGTTTGCCAGTGCATACCACACTACTATTTCTAATTGTACTGGCACTGATCCTCTACTGGTTGGTGTTGGCACCCATTTGGGAGTTCCTATCCCCCTGGCCCATATGGTCAGGAGATTCACGCAAGTTTGTTGCTTCTTTGGAAGGAAAACTGATTTACCGATACCTTTCTTCAGAATGTGACGAACACTATGTCGTTAACTTTACATTTGCAGGCCCCACTACCCGATCGGTCTCTGCCCCCAAAGAAGATCTCTTATCTCCAGACGGTCACTGGAGACTTGTCTTGCGCCAGCAAGAGGACATAAATGCCGACGGCATCATAGACTATCGGGATCGTTCCATCTATTTGAATCACGAGCCTTATGTTGTTGAGAAACGCGTGCCATTCGAGTTTCCTGTGAGACAATGTACTTGGGGATCGTATTACCCACTGGCGATTTGCACTTTCTATGCAAATGATGTCTTTCCAAACGACAAAGTGGGTGACAATACCGATAATGTAATCTATTTGGTTGATATGGAATCCGCACAACTGGTCAGACAACTGTCTAATCCTTCTCAATCTGTATGGGACTTTTCAGTATCTCCCAACAGAGATATGGTTGCTTTTACGATCGCGTCCAACATCAGCAAATATTTAGAACTTGAAGGCTTCCAGGTAATTGAACTAGAAAAAGGCGATCTCGTATACGAATTTCAAGGTCCACTAGTGTGGAGTCCACTGGCTTGGTCTCCAGATGGAAGCCGAATTGCATTTGTCCGTTTGCATGGAACGAGTGAATGGGTTGGCGTAGTGGTTGACGAGTTTTGGAGCGACGTGTTCTATGTCAATTTGCAAGACAAAGATAGTCTCCCTGTTAATGTTACTCAAACATCGCGTTTCTCACAGGCCCCTCATTTTCATCAAGGAATTTCGGTCTCGGATCCAATTTGGTCGCCGGATGGTCAAGCGATCGCATCAGTTTGGGAAGTGGACCGAGATGAGGCCATTTGGGCAACAAGTGTTGAAGGGAGTAATTATTGGTTTAGAGTACTCGGCGAAAGGTGTGATTTCTATGATACAGGGTGCGGTCATCACTTGCTTGAATGGCAACCTTGAGACTAATAGAATATGATTTTACATATAACAAAGGAATTTTAGAATGAAAGGCATCTTTTTTTCCAGGCGATCTTTGCCAAAGTGTATGATTTTTTTCACCTCATCATCTGCCCAAGTAATACTATGAACTTGTCCCGCACCTAGTGGGTCGTTTGTCAGGCTTGTAGCCATTTCTCAGGCGCAAACAATGGCAATGTCTGTGCCAAATGACCCACTAGTACTACAACGAGACTTCGATCTAATTCATCGATTTTAATCGTCAGAATCACTGCCCAGCTTGCGCTGGTCGAGTAGGAGCAGCCGCTTCGGCTGCCCGTATCGAGACCAAGCAAGCTTGTTACCGGTATGCATGTGGTCTCGATACGGGCTTTTGCTCCGCAAAAGCCCTACTCGACCAACGCTTGCTCTATGGGCCGAGCAAAGTCTCGTTGTAGTACTAGTACCAACGCACCATTGCCACCACTGTCATTCTCTGCTATGCTAGAGCCGTTGGCTCAACATTCCTGGAGGTGTGGCAATGAAACGACTTTTGGCGCTGTTCTGTGTTTTTTTGTGCATTCCCCTGTTGTCCCCGACCTCTCCACCGCCTGCCCACGCGCAGGCCGAACCGCAGGCGACCGACTTTTGCCCCGCCCTGCCCGTCACCGGCAGACTCGTCAACGTATCTACCGTATCCGGGCTGCAAAACGCGGTCAACAATGCCTTAGCGGGCGACACGATCCTCATCGCCGACGGCGCCTACAACCTCAACGGCGTCTACCTGCGCGTCGACACGCCCAACGTGACCCTGCGCTCGGCCAGCGGCAACCGCGCGGCGGTGGTGCTCGACGGCAACTATCTCACCCAAGAGATCGTGCAGATCGTCGCCTCCAACGTGACCGTCGCCGACCTGACCCTGCGCGAGGCCTATTACCATCCCATCCACGTCAGCACCGAGGGCAGCAGCACGCTGAACACGCTGATCTACAACGTCCACATCATCGATCCCCGCCAGCAAGCGATCAAGATCAACCCCGGTTCGGGCGGCTACCCCGACAATGGCACGATCGCCTGCTCGCGCATCGAGCTGACCGACGCCGGGCGGCCGCGCGTGGATCACTCGTCTATGCCTTGCTATACTTCACGCGGCCACAAACTGCGCTTTTTCAAAGAGTTGAAAGCGCAGGGT
>CAYRXM010000159.1:0-10661 GCA_964428175.1 uncultured Anaerolineae bacterium
GCATTTTTGCGCCCACTTGACCATTTTGGCCTCTGGTTGCACAAAGGTTACGTTAAACACAAGATCAAAGCCTCAACAGGCGATTTAGTGCATGATCGACCTTTTTTCAGCAAAGTCATGCATCCATCTCGATCAGCGAAAACACCTCATAGTCATCCAACTGCTCGCGGCCGTTGAGAAAGGTCAATTCGATCAAAAAGGCCACGCCGATCACCTCACCACCCAACTGCTCGACCAACTCGCAGGTCGCTTTGGCCGTGCCGCCGGTGGCCAACAGATCGTCAAACACGAGCACATTTTGTCCCGGCTGGATGGCGTCACGGTGCATTTCGAGCGCGTTGGTGCCGTATTCCAACGTGTACTCGGCTTTGATCGTTTCGGCAGGCAGCTTGCCCGGCTTGCGCACGGGCACAAACGCCGCACCCATCTCGTAGGCCAACACACCACCCCAAATAAATCCCCGCGATTCGATGCCAACCACCACATCGATCTCTTCATCGGCATAACGCTCCAGAAACGCCTCGACCGACGCAGCAAAAGCTTCCGGGTCTTGAAGCAGGGTCGTCACATCTTTGAATTGAATGCCTGCAATGGGAAAGTCGGGAACATTGCGAATGGACTCGGTGAGATTCATCATATCCTCCTTGGTTGTTCAAGCCTGTGTCAGGGCAAATCAAATGTGTCGCGCATCGCGGCCATGGCCAGATCGAGGTGCGCCGCGTCAATCACACACGACAACGTCGAGATCGACGTGCTGATGGCCAAAATGTTGATCCCCCGCTGGCCCAACGAAGAAAACATCGCCCCAGCCACACCGGGTCGCTCGCGAAAGTCTGGGCCGAAAATGGAAACGATAGCCACGTTGGGCCGGGTGGTCACCTGTTCGGCGCCCAGATCTTGTCGAATCTGTTCCAGCGCCTCTTTGGCCAGGCTCATCTCTTCTTGCGAGATGCAAAAAACCACATGATCGTTGTTCACAATGTCGATGCACTGCACGATAAACTGGACATTGATCCCCTTGTCGCCCAACACGGCCAGAATCTTGCCCGCCGTGCCCGGACGATCCGGGATCGACATCACCCCCACTTTGGCCAGGTTGGTGGTTTGCATGATACCGCCGATCTTGATCTTGGTCATGACTCCCCTCTCCCAGATGGTATTGGCAACGACTCGCTGCAAAATCAAGCACGTCAGCCCTATTTTCACACAACATGCCGCTAAAGTCAAATACCCCTTCAATTTCGCATTTTATCCAAGTTGTGCTATAATGTCGCGCTGATATTTTAGCAGGAAAGGAACTGACGTTGAAAGTTACAACCGAGCGCCTGGAAAATTGTATCGTCAAACTCGATATTCAAGTTGATGATAAAGAAACGCACAATTATCTGCACGATGCTGCACGCACGATGGCCAAAGATTATCGCGTGCCCGGATTCCGTCCGGGCAAAGCGCCCTATCACGTCGTGATGCAGCGATTCGGCCTCGATGCGATCAGGGCTCAAGTCATTGAGCAATTCGGGGACAAGGTTTTCGAGGCCGGGCTGAAAGAAAGTGGCCTGGACCCAGCCGATCAGGCCAGCCTGGAAGAAGTAACCTGGGATCCCTTTACCCTGCATCTCAGGGTGCCGGTCGCGCCGGCGGTCAACCTGGGCGGCTATCGCGACATTCGCATCGACTGGGAAGAGCCATCCGTCAGCGATCAATATCTGGAAGAAGAACTGGATCGCCTTCGCCGCCAGCACGGCGAATGGCAGGAAGCAGGCCGCGGCGCCGAATTGGGCGACCAGATCGTGATCGACATCACCGGCAAGGTAGAAGACAAGGTCGTGCTAGGCAACACCGGCCGCGAAATGGTGCTCAACGCCGACTCGCCCTACCCCATCCCCGGCTTTGCCGAACAGATTATCGGGATGAAGGTGGACGAGACCCGCGAATTTGACCTGACCTATCCCGAGGATCACTATAACCCGGACACGGCAGGCAAATCGGCTCATTTTGAGGCTACCCTGCACAAGATTCAGGTCGAAACCCTGCCCGAACTGAACGACGAATTTGCCATCCTGGTCGGCGATTATGAAAACCTCGAGGACCTCAAGACCAAGCTCAGCGAGTCACTCCAGGAGCGCGTCGAAGCCCAGGCTCGCGAAGCATATCTTGCTCAGCTTTGGGATCGCCTGCTCGCCGAGACGGTGGTCGAATATCCTCAGGTTTACGTCGAGCGCGAGCTGGAAGCAATCCAGCACCAGATCGAAGGCCAGCTCAAGCAAAACAACATGGACCTGGAGACCTATTTCAAGCTGACCAACAGCAACCTGGAAGCCTGGCAAGAAAGCACCCGCCCGCAAGCCGCCCAACGCCTGGTGCGACGGCTGATCTTGGGCGAGGTCATCGAGCAGGAAAAGATCAAGGTCTCAAAAGAAGAAATGGACGCCGAGATCGAGCGCATTGTTGACACACTGGGCGAGGAAACGCAAGAAATCCGCGAGTTTCTGCAAAGCCCCACAGGCTCACTGAACATCGCCGAAAGCCTGCTCACCAACAAGGCCATCGAACGGCTGATCGACATCGCCAAAGGCCAGGCCCCCAGCCTCGAACAGATTCAAGCCGAGCAGCAAGCCGTCCAGGACGAGAACGCCGAACCCCTTGCCGCCGAGGGCGAGGATACAACCCAAGCACCTCAGGAAACCGAGAATCAAGCGCCGGAGGAGTGATCGACAATTCATATGCAAATCATATACAAATCGGGTATAATCCGGTGAACGCGGCCTGGCTGCGCGCCTTTTCTCAGCCGGGCCAATGATGATTCCACTGAAAAAAGGTCAAGAGCGACAAACAAGCCTCAATATTCAATACGTCAAATATCTTGGAGCTTTGCTAACCGTGCTTAATAAGCGCAAGAACAATGCCCCAACAGGCAATTTAGCGAACAACCGACCTTTTTTCAGCAAAGCCAATGATTTGCAATCACGAATTGTTGGTCAATCCAACGGAAAAACAGAGGAGTCGAATGGACATTCACAACCTGATTCCCATGGTCGTCGAAAGCACGGGCCGTGGCGAACGCGCGTATGACATTTATTCTTTGCTGCTGCGGCAGCGTATCGTCTTTTTGGGCACACCGATCAACGATCAGGTCGCCAACACCATCGTCGCCCAACTGCTGTACCTGGATTACGAAGACCGCGACCGCGAAATTCAACTCTATATCAACTCGCCAGGCGGTCAGGTCACAGCCGGGCTGGCCATTTACGACACCTTGCAGCTCATCTCGGCCCCGGTATCGACGATTGCCATTGGCATGGCCGCCAGCTTTGGCACGATCTTGCTCACCGCCGGCGCGCAAGGCCGCCGCTATGCCCTGCCCAACGCCACCATCCACCTGCACCAGCCGCTGGGCGGCGTGCAGGGCCAGGCCTCGGACATCGAGATCGAAGCGCGCGAGATTTTGCGCATCCGCGATTTGCTCAACGGCATCCTGAAAAAGCATACCGGGATGGACGACGAGCAGATTTCCCGCTACACCGACCGCAACTTTTATATGACCGCCACGCAGGCCAAAGAGTTGGGCATCATCGATGAGGTGCTGGTGCTCGACTCGCGGCCCAAGGAAACCACAGAATCCTGAGTTTGGGGTAGTTTTATGTCACAAGAATCACACGGGGCGCGCTGCTCATTTTGCCGGCGCACCAACAACGAAGTCGAACGGCTCGTCGCCGGGCCACCAGGCATTTATATTTGCAACGAATGCGTCGACATTTGCGTCGAAATCATCCAGGAAGAGCAGTCCAGGCAGCGCGACGTACAGCCCTTTACGCTGGAACGCCTGCCCCCGCCCAAAGAGATCGCCGCCTACCTCGACCAATACGTGATCGGCCAGACCCAGGCCAAGCGCGTGCTCTCGGTGGCGGTGTACAACCACTACAAGCGGATCATGTCCGGCGCGAACGGTGATGAGCAGGTCGACGGCGTCGAATTGACCAAGAGCAACATCCTGCTCATCGGCCCGACCGGCAGCGGCAAGACGCTGCTCGCGCAGACGCTGGCCAAATTCCTCGACGTGCCCTTTTCCATCTCGGACGCCACTGCGCTGACCGAGGCCGGGTACGTGGGCGAAGACGTGGAAAACATCCTGCTGCGGCTGATCCAGGCCGCCGATTATGACCTGGCCCGCGCTGAAAAAGGGATCATTTATATCGACGAGATCGACAAGATCGCCCGCAAGACCGGCGACAACCCCTCCATCTCACGCGACGTATCGGGCGAGGGCGTGCAGCAAGGGCTGCTCAAAATCCTGGAAGGCACCGTCGCCAACGTACCTCCGCAAGGCGGGCGCAAGCATCCGCAGCAGGAATTCATCCAGATCGACACGACCAACATCCTCTTTATCTGCGGCGGCACTTTTGACAGCCTGGAAGAGATCATTGGCGAGCGCGTCGAGACCGGGCCGCGCGTCGGCTTTGCGCTGGACAGTGAGGGCCACGCCCGCGCCGACGAAGACCTGTCGCGATTTTTGCCGCCCGAACTCAAGCTGCCGGCGCGCGAAGAACGCGAACTCAAACGCGCCGCGCGCGAGATGCACCGCAAGGCCGAGATGCTGCACCAGGTCATCCCCGATGACTTGCTCAAATTCGGCCTGATCCCCGAGTTTGTGGGCCGCGTGCCGGTGGTGGTCGCCATCGATCCGGTCGACGAAGAGATGATGATGCGCATCCTCACCGAGCCGAAAAACGCCATCGTGCGCCAATACCAGCGGCTGTTCGCGCTGGAAGGCGTCGAATTGACTTTCAGCATCGACGCGCTGCGCGCCACTGCCCGCCAGGCGCTGCGCCGGCGCATCGGCGCGCGCGGCCTGCGTTCGATCATCGAAGAACGGCTGCTCGACGTGATGTACGAACTGCCCTCGCGCAAGGATGTCAAGCGCTGCGAGATCACCGCCGAAACGATCATGGATCGCGCGATGCCGCTGCTTTACGATGAGAGCGGCGCACCCATTGGCTTTGTTGAATTGGATAAAGCGGCATAAACTGACGAAAACTTTCAGCCCAAAAACCAGGTTTTTGACAAAAACCTGGTTTTTTGGTTTTTGGGCCAACTTGTGCTAGAATGCTTGTTCGATTGCTTTGATCAGATACAAACCTGTAACGTTTGAGTGTCCAAATGTCCCAAGACAAACTCATCGTGCGCGGCGCGCGCGAGCACAACCTGAAAAATATCACCGTCGAGATCCCCCGCGACAAGCTGGTGGTGATCACCGGGCTGTCGGGCAGCGGCAAATCGAGCCTGGCTTTTGACACCATCTATGCCGAAGGGCAGCGCCGCTACGTCGAATCCTTGTCGGCGTATGCGCGGCAGTTCCTGGGCCAGATGGAAAAGCCCGACGTCGATCAGATCGAAGGGCTGAGTCCCGCCATTTCCATCGACCAAAAGGGCGTCAGCCACAACCCGCGCTCGACGGTCGGCACGGTGACGGAAATTTACGACTATTTGCGCTTGCTGTACGCAAGGGTCGGCATCCCGCACTGCCCGCACTGCGGACGGGTCATCCAGCGACAGAGCGCCGAGCAGATCGTCGAAGCCATCGCCGGCATACCACCCAACAGCCGGATTCTGCTCCTTGCGCCGATCATCAAGGCCCGCAAAGGCCACCACCAGGGGGTGTTCGAAGACATCCGCAAGTCCGGCTTTGTGCGCGCCCGCGTCAACGGCGAAATCCTGGACCTCGACCAGGAGATCGAACTCGACCGCTACAAGATGCACACCATCGAGGCAGTGGTCGATCGTTTGGTGGTGCCGGAAAGAGTAGACGAGGAAAGAGGAAACAGGGAACAAGTAGACAAGGAATCCTTGTCTACTATTCCTGACTTGTCTACCTTGTCCTTGTCTACTCCCGATTCTTTTCTTTCCCGCCTGACCGACTCGGTGGAGACGGCCTTGCGCCTGGGCGAAGGCATGTTGATCGTCAACGATGTGACCGAGGAACCCCGCGACATTATCTTTTCCGAGCATTTTGCCTGCCCGGAGTGCGGCATTTCGTTCAACGAGATCGAGCCGCGCACCTTTTCCTTCAACTCGCCGCACGGCGCGTGCCCGGACTGCCAGGGCCTGGGCAGCCGCCTGGAAGTCGATCCCGAGCTGGTCATCCCCAACAAAGACCTTTCGCTGGGTGAGGGCGCGATCAAGCCCTGGCAATTTGAAAGCAGCGATCAGGGTTACTATGCGCAGCTGCTCAAGGCCGTCTCCGGGGCGTGGGAAATCCCCTGGCGTGCACCTGTGCGCAGCCTGCCGCCCGAACAGGTGCAGATTTTGCTCTACGGCGGCGGCGACCGGCAGTTATTGATCGACTATCTCACTTTTGAGGGCCAGCAGCGGCGCCACCTGACCACCTTTGAGGGGGTGATCCCCAATTTGCAGCGCCGCTACCGCGAAACCACCTCCGAATACCAGATGTCGCGCATCCAGGAGTTCATGAGCGAGCGTCCCTGCGAGACCTGCGCTGGCAAGCGCCTCTCCGAAACCAGCCTGGCGGTGGGCATCGCCGGGATGGGCATCGACCAGGTGACGGCCATGCCGGTGGTCGATCTGTTGCAGTGGGTGGCTTGCGTGACCAGCCAGGATGACTGCTGGCCGCGGGTGCGCAACGGTGTACAGCCCCGTTTCCCCGCCGAGGTACGCGCCTTCACCGAGCGCGAACTGTTGATCGGCGAGCGCATCCTCAAGGAAATCCGCGACCGGCTGCAATTTCTGGTCAACGTGGGGTTGGATTATCTGTCGCTGAACCGCTCGGCGGGCACGCTCTCCGGCGGCGAAGCGCAGCGCATCCGCCTGGCTACACAGATCGGCTCGCGGCTGATGGGCGTGCTCTATGTACTCGACGAGCCGAGCATCGGGCTGCACCAACGCGACAACGCGCGGCTGATCCAGACCTTGCTCGACATGCGCGACCTGGGCAATACCTTGCTGGTGGTCGAGCACGACGAGGAGACGATGCTCGCCGCCGACTGGATCGTCGATCTCGGCCCCGGCGCGGGCGAGCACGGCGGTGAGGTGGTGGCCACCGGCACGCCGCAAGAGATGATGCGCCATCCCACCTCGATCACCGGCGCGTACCTGTCCGGGCGCAAGCGCATCGAACTGCCCAAGAAGCGGCGCGCCGGCAACGGCGCGTGGCTGACCGTGCTCGGTGCATCGGAAAACAACTTGAAAGATGTTGACATTAAAATTCCGCTGGGCAAGTTTGTGTGCATCACCGGCGTCTCCGGATCGGGCAAAAGCACGTTTCTGGTCGAGGTGCTGTACAAGCGGATGGCCCAAATCGTCAACAAGTCGCGCGAAAGGCCGGGCGCGCACCGCGCCATCGAGGGCGCCGAATACATCGACAAGATCATCCACATCGATCAAAGCCCCATCGGGCGCACGCCGCGCTCCAACCCGGCGACGTACACCCAGTTGTTCGGCCCGCTGCGCGAATTGTTCGCCCGCCTGCCCGACGCACGAGCACGCGGTTACCAGTCGGGGCGGTTCAGTTTCAATGTGAAGGGCGGGCGCTGCGAAGCCTGCCAGGGCCAGGGCCAGTTGCAGATCGAGATGCAGTTTTTGCCCGATATTTACGTGCCCTGCGATGTGTGCCACGGACGGCGCTACAACCGCGAGACGCTCCAGGTGCGCTTTAAGGAGAAAAACATCGCCGAGGTGCTGGAACTGACCGTCGACGAAGCGGTCGAGTTTTTTGCCGCCCATACCAAGATCGTCAGCAAGCTCAAGACGCTTCAGGCGGTGGGGCTGGGCTACATTCGCCTGGGCCAGCCGGCGACGACGCTCTCCGGCGGCGAGGCGCAGCGCATCAAGCTCAGCCGCGAGTTGAGCAAGCGCGCCACCGGCCAAACGTTGTATGTGCTCGACGAACCAAGCGTGGGCCTGCACGCCGCCGACGTTGCCCGCCTGCTGCAAGTGCTCAACAAACTGGTCGACAAGGGCAACACGGTGGTGATCATCGAGCACAACCCGGACATCGTCAAATCCGCCGACTGGATCATCGACCTCGGCCCCGAAGGCGGCGACGCGGGCGGCTACCTGGTCGCCGAAGGCACGCCGGAAGAGGTGGCCCAGGTGGCGGCAAGTTATACGGGGCAGTTTTTGCAGCGAGTGCTCGATGGACAAAGGATGTTATTTAACGATGAGTGAGACCGATCTTCAGGAAAAGCTGTTCGAATCTACCCACAATCAACTGGTTTCGCAGCAGCGCAAATATCACGTTTTGACTGTTCAAGACGCGCGGCAAGTAGCTCAACTATGGCTGGAGAATATCGATCTGGCTGGCGCAATCGCATTTGGACTGCCCGAAGTCGATGATCGATACCATGTGTGGCGAGTGCCGCTAATCAATGCGGTCACTCAAGAACGTGTAGGTGAAGTCGTGATCGATGCCTATACTTCGTTGATCCAGCAAGATAAAACCACTGCACCGGATGTGCTGGAAGCCCGTTTGCTGCAAAGAAAGCCCAGGCAAACGCCCCAAAAAACAAGTGGTGATCTTGTCTACAAAAAATCAAATTTGCGCAACACCATCGCTTGTGGAGACGCCGAGGATATTCTTGAGGATTTGCCCCAAGAATCAGTCGATCTGATCTTTACTTCTCCTCCGTATTACAACGCACGCCCAGAATACAAAGATTATGTGACCTATGAAGATTATCTTGCTAAAATCCGTCGCGTGATACGCGCTTGCCATCGCGTCTTGAACCAGGGACGCTTTTTTGTGATGAATATTTCCCCTGTACTCATTCGAAGAGCCAATCGAAACGAATCTTCGAGGCGCTTAGCCGTTCCATTTGACGTACATCGTCTATTCATTGAAGAAGGTTTTGATTTTATCGACGATATCATCTGGGTCAAACCCGAAGGCGCTGGATGGGCTACCGGACGAGGCCGTCGCTTTGCCGCCGACCGAAACCCTCTGCAATACAAACCAGTGCCGGTCACAGAATATGTGCTCGTATATCGTAAACATACAGAAAAATTGATCGATTGGAATATCAGAACCTATCCCGATCAACAAGCCGTTCAGGCATCCAAGATTTCAGGCGGTTATGAAGTGACAAATATATGGCAAATTACGCCGGCTCATGATCCCAAACACCCGGCAGTATTTCCTGAAGAACTGGCCGCCAAAGTAATCGCTTACTATTCATTCGTCGGCGATATCGTGCTTGATCCTTTTGCCGGAATTGGCACTGTCGGGTTAGCGGCAGCCAAACAAGGCAGGCGGTTTGTGCTGATTGAAAACGAGCGCAAATACATTGACGAAATCTGCGCTCGTACCCCAACCTGGCTGGGCAAAGAAGCCAGTGATATTCTTTGCATCAACTGTCCACCCATTATAACAGATACTGTCTTGTTGTGAGGTTTACGCGATGCCTAAACAGGAGCTTTACAGCCTTTTCGATTTGTATGATGATGATGCAAAAGCGTTGCTCAGTGCCAGCGGCAGTTAACTGATCAAGAGAATTGGGCTGGGCGCAGCGCGTAACGCAGTCCTTCAGGTGATGTCAGGACAGAATCTCCGTGATTCAACCGAGATGCTGACACGCCAAAGGTTAGTTGCACTGAATGCTGCGACGGTTGCCATGATGCTTCGTGTAGCATCGCAAATTGATCATTTTATAGAAAAGTTGCCAGAAATTGCCGAACGCATCCTGAGACGCCAAAGACTTTCCAAAAACGAGAAATGGGTCGCTCAGTGGGTATTGGGGTTGACAGACAAGGCGTCACAAAATGTTTTGCGTGATGATTCTGAGTTGCTTGCTGAATATCGTCAGAAATATGAGACTGTCTATGATGAAACGATTGATAGGATAACGGCGCAGATCGGCGACTTGAAAGCCAGCATTTACCTGGATAACAAGGCGATAACAGAACTGAATTGGCGATTCATGCTGTATCTTTTAGGTACCGTTGGCGCCCAAACCCTAGCTATTCGGGGCTCTGAAAAGTCGATTTACGGCAAGTTATTCGAGCGGTTGGTGCTTGGTTCTTTACTGCACATTCTGGGGTTCAAATACACGAGTCAAACTGGCCCAACTGAGTTCAGGCGCGAATTCTGGTTATCATCTCAAGGAGCCAAAAGAGAAAGCGACGCAACCGCATTGTGGCAAGCCGGGCAAGGTGTTCGTTTCGACATTGGATTTATTGGGCGTGGCAATCCAGAAATTTCACTTGACAAGGTGACACGCTTTGAACGAGAAATCCAGCTTGGCCGCTCCAAGTGGTATATGGCGACGATCATCATCGTTGATCGTGTTGGCGAAAACAGCAAAATTAGAGATTTGGCGCACCAAGTAGGCGGTGATATTGTGCAAATGAGCATGGCTTATTGGCCTCAAGAAGTGGCACAAATCCTCAATCAACGAATGGGATTTGAACACCCATTGCTCAATTTAGGGCAGTCAGAGATCAGAGACTATTTACGCAGTGCAATCCAAACAGTACCATTGGAAAACTTTTTGGTTGACCTCAAATAAAACATCCGATGGCACGACTTGAATTTGTTATGGACTTAACCTTTGCAGGAAAATAAAAAGGGTCATGTTGGCGAAGCTTCGGGTATTGTATAGCCTTGTTTGAAGAGGCTGTGTCGCCAAATGTCCTCCAGCAAGTGAGCCTGG
>CAYRXM010000160.1:0-10655 GCA_964428175.1 uncultured Anaerolineae bacterium
GGGCGTGATCAAAACTGCCGTAGAAACGACCATCGACGAACGCTCGCGCGAAATCTGGGTCGAACACAGACAGAGATTGGACCAATCGTTGGAGCGTAGACGGAAAACCCTTGACCTGGATCAGATCCCGGGATCGCGCAGCTTCGGCAGCGCGAATTCGGCGGTGTATCCAGGTGGTCAGCCAATCGGGAAGCCTTTTTGTCTTGCCAGTCGCGTTGACAGGTATTTCCTGGGCGAAATACCCCGCCCAATCGCGATCTTCAGGATTGCCCAGGCAAGCGACGAGATGTTCCAGTCCCCGGTAGACATATCGATCCCGGTCTCGAAAGCGCGGCATTTCGACGGAAAAAACCGGGGCATCTTCAAGGACAATCGCCGAAACAAACTCCGGCAGGTGTGCTGCACACCACAGCGCGATGATTCCCCCCGACGAGTTGCCCGAAATGATCGCCGGCCGCTGGACAACCCGCTCCAGGAATGCGGACATATCTCGGCCAACGCTTTCCCAAGAATAGTCGCCGGTTGTCCAATCCGATTTGCCATGCCCTCGGATGTCGACCGCGTAAACCTGGAATTGGTGTGAGAGCGGAGGCAAGACAGGCTCATAGCTCTCCCAGGTGCCCATCTGAGCAGGAATCAGAACCAGCGCTGGGCCATTGTCCGGGCCGGCGACATAGTTGACCCCGATCTCGCCTGTATCGAAGCGTTGCTCCCGGAAACCGGCGCGCCTGGTTTTTGTTTGCACGGTCATCTCCTTGGTCGGCTGTGGCTTGCGACTTGGCGTGATTGGACTGGTAGAGTTGGATCGTCAGATCCAAAACGATACCATCACGGTCAGGATCGCTGTTCTGCCCTGCGGGTCTGCCAGGCAGCTATCAACTGATCATAGTGTTCGATGAGCGTATCGGCCCACTCGACCATATCTTCTAGCTGCTTGCCGGCAGGATGTTCCGCCGGTAATGCAGCTAACGCCTGTTCCGCCATCGCCTTGAGTGGCACAAACCCTTGCTGGCGCACTCTCATCACCTGTTCCCAGGCCGATGGTGAGAAGCAATAGTATTCGGTTCGGTCGCCCGCAAAGGTCACCGTTTCTATCCAGCCGTTGGTAAGAAGAATACGCACATTGGTTGAGACGCTACCCCGGCTTGTTTTGAGCGTGTTCGCGATTTGGGCAGCCGATAGAGGCGTTGTGGTGACCAGGAACAAACCAAACATCCGCCCGCCAATGCGCGGAATGCCGTGATGGGTCAGGTATGTCCCTACATTCTCGATAAAGCGAGCAAGCGCCGGACTCAACTCGAGTGCATCTTCCCGCAAAGGAACTTGATTCATCGGCCATTCTCATTTCTATTTCAGATAATATAATTATAGCAGATTCAGTAATTTCTGTCAATACTGAAATAACTATTCCATTTTGACAGAAACTGGGCGAGGGCCAAGAACGTCGTGTCCGAACGATCCTTTTGTCTGAGTCCAATCCCTCTTTCTGGCCGATGCATGCCAGACCAAAGTATGGTATGATAAAACGAAAAAAGGGACAAGTCGTGAAACGCAAACTGTTTATCGTTGCTCTATGTGTGCTGGCCGTACTGATCTTGATTGTCGTCGGCAGGCCGCTGCTGGTGCGCCTGGGGCTGCTCAAGACAGTGTTCTCCATCCAAACCGATGAATCCGGCCATATTCGCATCGTGCGGGCCACCGTTGAGTCGGCGTCGCTGCCTGCGTTGGAGCCGGGCGTCGCGCCGCCCGTAGCCGCCGATGCGTTGCCGGTGGTCATTGACACCGATATGGCTCCCGACGATTGGATGGCAATCCTGACTCTCTTGCAGCGATCCGACGTCGACGTGCGCGCGATCACGGTGGCGGGGACGGGGGAGGCGCATTGTGGGCCAGGCGTGCGCAACGCGCTCGATCTGGCGCTGCTGGCGGGCCATCCAGAGATCCCGGTCGCCTGTGGGCGCGAGACGCCGCTGCCCGGCGGCCATGCCTTTCCCACAGCCTGGCGCGAGGCGGTGGACGATCTGCTGGGATTATCGCTTCCGCACAACCCGGCTTCTCCGGCTGCTGAATCCGCCGTCGACCTGCTGATCCGCACCGTGCGGGAATCACCGCGCCAAGTCCATCTCCTCGTTCTAGGCCCGCTGACGAACGTGGCCGAGGCGTTGGCAGCCGATCCCGCATTTGCAGACAATCTGCAGATGATTACGATCATGGGTGGGGCGGTGAACGTGCCCGGCAATGTGCATCTGGCGCTGGACAACGGCAACGAATGGGCCGAGTGGAACATCTATGCCGACCCGTGTGCGGCAGCGCTGGTCTTTGCCTCCGGCGCGCCGATCACTCTGGTGCCGCTCGATGCCACTCAATATGCACCGGCAACGATAGATTTTTACCACCGGCTGGCGCGAGATCGCACGACACCTGCCGCCGAGTTCATCTATCGCGTGCTCACGCGAAAAGAGAGCGACCTGCGAGCGGGCTGGTACTATTTCTGGGACGCGCTGGCGGCGGCTATCGTTGCGGATGAAAGCCTGGCGACGTTTCAGGAGATGTCGCTGGCAGTGATCGACGAAGAAGGCCCGCAAAGCGGGCGCACCGCAGCGAGTGACAACGGGTATATGGTGCGCGTCGCCACTTTTGCCGACCAGACGCGCTTTGAGGCACTCTTTCTGGATGCACTCAATGGGCGGGGGCCGTGAACCGGTCAGGGTAACAAGTGTCCGGATCAGTTCTACCCTCGCGTGCGCGCCTTTCTCGACTTGCCATCGGAATGGTGAACGTCGAATGGAGGACGAATGGTTACGCGCATCTTGATTGTAGCGACTTTGTTGGCTTTGCTGCCCGCTTGCAGTTCTGGTGAGGGAGGCGAGATGGATGAACTGGTGGACATTGGCACGCACAGCCTGCACATGCGATGCACGGGCAAAGGCAGCCCGGTCGTAGTCATTGATACAGGCGTTGGCGACACGTCGGAGCGTTGGCAAGATTTCCAGGCCCTGGTTGGGCAAATAACGCGCGTGTGCGCGTATGATCGTGCCGGTTATGGTACGAGCGAACCCGGCCCGCTGCCTCGTGACAGCGGACGCGCCGCCGACGAGTTGAAGCTATTGCTCGAGAATGCGCGGGTCAAAGGACCTTACCTGCTCGTGGGGCACTCGCTGGGCGGCTTGAACGTGCAGGTGTTCGCCGACCGCTACCCCGATCAGGTCGCCGGTCTGATCCTGCTCGATCCGACGCCGCTGCCGTTCATTTCCGGGCAGGCATTCCCCGAACTCTACCGGATGTTCGAGCAGCAAGCCGTCGAGCTACAGAAGGTGACCGAGGCGGCACGGAAATCCGGCGATCCTGAGGCGCAAGCTCGGGCGGATTATCTGGGGGCCATTGCTTCTGAACATGCCGCGCTCATCGCCGAAAGCGCCGCCCAGGTCGCGGCCATCGCGTCGTTTGGCGATCTCCCGCTGATGGTGATCGGAAGCGGCAAGCCCAATCCCGCCTTTGGGGAGCAGGCCGAAGCTTTCCAGCAGTTCTGGATCGAGCAGAACCAGGCATTGGCGCTCAAATCAACGAACGGCGCGTTCGTGTTGGCCCAGGAAAGCAGTCACTACCTGCACGAGGATGCGTCCGATGTGGTGCTGGACGCCATCCGCCAGATGGTGGAACGCTCACAGCAGTAGGAATGAGTGAAAGGAGTCTATGATGCCAACTGACAGCGATCAAAACCAAGATGAGCGCATCGCGCGGGTGGAAAACGGGCTTGTGCCCATGTCTGCGGAAGCTCAACCGCAGTGGGGCAGCAGTGCTACACTGGCAGAACGAATGGCGCATTACCAGGCGCCGGGGGTGAGCGTTGCGGTTATGGATGAGCACGGCCTCGACTGGGCCAAAGGCTATGGAGTGCGCGTTGCCGGCGAGAGTGAGGCCGTGACAGCGCAGACCTTGTTCCACGCCGGCTCTGTCGCCAAGTCGCTTTCGGCGGCGGCTATCCTCACCCTGGTAGAACAAGGCCTTTTGAGCCTGGATGATGACGTGAACGACCAACTCGTGTCCTGGCGAGTGCCGGAGAATGAATACACCGCACGAGAAAAGGTCACGCTCCGCCGTTTGCTGAGTCACTCTGCTGGTATAAAAGATGGATTGACCAACCGTGGTCCTGACGATCCCATGCCCGCGTATGTTACCTTTGGAGACGAGGTGCCCGGCGCAAGCCTCCAACAACTTTTGGAAGGCATGCCGGAGGATGATATTGGCCCTACACGCGTGGTTCAAGTCCCAGGAACCGGTTTTCGCTACGCCAATGCCGACTATGCAATCCTGGAGCTGCTTGTCGAGGATCGCCTTGGCCAGCCTTTTGACGATTTTATGCAGGCTGCTGTTCTGGATCGTTTAAGGATGGCCTCAAGCAGTTATCATCAGCCTCTCCCCCAGGAGCTACGCGCCCGCTCTGTCAGCGAGCACACGTTGGATGGGAAGCCAGTGGCAGGCGGGCGGGCCAATTTTCCCTTCCATGCTGCCGGTAGTTTGTGGACCACGCCAGGCGATCTGGTCCTTTTCATGATCGACCTCATGAAAGCTTACCAGGGAGAAACCGGACATCTCCTGTCACCGGAAATGGCCCGGCAGATGCTGTCACCGCAAATCGCAATTCTCGATAACCATCTCAGCGATGCTTTTGGCCTGGGAGTAGAGTTGCAAAGCACCAGCCAGGGACCGAAAGTCTGGCATTCAGGGGGAACCTGGGGATCGAACAGCGTCATCTGGTTTTATCCGCAGATTGGGAAAGGCGCTGTGGCAATGACCAACAGCGCCAGTGGCAGCTTGTTGCGTTTTGAGATATTGTTGAGCATTGCTTTAGCCTATGGCTGGCCGATGGGGTGAAAAATGGCTGAAACCCGATGGTCACCCCAAGATACGCTCAACATCAGGCGGATTACGGACATCGCTGTCTCGCTCGATGGGATGTGGGTCGCCTTTACGGTCACGCAGGCTGTGATGACCGCAGAGAAAAGCGGCTATCTATCCCAGGTCTACCTTGCCGGCGCGGGCGGCAGCCCACTCAGGCAGCTGACCGAAGGCGAGTTCTCTTCGTTCGCGCCGCAGTGGTCTCCAGATGGACGATCCATCGCCTTTCTGTCGCGGGGCAACGTCTGGCTGATGTCCCTGCCGGCGGGAAATGCACAGCGAGTGACGGACTCGCCGACGGATGTCAGCAGCTTCAAATGGTCGCCGGATGGAAGCACGATCGCCTTTACGGCTGCGGACGAACCCACCCCCGCAGAAGCGCAGGCGGCCCGCGAGAAAAACGATCCTCGCGTTGACGATCGGCACCTCAAAAAACAGCGCCTTTACCTGGTATCGCTTGCCGAGATTCCACGCGGGCCCTCGCGCGGGCGGCCCCTCACCGGAAGTGATCTCCACGTGGGGTCGCCACAAGTTCCGGGTGCTTATAGCTGGTCGCCCGATGGTCGAACCATCGTCTTTGCCCACTGCCGCTCTTCCCAACCGAACGACTGGCCGAGCACGCGCCTGGCGCGCCTGAACCTGGAGGATGGCTCGATCCGGCCGCTGGGCTCTGACCGGGCAGCGGCCTGGGACCCGCACATCTCCCCCGATGGACGGTGGCTGGCATACAAGGTCTACGACGACCCGGCCTGGGAGTGGGCCTCGGTTGTGCATGTTCTTTCCCTGGAGGAAGGTCTGGCGCGTCCCCTCGCCGAAACCCACGACCGCCGCCCGGACCTGATTGGCTAAAGGGGAGTCAGGAGTAGACAGATGGACAAAGAGATTCTATCCTTATGTCGGTTGGACGGCAGTTCTGTGCCGACCGCCGAAATTGAAGCCTTTATCGAGCAAACCATGGAAAAGGCAGATGTGACCGGCCTATCGTGCGCCATCATCAACGAGGGTCGGGTGGTTTATCGGAAAGCCTTTGGCGACCGGAACAAAAGCACCGGCACTCGAAACGACGAGGAGACTGTCTTTAGTGCGGCCTCGTTCAGCAAACCCGTCTTTGCCTACCTGGCGATGCTGCTGGTCGAGGAGCAAGTCGTCGACCTGGACAAACCTCTGCACGAATACTTGTCCAAGCCATTGGTCGAATATCCAGCCTACGCAGATTTGAAAGACGACGAGCGTACCGAGCAGATCACCGCCCGGATGGTGCTCAGCCACAGCACCGGCTTTCCGAACTGGCGCTGGATCGAGTCCGATGGCCGGCTGAAATTTCTGTTCGCGCCTGGCGCCCGGCATAGCTACTCTGGTGAAGGGATCGTCCTGCTGCAAATGGTCATCGAAGAGATGACCGGCCAGGATCTGGAAACGTTGGCTCAGACCAAAATCTTTCGGCCGCTGGGGATGGCGCGCAGCAGCTATATCTGGCAGGCGGCGTACGAGGGCAATGCGGCTTCCCCGCACGACGAGTTTGGCCGGCCACGAGGAGAGTCGATCCAGAGGAACAAACCAGACGCCGCCGGTTCGATGGTGACTGCGGCCGGCGATTATGCCCGCTTTATCTCCCTCGGCATCTTGAACGTCGAGGTCAAGCGCCAGGCCACGATGGACGAAATGCTCCGGCCACAGATTGCCATCAACTACAAGGCGATGTTCGGGCCAGGAGCCTGGCAAGAAACCGATCAATACCAGGATATCCGTCTTGCCTGGGGCTTGGGCTGGGGCCGCTTTGATACGCCATATGGGCGGGCTTTTTTCCACACCGGGCATAGCTTCGGTTGGCAGAATTACACAGTCACCTACGTCGACCAGGGCATCGGCATCGTTTTGCTGAGCAACAGCGACAACTTGGAATCCGTAGCCCAAGAGATCGTCGCCAAGGCCATCGGGGATGTGTACACTCCCTTTGCGTGGTTGGGTTATATTCCCTTCGATCCTTCCAAGCCCAAGGTCGCTCCCCCGCCCGATCCGATCGCCATCGAGCTAGCCCCAACGATTCTGGAAACCTACGCCGGCACCTACGATATGCAGCCGACCGCTTTGATCCAGATCAAGTTCCAAGATGGACGGCTCTGGATACTCTCCATGGATGGGAAACGCTGGGATCCATTCTATGCTGAAACCGAGACGCATTTTTTTGTCAAAGGCAAGGACTCTTACCGCTTTGAGTTCATCCGAGATGAGGTGGGTCAGGTGACGGCTCTCCGATTAGAGTTCCGAGGAATCCCTTTGCCAATAGCTCCAAGGATAACGATGAACTGAGTAAGCAGCGACCGTCTTTCGAATCGCAAGTGATTGACTGTGGTAGCACTCACATATTATGTTCAGTCTGAAGGAGTAACCATGACCGACACGCCCATTGTCTACAAAAGACTCGAACCCATTCCAATTGCCTTTATCAAAACCCGCATCGACACCCGCGCCGAAATTCCGCCGCTTTTCGACCGTTTGCGCCTGATCTGCGGCGATCCATCGGATACAGGATATCCGATGGTCATTTTTCACGGCGGAGCGGTGAAGGATGGCTACCTGATCGAAGCTGCCTTCCCGGTGACGCGCCCGGTGGAAACAGGCGAGGTGCACACCCGCACGCTGGAGGCCGTCCCCGCGCTGACCATACTCCATCACGGCGCGCACCAGACCATCCGCGAGACGATGCTCAAGCTCTACGATTATCTGGGCAAGCACGCCTGGACCACCTCGCTGTTCCGACGCGAAATCTATCGGGTTCTGGATCCCGCCAACCCGGAAAGCAACGTCACCGAGGTGCAGATTGTCTTGCACGAGTGGGACTGTCTGTTCGCCGAGGGCGCAGAAAAGGCGCTCGGATCGGCGGCCCGTCAACACCTGATGCAGGGGATCGAATCGATCACCCCCGACTCGTCCTTTGCCGAGTATACGGCCTGGATCCAGGGGGCCATCGAGCGGCTGGACGCGCTGACCGACAACGACGAGCAGAAATGCCAGGTGGTCTCGCACTGCGCCCACGTCTTTCCCCAGGAACGCATCGATCACCTGCGTGCCATCTATGAACGCGGCACGGTCGACGATGTTTTGCGCGAAATGTACACCGACGATTTCTGGTATGAAAAACCGGTGCGGCGGGACAACGTGATCTATATGCGCAAGAATCCATACGACCCCGACGGCTATGCCAATGCCGCCACGCCCGCTGAACGGCGCAGGGCCTACTGTCACTGCCCGTTTGTCCATCCTTACCTTGACGAACTTTCCGCCCGGCTCTCGCCGACCTTTTGCTTTTGCGGGGCGGGCTGGTACCGGCGGCTGTGGGAAGGGATTCTGGGCCAGCCGGTCAAAATCGAACAGGTCGAGACGCTGCTCAAAGGCCACGACCAATGCACGATGACGATCACTCTGCCGCTCAAGTTGACGGGGGAATGCTCGCCAGAAAAGCAGGAGGATACCCATGTTTAAACCCTTTGGTAAAACAGTCATCTTGATTGCGCTGATCGCCCTGGTCAGCGCGTGTAAGCCGGCTGCGACGTTGACTTTTCCCACAAACACGCCGGTCGTGCCGACTGCAACTCTCGTCCCGCCCACCCCATCGCCAACCGCTGAACCCACTGTCGCCGACGCCACCTGGGACAAAACCTACGGCGGTCGTCAGAACGATGAAGCCTTGGGTATTCTGCCCGCTGCAGATGGCGGCTACTTTCTCGTCGGTGTGACGAATGTGCAATACGAGCCGACGTTGCAGGGGGATGTTTATCTGGTCAGAATCGATGCGGCCGGCGCCGTCTTGTGGGAGAAAACTTATGGGGGCAAAGGATACGAGGCAGGCCAGACCATTTTCCAGACGGACGATGGCAATTTGATGATTGCCGGCTGGACTAACTCCTTTGGCGCCGGCGGGATGGATAGTTATCTGATCAAGGTGGATCAGGACGGTAACGAGCTGTGGAGCAAAACATATGGTGGTCCGTTGGACGAGATGACCGGCGCGTTGCAGACGCCCGACGGCGGGTATATCCTGGCGGGCAACATCGTGGATCCCAGCGACATTGTCGCTGATCCCGGCGCGGCAGGGTATGGCGGGTTCGCCGGCCGCAGTAACATCTACCTGGCCAAAGTGGACGCTGCCGGTGCGCTGCTCTGGGAAAAAACCTACGGCGGTGAGAACAACGTTCTCGCCGCCGGCGGAGTGCAAACACCCGATGGCGGTGGTCTCATCCTGGCGACGATCCTGCGCTACCCGGAACCCGGAGACTATCTCTATCTGCTCCAAGTGGATCAAGACGGCAATGAAGTTTGGACCCGCACCTGGGAAGAGGGGAGCACACTGAACGCCTACGACATCCTCCCGACCGCAGACGGCGCTTACTTGATTGTCGGCTCGTACACGCCGCCCGAGATCACAGATCACTCACAAGCCGATTTTCTTTTCATCAAGGTAGACGGCAAAGGAAACGAGCTCTGGCGCAGCATCATCGGCGATCCTGACATCATTGACTATGGACAGGTTTCGGTCGCCGACGCCGACGGCGGCTGCGTTGCCGCCGGAGATTGGGAGCGCGACCGAACTTCGTGGAATTCTGACATTGCAGTGGTCAAGATTGACGCGGAGGGCCAATTGGTCTGGAAGCAGATCATTGAGATGAACACACACAGCATGTTTGCCGCCTTGTTGCATCACCCCAACGGTGGCTACCTCATTGCCGGATCACGGTGGCAGAAACAGCAGTGGGATATGTTCTTGATCAAGACGGATGATCAAGGCATTGTACAGCAGGAGACGGCAAGGTAAGAATAACTTCCGGGAAGGTGGGTTGAGCAATTACGACGCAAGATAACTGCCCGGTCTGCGTTGCTCGAATAGTCTTAAACTCATCTATGCCACTGGCTCGGTCACGACCTCGCGCTCGCCAATGTCTCCCTGCCACAAGCGCTGCATTTCTTCGCACGTCTCCGGCAGGTCGTCCAGCGTGCCTTCCGCTTCGACTCGACCCTCTTTGAGCACGATGATGTGGTCGGCGCGGCGCAGCGCCGGTTTGCGATGCGATACGACCAGGCACGTCGCGTTGCGATGATCGAATACCCGCTCCCACAGCGTACGCTCGGTCTCTCGACCGAGGCGACCTTCCCGGAGACCGGCGGGCCCGACCTCGACCACAACGGCGGCGACTGGGACGCGTTCGTGGCCAAAGTAAAGGCGGACGGCACGGTGCTGGCCTACTGCGGCTACATCGGCGGCAGCGGCAACGACCGTGGCTACGGCATCGCCGTGGACGCGGCCGGCAGCGCCTACGTCACCGGCGACACCTACTCGACCGAGGAGACCTTCCCGGTGATCGGCGGGCCCGACCTCACCTACAATGACGGCGACTATGACGCCTTTGTGGCCAGGGTGATGAAGAATGCCAGGCTGTACCTGCCGCTCGTTTTGCGCCAGTACCCCTAAGGATGCGCGGCTGTTGGCACAATCCCGGCGCACCCGAGGCCGCGCCGGGCAAAGCGCTGGGGATGGCCCGCGAACTGTCCGGGGCTATAAACGGTGATGCTCTCACCCACATCGCATCTCACTGGCAGGCAATGTGCGCCGCCGGCTGCCGGTCCGAGATGGGTGAGCTATCGTCCACCTTGCGCGCCTGCACGCCTGCGGGCAGGAGGCAACTGCTCGGCGCTCGTGGCGGCTGCTGCCCTGGGTGTATTGAGTGTAAAACGGCCTTTATCTCGGCCTTGATGCGCGT
>CAYRXM010000161.1:0-10599 GCA_964428175.1 uncultured Anaerolineae bacterium
GAGATAATGAGCGGTGACTGGAGTTCAGACGTGTGCTCTTCCGATCTTGGGCTTACTTTCATAACCTGGAAGCCTCCGCAGTAACCATAGTACTCGGAAGTAATCTGGGGAAATACAATCGTGGCTTGGGCTTCACTCAACAACGCTGCCTCATAGGTTACCCCTCGTCCAGCAGGGTTTACACGGTTATCCTCGTTAACCGTAGCAATGATCAGCTTGTTGGGATTTGGATCAATAATATTGATAATCGCCGAGCCACTTCCACTGACATTGGCCATGCTCGAGGGTAACTGAGCTTTATCGCCCATATATGGTCCCCACGCTTGGCCTGGCCCAATTGAGGTCGATGTTTGAGTGTACGCGGTTCCACCAAAGTTGTAAACCACGTTGACTGTCAATGCTTCTGTACCAATATTTTGCACCCTTAAGCCGCTTTGGTAGCTATAATAATCTTTGACGATGCGTGGCACATACAGGGTGGTAGCTCCACTAGACATGCCGTTGTAGCTCTGAAATTGCATTGTACTAGCACTAGTACCTGCGCTGTAAAAGTTACAAACAACGGCCAAGGGATGACTGGCATCACTTTGGAACCTGGCCGATCCACTAAAACCGGTACTCAGATCGCTGTCGGTGGATTGATCAAAGAGATAGCTCGAATAGGCAGGGATGCTTTGAGTATCTGTGTCAACAGCTACTCCAGATGCATTATAAAAGGTAGCAATTACGTCAACTGAAGTACTTCCAGTATTCTGTACTGCGCAATATGAATTCCATCCCCAATAGTCCTTCATGACCTGAGTAGCATATACAGTTGCTGCCGGAGAACTGACGCCGGTGCTAGTGCCGATGCGGTGTGGCACAGAACCCGATGGAAGTTGAGTGTTCACAATTGCAGCAATTTCCTGATCTGAACTCACAACTGCAGAGCCAATAAACCCTGCGCTCAACCCAGGAACATGGTCTGGCAAATACCAGGTTTTTGACGAATTAGCCGCAATAGTACCACCATCAAAATTGAGAACCATCGTCCCTGCTGTGTTATAGAACGAGATTGAGACAGTAGCTGTGCTGTTACTCAGATTTGCCACTTGTACACCAGAGACCCATGTGCCACCAGGAAATGCAAGAGCTTCTCCATGTGAAGTAACCAATATTGCAGTTACCAAACCAATTACCATCAATACCTTGATCAACTTGTACATTTTGCTCCTCCTAGAATAAGATATCTTTTTCACAATACATATTGATTTTAATCTGAATTCTGCAGTTGTGCAATTACCCTTTGGTATTATTTGCGGGGCGATGGCGTATTTTGGTGATCAAGATCATAATCAATGCTGAAACGAGCTCTCCTATCAAAATCTCCATACGCAAAATTAAAGCAATCGTCAGTATAGTCGGCGCAGAGTGGAGCGAGTTTAGCAAAGCAACAAAGATGGCCTCTCGAACACCGATGCCCATTGGAGAGAATAGGATAATCTGTCCAACTAGCAAGGCCAGTACCAATGCAAATGTCTTTTTCGCCATCGTGGTCCACGTAAACGACTGGATTGGACTCAACAAACTGAATCCCAATCCCAGGAGGCACCATGTCAAAATCATTACTATGAAGGCAATGGTTACTTGTTGCCAATTAGTTTCAGACAAAGAAATTTTGGGCCAGTGTACAGCAAGTTTTTGAGCCAAGTTTCTGCCAATGTTCGGAATGCCTAGAATGCTGGCAATAGTCAAGGAAAACACGCCGCCTTGAAACAGCAGCACAGACAAGGTAGACCACTTGACAAGGCCACTGTAGGGCAGAAGCAGGAGGAGAAGAACTATGCCCGTGTTGAATAAAATGATAAACTCACCAACCAGACCAAGTAATGCGATGTGTGTTGGAACACCTTGTCGTGTTGTCAAATATGTCTTGCTGGCATAAGACCAGACAAAACCTGGGACATACTTGGCTAGATTCGAAATCAAGTGAACTTGTATTCCACAGGTTATGTCTATTTGTCCACCAAATGCCTTGATCAGCATCGCCCAAATCCACGCGCCCAGAAAAACACATAGCGTGACACAGAACCAAGAAATGAGTAGTGACCCGATATCAAGGTCTAGCCCTGTGGTGCTGATTCTGTCATACCCACTAGACAAATTTTTCCATATAAACCAAATGCTTGACATCAGAATGACCGATGAGGCTATCCACTTGACCCAGCGCCACGAGCTGCGTTTTTGTCGTCTCGCGTACCATGCATAAATCAACTTACTGAATCCAAGTAGTGAATCAAGTGTTCGTTGGATCATTTTTTTTGACCAGTACCCAATTAAAATTGGGTAGTAGAAAGGAGAAGATACTGGCCACCTTTTGAGGGACGAGGCGTGCCCAAAAATGCTTTCGAGTTCGTGCGAGAAACTGGTGTGGATAGTAAGCCCACTGGAGCGTATAATCATACACCTTGAAATCCTGCCACAAGATCTTCAGTTGCCAATAGTCATACAAAACGAGATCAAAAGCATGCCCATAAACAAGCCGACAATATGTATTCAGGAAAATGCGTGGCAACCAATGCAAAAAATACCAGCCGTAATGGTACTCTATTGGCCACCACTTATTGGGGCCGCTAAAGAAAACGCAACCACCAGGTTTGAGCACACGTCGAATTTCACACCCAAGCCATTGTGGATTTGTCGAATGTTCATACACCTGTGCACACACGATTATATCAAAGGTTTGATCCTGAAAAGGCAGAGCAAGGCCAGTTCCCTGGATAAAGATCAAGTTAGGCTGGATGTTCTGTTGAGAAGCAATCTGGATTGATTCGGCATCCGGATCGATGCCAATCACGTGGCGAAATCGGTTGGCTAAATAAGAGGCAATTATGCCGACTGAGCAACCGATATCCAGACAAACCAACGTGCCCGGGTCGTGCTCGACTTCGATTACATCAAGCAACATCTTCTCGATCTTTCGCGCTTTGTCCAGTCTTGAGGATAAATTATGTGTGTGCATTTGTTCCAAGACGATCATTTTAGTCAAAGTATTTGTTCAATAATTGGGTTATATAATTGATAATTTAATATTCTATTTGATACCTTGCATAACACGACAATACAGCTCTAGTACTTGTTCGGCCAGGCAAGGCCAGGAAAACAGTGCTACTTGGGCAGTACCTTTTTCGATCAATTTGCGACGGAGTGCTCCGTCGGTTAAAACCTGGCATATCGCATAGGCTAATTGCTCTGCATCTAGTGGATCATCAACGAGCAGTGCGGCATCACCGACCACTTCAGGGATCGCGCCACTCCGCGCAGCCACAACAGGTACTTGGCAAGCCATCGCCTCCAGGCAGGGAATGCCAAACCCTTCATGCAGGGACGGAAAAACAAAAACATCCGCACCACCGAATAGACCAGGCAGTTCTTTCTCTTGAACCGGTCCAATGTAACTCACGTCTGCTTCGAGCCCCAGTGTACGGATTTGTTCAAAGATGGCACTGTCGTCGCTTTGGTGGTAGTATCTTCCGGCAAGGACCAATGGTATATGAATGTTATTTTGTGTTTTTAGTATATGCAGTGCCTGGATGAGCGTAGACAAGTTTTTCTTTTTGGCGATCAAGCCCACAAAAAGGATGTAGCGTTCGTGTAGCTGGTATTGGCGACGAACAGCATCTATGTGGGTGTGCGTGATCGGACAATTGAAGACGGTTTGGGGGGCGCAATAGACAACCTCGATTTTTTCCGGCGCAAGGCCGAATATTTTTATGATATCTTGGGCAACATTTTGTGTGATGGCGATCACATAATCGGTTTGTCGAATCAACCAGGGTTGGATGCAACGCCAAAACCAGACGGCTGTTTTGGCATGCAATTCAGGATGACGTAGAGTGGTGATATCAAAAATGGTGAGCACATTTTTGGCCGGCCAAGCTATACCGCCCATTGTCCTTGCAAAGTGAACTAAATCTACGTGTTCGAGCAAAACAAAATAAAAAACGGCTGCTTGAACCCATAGACGTTCAAACAATCGTTTTCGGACAGGCACAATAATCTGATGAACATGGGCAAAGGCCTCCAGGTCAGGCTCTCGGCGGCTCAAAAGAATGATGTAGCGCCAATCCGGCTCTTGGGTAAAGATAGCGCGGAATAACTCAAAAACGGCTGTGCGTCCTCCAGAGGGTCGATCAATATCGGAAGCATCGATCAGAATTGTTGGCGAGCAGGTGCGGGTCATCGACTTTTCTCACTGCAAGCGTTCAGGATATTGGCCATCTTGGATCCAATCCGGCTCCAACTCAAATCATCGATGACAGATTTCTGTGCTGCTCTACTCAACCGCTGACGTAATGGTTTATCTGCCAACAACCGACAAATTGTGGCTGCTAATACTTGCTCGTCTCCAGGCAAAACCAGTAACCCATTTTGTTCGTGATTGATGATCTCAGGAATGCCCGCAATGCGGCTACCCACTACGGGACAGCCAGCAGCCATTGACTCAAGAAGGACATTGGGCAATCCGTCTATGTTGCCTGCCTGGTCCTGAATCGATGGTACCACAAAGACATCAGCCATAGCCAAGTAAATCGGTGTCTGATCCCATGGAATATGACCGGTAAATGTGACCTGCTCTCGCACGCCCAACGATACGGCCAATGCTTCTAGTTCTGAACGTAAATCCCCTTCGCCGCCGATCAATAAATGTGCATGCGGAAATTGCTCGAGTATGTATGGCATAGCATACAGCAGATAAGAAAACCCCTTCTTATATACTAATCTGCCCATTGCCATAATCACCAACTGGGTTGGAGAAATGGACAGCTTTTTTTTGAGTGTCTGCACTGCCTCAATATCAGTGGTGTAGCGAGTGGCATCGACACCATAAGGAACAACCGTCGCCCGGTCCGGCAATAAACCTAGACCGATGGCGCGATGGAGTAGATCATTGCTGCAGGCAGTTACATGGCTGGCACGACGAAAGATGAAGCGTACTACAGGCTTCAGGAGAGCATAACGCTCTGCGACAAACACATCAGATCCGTGCAGGCTGATTACTAGCGGAACGCCGGACAAAAGACTGGTCATTGCCCCAATCAGACCACCAGGAAGTAGCCAATGGGCATGGATTACATCAGCTTTGCTAAAAAACACCTCACTCCACAGGCGAAAGAGCGCCACCACGCCAAACAGCCCGACCAGCAGGTAAGCGTGCCACTTGAGGCGCACATCACTATCCAGAGATCGCGCATGTCCAAGTACAGACCACCGATTAGGCCAGATATAACGGATGCGCTTTACATTCACGTCTGGTGGCCATCCAGATACAATCTGCGCGTCAAAGGGAGCAAATACAGTGAGGCGATGTCCCAAATGGGTCAGACTCAATGAGAGAGAATGAATAAAAGACCCTACACCATCTCCTGGATGACGTGGATAAGATGAAGTTATGGCTACGATATTCAAAAACACATCCTAACCCAAATAAGTTGAACTGAACGTGGCTATGTTGTCCTAAACACTAACAAACTTGCCAAAATCTCTTCGATGTCCAATATTTCTGATCAAATAATACCTTGGTGGTTCATAATGTGTTTGTGCGTCAAAAGGGGCAAAAAAGTGATCGGCGACTAGATCTTGATGCACAAAAAAAGCATTAGTACCAGCAAAGTTGCAGCCAACAAGTTTATATTCTTTGGTCAGCCCAAGAACTTCCAGTGACTTGAGGCTCGCGCCAAGGTATGAAGAGCCAGACCATGTCGCATGAGGCGTATACTCGTGCACCCATTGTACAGTTGGCGGATACAGCGCATTATATTCGATGACAACCACACGGGGATGATAGTTTTCAATGGCTTGCCAAACCCAATAATCGTTTCCGTCAATATCAATCGAGAGCAGATCAAACTCCACGGGCACTCGAGCTTGTTTAAACAGAGCTTCGATATTTTCTGCTGTGACAAAAGCTCGTCTGATCCCAAGTAATTGTTGAGATATCCATGGTTCGAATTTGTAGTGGATTGTTTTGACACATCGCGCACTGGCTTCTAGCCAATAACCTGTCCAGTGCTTGATCAACAAATAAGCCGTGTTGTTCATTAGTCCGTTACTGGCCCCAAATTCGACAAAATATTGATTTGTGGTGCCGATCCGGCTGAAAATCTCTTCAATGATCCCATCTTCTCCGCTTTGTGAATATACCTGGAATTCAGAGCGGTTTAATCGTTTTGAAGATGCATACTTGGGATTTTCGTGTAAATGTTTTTGCACATACTCATCAATAGCGATGTGAGTTGAAGCATTGAGCATTTGTGTGACGCTGCGCACTTTGTATACTGCTTCCATGAGAAATCTAGCAAGTGCAGTCTTGGATATTCTATGACGCAATTTGAATCTCACAAAAATCTCCTTGACAAGTTTGGGCCAGTTCAACCGGGACAACCTGACGATATACTTGGCTACGAGGAATCAACTTCGCTGGTGACCAAGAATATCCATACCTGGTTGTTAGTATATACCAAGTGATAAATTGGATTAGACAAGAATGTATCAATGGCGAGCAGGGAGTCTCCTTGATTGCCAATCATACCCTTGCCGTGACCTATATAAATGTGTGTTATCCCTAAATCGTCAAGAAAGCTAATGCCTTCAGACTGCACTAGAGAAATTTTCTTCAAACTAGACAAAGTAACAAGTAGCTGTTCTGCATAGCATGCAATACCAGAAACTTCCATTGTATAGGTCAGTGGTGGAATAGTATTTTGTCGGTTTGTTAGCAGCGGTATCCACCAACCTGCGTCGGCGCCAACGACAAGCGTCTCCCCGTAAGCTAGAAATCCGTTGACCAAGAATTTAGCATCAGGAGAAGTGTTCTCACGAATCCAGGCCATCGCTTCCAAGTCAGCTGTGGTGACGAGTATATAGCCAGGATCGATATCTTTTGCACGTTGGTAGTTTCCCCATCCAACAGTTCCAATCACTCCTATGACCAGCAACATATTGGCCCACCGCCATTTTTTTAGCATCCAGATCGTGAGTCTATCTATGGCCGTTCCAATCAAGATGCCAGAAGGAATGTAAAGCATAATGAACACAGAAAAGTTATTGAGGATACCGGTTCCGGGCAAATACAGAATGTAGGGATTGGACAGAATGAGCAACAAACCTACCCAAAATGCAAATACCCACCCTGTCCATTGGCGATGCCAAGTCAGCCATACAAGCGTTCCAATACATAACAACAATAGACCTTGAGGTAAAAATGAGGTAATCGGGCCAATTGCATTATACTCACCGCTGTGAAACTCGCTTTGGTTTCCTTGCTTGACCAAATATTGTGCGGCCTCGGGAATCTTGGCCTCAAACGTACGCATTCCCCAAGGTGCAAACAACACCAATGTAATTGCCGCCGCCGCTGCCAATCCCAACACTACCTGTCCCATCTCGCGCCACCGCTTCCACTTACGCCAGACAAAAAAGATTCCCCATGCGATGACAAACACGCCATACATCAATATGACCCGATAGTGGGTGATGCCCAGCCCCGCCAGCGAGATCGCCAGTAGCGTCACCCATTTCCAGTCCCATTTGACCTTGTCCGTCAGCCTCCACGTCAACCACATCGCCACCGGCAAAATCACCTGCCCGGCCAACTGCGTGTATCGTCCCCAATTCACATAATACATCGGCATCGGCGACAGCAGCCCGGCGACCAACACTGCTCCCACGCCGGCCCAGCGATTTCCCCCGCTGACTTTGACCGCCAGCGGATACAGCACCAAAACGGCCAGCGCATTGAGGATTTGCCCGGTCCAGATCACTGAATGCAGCATATCGTCGCCGCTCAGCCAGCGATAAATGGCCACGTTGGCATGAAAGCCAAAGTGGTAAGTAAAGGTAGTCAACGGCGCATACGGCTCCCAGGAATCGAACAGTCCGCCGTTTTCGATCATCAACTGCGAGATCATCGTATGCTGGTACGAGTCGCCCCACATCGGCGCCACCAGATCGCGCACCACCCACAGTCGCACCCCCAGCACCAGTGCGAACACAAATGCCAGCACCGCCGGTGACGGGTCTTGACGCAGACTGCTCACCACATCGCGCCAGGACGGCGCCTTGAACGTCCCCTGACGTCCGTCCAGCCACCAGCGTACGGCAATGGCTGAGCCGCACAAGGCCAAAAAGCCAATCACGATGGCCGAATTCAGCCGCAGCCCGGTCATCGTCGCGTACATCAGCAAGGCCAGGATGGCTACGCTCAGTCCCGTTGCCAGGATCGTCCGCTCGATCCAATCCCCTTCCCGCAGCAGCCACACGACCACCGCTCCGCCCGGCAGCAGGTACAACAGCGCCGAAAGAAACAGCAGCCACAGCGTCTTGCCACCCAAAGTGACTGCCTGCCGAACAAGGTCCTTGACAATGTAGAAATTGTCATAGTGCAGCTGAAACGAGAGATGCCCATCGGTCGGCGTGCCATCCAAAACAAGCGTGCGGTTCGATCCGACTTGATAGGGCGCCAGCACCGCTTGCGCTTCGTCCAGCTCCGGTGACTCGATCAGCAGGAAAAACGACTTGCCATTCACATCATCTTGCAGGGGCAGGTCAAAACGCACAAAAGCAGGGGCATCGGTCGGGGAAATTGCGACCGTCGTCGAGGCAATGTCCTGTGTATCATCGGGGCTTTCTTTGAGGCGCAGCGTCACCATCGACTCGTCTGCCGTCGCGCGCAGCCAAACGCTGATGCCCTTTAGCCCGGCATGGTGGCAGGTGAACACCTGCCCGACGGTCTGTGTGCCATAGACTTGATAACTGTCTTGATCGGCTGGCAGCGAGACGGTATCCGTCCAGGTGCATCCGGCCAATCCCAACAAAGCCAGCAAAACGACGATCCACGTCCTTGTTGTTCGCTTCACGTCTACGCTATCCCGTCCCAAACTGTCGATCTCCCGCGTCGCCCAGGCCGGGCACAATATAGCCGATCTCGTTCAAGTGACTATCCATCGCCGCCAGGTAAATCGGCACATCGGGATGCGTCTCCGTCAGCTGTTTGATCCCTTCCGGCGCAGCGATGATGCCCAGATACTTGATCCGCGTTGCCCCCCAGCGCTTGAGAATGTTGATCGTCTCCACTGCCGTGCCGCCGGTGGCCAGCATCGGGTCGAGCACCAGGCACACCTGGACGGTGGGGTCCACCGGCAGCTTGTTGTAATACGACACCGGGTGCAAGGTGCGCTCATCGCGGTACAGTCCAATATGCCACACCTCGGCGCCGGGCATCATCTCCCAAATGCCCTCGACCATACCCAGCCCTGCGCGCAGCACCGGGATCAGGCCGATCTTGTCGGTCAGGCAGTGCCCGTGGGCAGTGCCCATTGGCGTCTCGACCGTGGTTTGGGTCAGCGCCAGGTCTTGCGTGGCCTCGTAGGCCAGCAAAATCGAAATTTCGCGGATCAGCTCGCGAAACTTTTTCGGCTCGGTGTCCCTGTCGCGCAGTTTGGTCAGCTTGTGCAAGATCAATGGATGGTTGGAGACAAAGATGTTGTCCACAGAAGGTTCCCTGCCCCTTGATTCGTGAAAACGTGATGCGTAAATTTTCGTGTTGATTCTTTACGCATCACGTTTCACACTTTACGTTACACGTCCAACGCCGCCCACTGCTGGTACATCTTGAACCGCTCGGCGACGTTCTTCTTGGCCGCTTCCAACAGCATCGCCGCCCGCTCCGGGTCGGAACGCTGCAAGGCGCGGAACCGGTTTTCGCTGTACATGTACTGCTCCAGCGGCAGCGTCGGCTCTTTCGAGTCGAGCTGCAGCGGGTTCTTGCCCTGGTCTTTCAGGCGCGGGTCGTAGCGGAACAGCACCCACGCGCCGGCATCGACCGACATCTTTTGATAGTTCATGCCTTCGGTCATATTGATGCCATGCATGATGCAATGCGCGTTGGCGATGATCAGCGCCGGGCCGTCGTAGGCCTCGGCTTCGACAAACGCGCGCACGGCCTGCGCCTGGTTGGCGCCCATCGAGATGCGGGCGACATAGATGCTGCCATAGGTCATCGAGATCATACCCAGGTCTTTCTTGCCGATCGGCTTGCCGGCCGCCGCAAAGCGGGCGATGGCTCCGATGGGCGTGGCCTTGGACATCTGGCCGCCGGTGTTCGAGTACACTTCGGTGTCCAACACCAGCACCTTGACGTTGCGCCCGGAGGCCAGCACGTGATCCAGGCCGCCATAGCCAATGTCGTAGGCCCAGCCGTCGCCGCCGATGGTCCACACCGATTTCTTGACCAGGTAATCGGCCACCGCCAGCAGGTGCTCGTGCCCGCCGCAGTCCTCGAGCACGCGCTTGAGCGCCGCCACGCGGCCGCGTTGCAGTTCGATCCCTTCCGGCGTGCTCTGATCGGCGCTCTTGATCTGGTCGAACAGGGCGTGGTTGCTGGCGCAGCTGTCGCATTGGCACTCGTACAGCGTGTCGAGCAGTTCGAGCGCGTACTCGCTCAGTTTGTCCACGGTCAGGCGCATGCCCATGCCCAGTTCGGCAGCGTCCTCAAACAGCGAGTTGTTCCAGGTTGGCCCGCAGCCTTCTTCGTTCTGGGCGTAGGGCGTGGTGGGCATG
>CAYRXM010000162.1:0-10349 GCA_964428175.1 uncultured Anaerolineae bacterium
CAATTTTATGAGACTTTGTTAATGTGCAGGGGGTACGAGTTTATGAGACTCGTCAAGCCATACAACTATAACATTTGACCGTTTCCTGCCACACCGATTTCTGGTTGACGATCTGTATTTTGTGGCTGAGGCAAACCCTCTCACAAATGCCGCAGCCGGTACATTGCTCATCGCTGTAAAAATGCACCATATCCTGGTACATATAGCGGTGCAATTCATAGTTGAGGGACTTGGGGATCCATAAAGACATCGCCTTTGCCCATTGTGGGATGACGTAATCCGCATCTGTATCCTCTGCCAGATAGGCTTCATGGGCAAGGATATATTGGCTGAAGGCATCCAGCTTGCGCTGCATTTCCGCTTCCAGAAACGCCTTACGTTCCTCCGTCGCCAGCGCGGGCAGGTTCTCTTTGCCAAGCGGGTGATTCCAGGGCATGGTGATGTTGAGTTGTGCATCCAGCCGCCGGCCCTGCCGCTTTAACAACACGTTGATGTAGTCGAAAGCATCCGAGGGTGTGCCACCGCGCGTACACAGCGCAAAGAGATACCGGGCAGAAGCGACGTCAACCTTTTCCAAGAAATCGTGAAGAGGAATCGGCGCCGTCAAACAAAAGTTGGGAAAAACAAAGCCCACAGTGTCCGCCGTCGTTTTTGGCAACGGCTCACGCAGCACACGCACGATAGGCACGAGGTCGGCTTCCGGAAGCCGTTTTTGCAGTTCCCGTGCGACGTGTAAAGAATTCCCGGTGCCGGAAAAATAGTAGATTTCAGTCCTTCCAGGTGGAATCATTACTCTCCTTTGCAAGTACCCTGCTCGAAGGGGTTTGCAACGCCCTTTATCTCTTTTGATGATTCCATATTCATATCAAGCTCCTCGATTATCCTTTCCCAGTCGAAAGAAACCACGCGCCAATAGAACAAACCAAATCGTTCCGACTATCGTGGCGCCAAGCCCACAGATTGCCGCGATTACAAATACCGGGACAATGATCCCCAGGGCAAATATGGAGTTGACAATTCCGATGTAAGCCGTTGCTTTACCAAAACTCTTGCTTCGCACCATGAGCACGGAACTGAGCAAAAAGGAAATATTACTGAACAGGCTGAAAACAATCCAGGCGGTTCCACCGGCCAGGGTAAGCAACGCCTCACCGGCAGCCAGATACTGGCTTCTTGCCGCTTCAGTTGACGCCGCAGCGTATTGTTCGCTCAGAAAGACCAGTTCGGCGAGGGGTTTGGTGGGAATGAGCAGCGCTATCGCCATCAACCCCAAAACCAGAGCAATCAGCGCATAAGACTCGTTAACCCGCTTGAGCGCAACGTACAAGGCGATGAAAAGGAGGATGTCAATCGACGCCGTGACCAACATCATCACATCCAGAGAGAAAAGCGCGCCCAGCCTGTCGGTGTTCAGGGTGACAAAAATAGCTTCGGTAGATGCGAAGCCGGGAGTATAAGGCCAGATAAAGTAGGCGATGACCGCAAAGGCGACCAAGCCTGCCAGCAAGAGGCTGGAAACGCCGCCGATGCGATAAAGGTCCCTCCAGCGCGATTCGACAATTCGGGTGGAGTGTGTCAGCATACAATTCTCCTTGGTTGAGCAAAATCAACATAGCATCAGCCTAATCATAACCGCGCCGGACAAAATTGTCTATGACCTTTCCTGCAAAAAAAGATGACCCTTGACGCAAAGTCAAGCGTTCGAGTAGACGTTGACAGCGGCCTCGAATCCGGTATAATTGTGCCATGCAGACTTTTCCTGAACCCATCGCCGTTTCGGCCACCGTGCTGGCGCAGATGTTTTTGTACCTGGATTCGCTGCGCGTGGATATCGACGCCTTCCTGCGTTCGCTGGACATCGAACCGGAGACGGTGCGCTCGCCAGATGCCTACATCCCGGTCGAGACCTATCTGCGCATCCAAGAAGGGGCAGCGGCGTATGTGAACGACCCGTATTTTGGCCTGCACATGGGCGAATTTGCCGGGCCTGGCAGTTGGTCTATCCTCGGCTACCTGATGATGAACTGCAAGACGCTCACCGAAGCCTTCGAGAAAGCGGGACGCTACCAGCGCATCATTGGGAATATGATCACTGCCCACATGGAGCTGAGCCTGGGCAAAGTGCGCGCGATCTTTTTCACACCACCGCACGCTCCGCAGATGTCGCGGCATTGCTTTGACTCCGCCTTTTCGAGCACGGTGCGTCTGGCGCGGACGCTGTCCGGCCGGCCGCTCAACCCGCTCGAAGTGACCTTTATCTACCCTGAGCCGGACTCACGCGCCGAGTACGAGCGCATCTTTGACTGTCCGGTGCGCTTTGATTGCAAAGACAATTCGATGACCCTCGATATGCGTTTGGGCAGCCTGCCCGTCCGCATGGCAAACCCGTCCTTGCTGGAACACTTTGAGAAATATGCCCAGGACTTTATCGCCCAGATGGAACAGAACGACGCTGTCACCCAGACTGTGACCAAAATCATCCTGGCGCGGCTGGATGACGAGTCGCTGTCCATCAAGAAGGTGGCCCGCGAGATGGCCGTCAGCGTGCGCACCCTGCAAAAACACCTGGAAGCCGAGGGCGTGGTCTTTAGCGACCTGCTGCGCGATATCCGCCAGCGGCTGGCGCAGCAATACCTGCACGAGAACTATTCGGTGGAACAAATCACTTACCTGCTGGGGTTCTCCGAGCCGAGCGTCTTTCGTAAGGCGTTCAAAAAATGGTCGGGGGTAACGCCGCGCCAGTACCGACAAGGGGCGACAAGCATGGCTGCGGGATAATCTTTAGGCCAATCGATGCAAGTGGCGACGGAGATTGGCCCGTGCGGTTTCCCAGCGCCTTCTTGACAATCGTGTTGAAGGAGATCCGTTATGCGAAATAGCATCGCCATCCTTACCTTTTGCCTATGTCTGATCCTGGTGGCGTGTGCCCGGTCACAGGAGACCCCGTCGCCAGAAACCGCCGTCGCCTTGCCCACTGGCCTGGTCACAACGCCCACCGCAGAAAGCGTCAGTGACGCAACGCCAGAAGAACAGTCCGCAGACAGCAGCCGGATCACAAACATCCCCGGCCTCCCGCCCACCTATTACGAAGCCACGTATGGCAAACTCACCTATGGCTTCTACGTCCCCGAAAATTATGATCCGAACCAATCTTATCCACTGATTATGCACCTGCACGGCTTCAGCTATACAAAATCGGATAATCTTGTCTGGTATAGCCGCGCTATCCAGGCGCGCACCCCGTGCTTTGTGTTCACCCCCAAAACGCCGCCCTCGTGGGGGGATTGGAGTGGCTGGTGGGATACGCTCTCCGAACCGATGCGGGTGACCATGGAGGTTCTTGACCAATTGATCGCCGAGTATGCCATTGACGAGTGCCGGTTGTACGTCTATGGCATTTCAATGGGCGGCGAGGGCACCTTCGATCTGCTGGACAAGTATCCCGGCAAATTCGCCGCCGGGATGTCCGTCTGCGGTGGGGGGCGGGCAGAGTGGGCCAAAAACATTGCCCAAACACCGCTCTGGATGTTTCATGGGGGCAAGGACAACGTGAATCCGCCCGCGCTTACCGAAGACGTTTACCACGCCCTGGTCGCCCTGGGCGCAACCCGGATGCGTTACACGAATTATCCCGATCTGGGTCATGAGATATGGAACATAGCGGCCAGCGAACCGGCGTGGACCGAATGGATGTTTGCCCACTCTACGTGCGATACCGCCTGCCCCCCACCCGCCGGCAAACTCACACTGGAACTTGTCCGGTTGAACGCCAAAACGCTGCAGTTGAGTTGGAACGACATTCGTAATCCCGCTGAAAAGGCCGACCAGATTTGGTACTATCAGATTTTCAACGACGAAGAACTGATCGGCACGACGGAATTCGACCAGACCACGTTTGATCTTGCCCCAGATAAAGCAAAAGGAACGTTCACCGTGCGCGCGGTCAACTATTGCTTTGAGGCATCGGAACGATCCAACGCAGTCTCTGACAGCGATTAGCGATCGTTTTTATGTCGTAACTTCTCTCGTTCTCACGCTCTGCGTGAGAACGAGAGAAAAAGGCCAGGTCTGGATCATTCTTGTATTTCGACGGGCGCGCCCCCCATAGAGCAAAGAACTGCCGTTGCTTTCTCCAGCCTGAACACTTCAAAGATGCCGTCGCCGAGGTGATACATATTTTTGAGCACCGGCACCTGCTCGAGCATCGCCGCGCGCGCGGTGTCGCTGTCGTCCCTGACGAGCATCCCAGTCACTCTCACCCATGTACCGTCTTGCTTGAGACCACAGATTTCGACTTGAGGATTTTTGATAATCTGCTTGTACACATTTTTTGTGTTGTTGGTGGAAAAATATGCCTTTCCGCCAATATCGGCAACCGCGCCAAACGGCCTGACCCGGGGCTGGTCACCCTCGACCGTGCCAACATAGAAAACCCCCACCTCTTGCAATGCTTTTACGATACCATTCATCATTATGCCTCCTGAAATGTATTAGACATGATCGGGAATATTCTTGTCAATCCTGTCTGTTTTTTGAATCAGGCTTTATTTCCGATAAACTCTATTGTCATATTCATGTGATGAGCCGCCTTACGCGGCGCCCAGAAGCCGCGCGCCCAGAAGCCGCGCGCGCAGAGCCCGCAGCCAGGCCTCGGTTTTCGGAAAATCGGTGAAACTCGCCAACTCGGCCAGCCGCGAGTCGTCGCGGGCGATGCCGAGTGTTTGCAGCAGTTGGTAGTCTTGCAGACTCTCCCCAAACACCTCCCAACGGATCGAATCAATCGGCCCATCCGGCCCCGGATACACCTCGAACGTATCGCCGTAGGCCCAGCCGCGCCCCCAGGCCAGTCCGTCGCTGACCGAGAAGGGATCGATCAACCGCCGCGTCTGCGACTCGTACCAGTAATTGTAGCCCCAGTGCAGAAATCCCTTGAACGGCCAGCGATAAAAGAGCAGCCCGTGCATGGCGATCTTGGGCAGGGGCGTGTCGAGCAACCGATTGAGGTAGCGCCCGCGTGGGCCGCAGCAGTAATAACACCAGCTCGGGATGCCCTCGCGCCAAAAGTCGAGCGCAGTGCGGATGCTGGGGATGGGCATGTCGGTCACTTGCTGTCGCGCAAACTCGATCTCGGTCAGCGCGTCCATCACCGTCATCCAGGGGGCCAGCTCTGTGAGCAGCGCGCGCGCCTGGCGATAGTTGTGGAGGTGCTCCTCGCCGTGCGGCTCGTCGGAGAGGTGAAAGAGAGAGCGGTCGAGCAGATTTTCCTGCTCCAGAAAGCGGTGCAGTTCCGGTAAAAACTGAGCCAAAAAGGCGCGATAGGTCTCCGAGGTTGCCCCGGTCTCCGGATCCCAGAGCAGCGTCTCGTCGCGCCCCTGTCCCTCATAGATGCGCAGCGCGTGGCGCACGCCCCACTGGGTAAACAGGTGCGACCATTCGAACGTGTCGATCCCGCACCGGCGCGCCAGGTCGACGTAGCGTTTCACGGCGCTCCAGTCAAAGGCGTACTCGTCGGGCGCGAGCCGGGTGACGTGCAAGAGCTGGCTGGGCCGCTTGACGCCGTCGAGCGGTGGGGTGAAAACCGGCACATAGAGCGTATCCTGCCCGTGCTCGACCACGTTTTGCACATAGCGGGGCAAAACGGCCCAAAAGCGCGCGTCGAAAAGGTCGCTGCGGTACCAGTCGATCAAGGCGTCGACGTAAAACCAGTGGGTGACGTGGAAATCGCGCCGCTTGTCGAGGTGCAGCGGGTGCAGCCGCACCGACGCGCGATGCGTGAACGGTTCGCCCGTTTCCGGGCGCACGGTCACGACAATTTCGTATGCGCCGGGCTGTGCGTCCGCGCCGGGGAGGATGGTGATCCAAAAGGCGTGCGTCTCTTCCTGCGGCAAGAGCAGCATGTCCTCGTCGAACAGCGGGTCGGGCACGTAGCCGGGGATGTGACCAATGCCGTCGCGATCGAGCGGGTCGGGTTCGAGCGGGGTGTTGAAATGCGGCGCCGGCACGTAACCGACGCGCCGCACGCGCACCGTCCAGCCCTCCGGACCGGCAGCGCGCACCTGAACGGCCTGCCGCTCTTCACCTTCCAGGCGCAGGACAACTTGAAAGCTGAACCGTTCGTTCAACGCGGCATCGATGTGCAGCGGCTGCGCTGTCTGCGCGGGCGTGCGCGGAAAATGACGCACCAGAGATGAGGAAAGCCAGGTGTGTAGAGTCATCGTTTTGCTCCTTTGCAGAGATAGAAACCAGGTTTTTGGCAAAAACCTGGTTTCTCCACTATCAAACATCACACATCAGGTGTAGAGGCCTCGATCTGCGCGGCCTGCTCGCGCTGCTGTCTAGCCCACGACGCATAATCTATGTCCGCTTCTCGCGCCACCACCAGCGGCACCACGCCGTGCGCCGCGTCGGTGATGCGCTGCATGCGATTGGTGACGGCGATCTGCGCCAACCGTCGGCGCATGCGTGCCCGGCGCCGGCGATACAGCCCGCGACGCAGCGTGCGCAAATCGACATCCCAGGGCACCAACTCACCACCCAGGAACGCTTCGGCGTCGAGCAGATCGATGCGCCGCTCGCGCAGCCGCACATGCAGCAGGTCGCCGGTTTCGAGCACGCCGATCTGACCGCCGCAAAACGCTTCCGGGGTGACGTGACCGACCGCCGCACCGTAGGAAGTGCCCGAATAGCGCCCGTCGCTGATCAGGGCGGCGAGCCGGCGCAGCGCGCGGTTGTTGTTGATGTGCTGCATCGGCGTAAACATCTCGGGCATGCCAAAAGCCTGCGGCCCCTGCCCGCTGATCACCACCATCAGCTTGAGCAGCTCGGCCTCGACCATCTGATCGAATAAATCTCCCCTCGGATCGGGCTGCCACGCGCCTCGTCCGTTGTACCGCGCCAGCGCCGACAGCAGCGCGGGCGTCAAGGCCGGGTGCTCGCGCAGCCCGTCGAGCAGATGCACATCGAGCAGCCCCTCGTTGGCCGCGTCTTCATCTTCCCAAAAGAGCACCACAGCGACCCGATCGTCAAACGCGTCGATCTGCTCGTCGCTCATCCCGCCGATCTTGATCACCGCCGACTCGAACCAGTTGCCCGCCAGCACGTCGATGCCGCTGAACGGCCGCCGCGGGCGGCTCAAAATAATCGGGTTGCGCTCGACGCCATCGGCGGGCAATCCTTCGACATTGGACAGACGCTCGGCCCAGGTTGTGCCGGTGACGGTCGGCGCATCGACATCCATCGGTATACCGTTATTTCCAAGTTCGTAAAACACTGTCTCCATCCCACGGATCAGCCCGTCGGCGGTTTGCCTGGCCAGCGCATGGATGTCGCGCCCCTCGCTCAGGCTGTAATCGAACAGGTCGGGCACGGGCGGGCTGCGGCGGATGCGATCCATGTCCGCCACACTCACCTCGACCCCGGCATAGAGCATCAATGCGACCAGGTGCATGGACAGGTTGGTCGATCCGCCGGTGGCGCTGTGGATGCGCACCGCGTTGGCCCAGTTGCGGCGGACGATCTCGCTCACACTGTACTCGGTCCGGTTGAACAGCGCAAACAGGTCATCGACAGCGCGCTCGATTTGGGCGGCCATTGCCGGTTTGGGCAACAGATCGAGCGCGGGATGGGCCAGCCCCAGCGCGGAGAGGACGTGGCGGGTAGAGTTGCCGGTGCCGTTGAACGCGCAGATGCCGCCCTGAGCGTGACAGGTGTGCGCGGCGAGCGCATTTTCGACCATTTTGTGCTCTTCTTCGTCCAACAAACCCACCTGGCGGGCGCGGATGAGGATGCCCTGGAAGGCCGCGTTAGAGATGCACTGCAAGATGGTGCCCATCGCCGCGCGCAAATCGCGGGCAATGTCTTCGTGACCCTGCCGCCCGGCCTCGAAGGCGAGCGCGTCCAGTGCCTCGACCAGATCGGGCGGGATCGTGCCGCCGCGCAAGACGTGAGCAGGAGCAAAGGTGGCCCACAGTGGCGCGTCGCCGCGCCGCTGCCGGGTTCGATCAAGCAGGGCCAGGCCAGAAGCGATACCCAGCGGTGTCTTGTCGCAGCCCGAGATGACGAACGCGGCGTGGTAGGCGTGCGCCTCCATCTGGTTGATTGCCGTTTCGGCGGTCAGGTTGCGGCTGTGCAGGCTGTAGCTCATCCCGGTGTGGCTCTGCGCGGTGCCGTCGCAGAGGACGGGCAGGCTGAAATAAAAGGGCACACCACCGAGCTTCCAGATGCGCGTCGCCGCCCAGAACACCGTATCCAGATCGACAATGTGCGCCGGGTGGTCAGCCGATCCGCCGATCACGGCCACGCGCGGCGCGTTGCGGTCCAATCGCTCGACGATCTCGCCCAGGCTGTGCTTGACCGGCCCCAGGCCCAGCCGCAGCGCCGCACGGTCGAGCAGCGCGGCGACGGCGATCGGCTCGTTGGCTTTGCCCTGCACCTCGTCATGATATGGATTGAAAGCGGATTCGATGATCGTTGGGGGCATTTTCCCTCCTGGCACGGAACAAAAGAGTATCAGTTCACCATCCGTAGACGGAGACGTGCGCGTCGCTGCTGGAAGTGAATGGTTCCCGATTCCATCCTCCCCAGCGATCTGTGAGCCGCAGCCCGGCGATTCGCGCCATCAGGTCGAGTTCGCTCGGCCAGGCGTAGCGTTGAACGACCGGGTTCAAGCGAATCCCCTCGCGTGTGAGCGACACGTGGCTTTCCTCAATGGTCTGCGTCGCCGCATCGTGGCGCAACACGTCGAGCCGCACCTGGTCGACCTGGATCGATTCGGCATCGACGTATTGATTGTGGCGCAGCCGGTGGAGAAAGGCCGGCACATAAACTTCGATGACAAACACGCCGTCATCGGCAAGATGCGCGGCGACGTTTTGAAAACAGCGCACCTGATCGTCCTGGGTCAGCAGGTTGAACAGCGTATTAAAAACCACATAGATCAGCCGGTAGGCGCCCGCAACCGGCACGTCGGCCAGGTCGCCGATGGTGACCGCGAGCCGGTCGCCGCCAGGCCGGGTGCGCAGTTGCTCGACCATCGCCGGTGACAGATCGACGCCGTCGACGCGAATCCCGCGCGCCGCGAGGGGCAGCGCGATCCGTCCGGTACCGATGCCCAGTTCCAGAGCGGGACCATCCCCGGCCAATTGCGCCAGGAACTCGACCGCCTCGCGCTCGTCGCCGCGCCGAAAACCGATGTCTCGCCGGGCCACATCCTCGTCAAAGCTCATGACAGGTCGATAGTTTTTCATCGTCTGATGCGATGTCCTTTCAACGCTGAACGACAGGAATCCCCAATCCTGATGCGCCGACCTCGGAGGTTCGCGGTCAATCACATTTTTCTCACCACATTCCTCAAAACACCGATATTTTCTATTTCGATGCTTATTTCATCGCCATCCCGCAGGGTGAAATCGTCGCCGGGGACGATGCCGGTACCGGTGAGCAGGACAGCGCCGTGGGGGAAATCGGCGCAGCGCCCCAACCAGGCAGCGAGATCGTCCAGGCGGCGGTGGATTTTGGCCGTGTTCGTTTCGCCCTTGAACACCGTTGCGCCGCCGCGCCGGATGTCGAGCCGGATGGCAAGCTCGACGCCAATGGACGTCGAGCCAGCGTCCACATCCTGGGCCAGGGTGATGAACGGTCCCAGCGCGCAAGAATGCCGGTAGACCTTGGCCTGGGGCAGATAGAGCGGATTTTCACCCTCGATGTCGCGACTGCTCATGTCATTGCCCACCGTATAGCCAACGATTTCCAGCCTGGGGTTGATTGCCAGGGCCAGCTCCGGCTCGGGGACGTTCCAACGGCTGTCAGGGCGAATGCCCACCCAGTCGTTCGGCCCGACCACTTTTTCGGGCAGCGACTTGAAAAAAAGCTCCGGGCGCTCGGCCTCGTAGACCTTGACGTAGATCTCTTTGCTGGTCGCCTCGCGGACGCGCGCCTCACGGCTCCAGGCATAGGTCACGCCGGCGGCCCACACCTCCTGCCGGTCGACCGGCGGCAGCCAGTGCGGCGTGCCGGGGCCGGGCGCGTTCTCGAACAAAGCACCCGGATAGGCCGGAAGCCGCACCCAGTCGATGCCTTGCAACCACTCGACAATGGGCTTTTCTACCGACGCCTCAATCAAGTTGCTCAGACTGCCCAGTTCGGGCCGCCCGGCGGCGGTCAAATCGTAGACCTTGCCATCTCGGTACACGGCTAGCCGCGTGCCCAGATCGGGGTGATAAAATCGTGCCAGTTGCATTGTGCGCTCCTCTCGCCAATCCGGCCCGGTCTCGATACGGCGAACCAAAGACCGGTTCGGCGAACCAAAGACCGGTTCGGCGAACCAAAGACCGGTTCGGCGAACCAAAGAC
>CAYRXM010000162.1:10449-10528 GCA_964428175.1 uncultured Anaerolineae bacterium
CGGTTCGGCCTACTCGACCTGCGCCGATTTCACAGTCGCAGTCAGCCAAACATCGGCAAACCGTCTTCTGCGCGCTGCC
>CAYRXM010000163.1:0-10463 GCA_964428175.1 uncultured Anaerolineae bacterium
GATGAGAAGGTTCATCTACGACCTGTGGGGAGACACGGTCAACATCGCCAGCCGGCGAGCGGGTGGGCCATATCGCGTGCGGCGGCGTATTTGAGGCGATGGATCGCCTGGCGCAGCGGCTCTTCAAAAAACACGACCGAGCGGACGCCATCGATCTGGAGTGGATGGGTCTGGCAGCGCGCGCAAAGAGAAGAATCAGGCGTGGGCATACCACACGATGAACAAACCGGCGGGACAACACGAGGAACCGAGTTGCGACAAGAAGCACAAAAAGCTTCACCCAACCGACCGCACCCGGCACAACGGGGCGGATATACAAGGTCTAGCAAGCGCCGCCCGACCTCTGCCAGCCACTGCTTGACAGCCAAAGATGCCCTCTTTCTGTCAGGCCGCGCCGAAAGCGCGCGCGGCCTGAAGTGGTTCGTCAAGACTATCTTGCGACTGTTTCAAATCACGCCCAGAACGCCACTTTCCATCATCAACAAAACAGCCGGGCCGAGCAGCATAATAAAAATGGTGGGGAAGGTCAGAAAAACCATTGGAAAGATCATCTTGATCGGCGCCTGGTGCGCTTTTTCTTCAGCTCGCTGACGCCGCAAAATCCGCATCTGCTCGGACTGCACGCGCAGAATTTTGGCCATGCTGACACCGAGTTGCTGCGCCTGAACCACGGCGGCCACAAACTGGGTGACGTCCGGCACTTCCATGCGCGCCGACATGGCCAGCATGGCCTCGCGGCTGGTTTTTCCCAGGCGCACTTCTTGCAAGTAACGGTTAAAACCGCTGGGCAGCTCACCCTCGGCGTTTTCGACCAGTTTGCTCGCCGCCTGGTCGAACCCCAAACCGGCCTCGACGCAGATCATCAACAGGTCGAGCGCGTCAGGCAGTTGCTTGACGATGTTTTGCTGGCGGGTGCGGATTTTGCTGCCCAACCACAGGCTGGGCAAGTAATACCCCAGCGCGCCGACGATGCCGGTGAACAGAAGCCGCTGCCCGAAAGGCTGCCGGGTGAGCGTCATGATGGCAAAGAGCATCACGCCCAACACAATCATGGCCCCGATACGAATTGCAAAAAAGCGGGTGGGGGTCAGGTTGTTGGGGTTGTCGGCCAGCTCGAGTTTGTGTTCGAGCGCAGCCAGTGTTTTGGCCGGCGTAAAGCGAGTCGCAAACTCGGCAATTTTATCCAGCGCAGGGTAAACGATGCGATCAGCAAAAGAGGCCGACAGCTCAATCTCTTGCAAAGTCACCGCCGTGTCGCGTTCGCTGTACTCGGCCAGCCGCGCTTCCAGCGTCGATACATCACGCGGGCGGCGGCGGCGCGCGATCAATGCGACGACGATCACCACCCCCAAAACCAGCAATACAATGCCGACGATCACACCGGCGGCCGCATTACCAGGCATAGCAACCTCCCTATGTCTAATGCTCGCTCCAACTCGATCTGTTTCCTTGGGAAACGTCAGACCTCAATTTGTACGATTTTCATCATCGCAACAAAGCCGAGTACGATCAGAACCAGCGACACGCCGAGCATCATCCAGCCGCAGGTCATGGTAAACATGCGGCCCATGTACTCTTTGTTCATCGCTGTCAGGATCAAGGCCAATGCGATGGGCAGGCCCGAGATCACGTATCCGGTCATCATACCCTGTGCGGTCAACGCGGCAATTTCACCCTTGATACGCACACGCTCTCGAATCGTAAAGCTGATCACATCCAGGATTTCGGCCAGGTTGCCACCGACCTCGTGCTGGACATTGATCGCCGTGATCATCAAACCCAGGTCATCGCTGGGCACGCGCTTGCCCAGGTGCTGCAACGCCTCGTCATTGGGAATGCCGAGGCCGATTTCAAGCGTCACCCGGCCAAACTCGTCCGAAATCGGCGGGGGCATATCGCGGGCCACCGACTCCATCGATTGGAGCATGCTGTACCCGGAGCGCAAGCCGTTCACCATCAGGTTGATGGCCGGGCCAAGTTGGTTGTTGAACTGCTTGAGCCGGCGCTTGCTCAAGATGTTAACCACCATGCGGGGGACGAAAAGACCAAAAAGTACCCCGACCAGGAACATAATGCTTCTAAAGATGAGCAGCGCCAGCGCGCCGAAAAAGACCGGGCTGAGCAAGTTCAAAATGATATACTCGCCTACGGTCAGCTTGACGTTGGCGCGTCCCAACTGTTCGGCGATTTTGGCCCCAAAGCTGCGTTTCTCGACGGCTTTGCTCAAGCCCTCGGTCAGCTTGGAAAGGCGCTTGGCCTCCTGTTCGATATCCTTTTTCGCAGGTTCAACGTCTTGGGACACATAACTGTCCAGCCGCCGCTCAATCTGCACCTCTTCGCGCTGTCCACCACTACGCAGTGCAAGAATGAGCACGACCACTGCGGCTATGCCCACGATAACCAGCACGATAATCAGTGGATCCATTCCAGCACTCTCTCCATTCAACTATGACCCATCTCTTGCGCCCGGATGGGTCTCGACCTAAACTCCGGCCTAGTAGCGGAACCGCTCGGCGACGCCAAAGACATTGGGCGGCAGGCGGATGCCAGCTTGATCGATTTGATCCATAAACTTGGGGCGAATCCCCGTCGGCTTGAGCCGGCCGATGACCTTGCCACCCTCGAACGCGGTTTGCTCGAACTGAAAAATATCCTGCATGACGACCACGTCACCTTCCATGCCCTGCACTTCGGTGACGTTGACGACCTTGCGCGACCCATCGCGCATACGAGACTGCTGCACCACCACCTGCACCGCCGATGCGATCTGCTCGCGGATGGCGCGCACGGGCAGGTCCATACCGGCCATCAGACACATCGTCTCCAGACGAGACAGCGTGTCGCGCGGGCTGTTGGCGTGCGCGGTGGTGAGCGAGCCGTCGTGACCGGTGTTCATCGCCTGGAGCATATCCAGCGCCTCACCGCCACGGCACTCTCCAACCACAATGCGGTCGGGGCGCATACGCAGGCAGTTGATCACCAGGTCGCGGATTTCGACCGCCCCCTTGCCTTCGATGTTGGCCGGACGGGATTCGAGCGTCACCACGTGGTCCTGCCGCAACTGGAGTTCGGCGGCGTTTTCGACGGTGATGATGCGTTCGTCTTCCGGGATAAAGCCCGACAGGATGTTGAGCAGCGTGGTCTTGCCCGAGCCGGTGCCGCCGGATACGACGATGTTCATTCGCGCGATCACGCAGGCGCGCAAAAACTCGACCGCTTCTGGGGTGATCGAACCGAACTCGATCAGGTTTTCGATGGTCAACGGCGTTTTGGAGAATTTACGGATAGTCAGTGTTGGGCCGTTGATAGCCAGCGGGGGAATGATGGCGTTGACGCGCGAGCCATCGGGCAGACGCGCGTCTACGTAGGGCTGGCTTTCGTCGATGCGCCTGCCAAGCGGGGCCACGATGCGGTCGATGATGCGCAGTGCGTGATCGTCACTTTCGAACACAATGTTGGTTCTGATCAGCTTGCCGCTGCGTTCCACATAAACCTGCTTGGCCCCATTGACCATAATTTCCGTCACGCTCTCGTCGGCCAACAGCGGCTCGATAGGGCCATAGCCCAAAATTTCGGCGACAATGTTTTCAAACAGGCGCTGGCGCTCGGCGCGGCTGAGGATGATGCTTTCCTCGGCCAGTATTTGATCGAAAAGGTCTTCAATTTGCGAGCGGACTTCATCGGTTCGCGACATATCCATTTGCGGATCGATTTCGGAAATGAGCCGGTTTTGCACCCGCGTCTTGATGTCGGTATACTGATCGCGCACCGGCGAAGTGGCCTGCCGTCGAACGCGAAGCTCGCGCATTTTGGAGGCCGACGATCCGGCATCACCGCCGCCCGGCGACGCCGGCTGCTGACTACGCTCTATTCTCTTCAATAAAGACATTGGCAACTCCTGGTCCGTTTACTGCAAACAGGCTTGATCCACAATCTGCTAGGTGAACAATCGCCCCAGCGAAGGCCGCGATGCGCCCTCCGGCGCATCTTGGACCTGAACGGGTTCCTCGAACTGCTTTAGAACCGCTTCGGCAAACGCCGCCGTTTGCACAAAAAGGGGCTGGCGCTTGTCCACGTTGGGCATGATCATGTACGGCACACCCTGGTTGACCGACTGCAAAATGATACGCCCCTCATAGGGGATTTCGGCAAACACTTTCTTTTTGACATTGCCCTCAATCAGCCGAATCGTCACGCCCGTGCGCGGGTCGGCTTTGTTCAGAACCAGCACAAACTTTTCGGCCGGGTATTCCAGGGCCTCGATCAAATCATAGAACAGCCGAACGTCCTTGACCGACGGCACATCTGGCGCGGTGAGCAAGATCACCCGGTCGGCCAGATCGAAAATAGCCAGTTCCATATCTTGCAGCGTCGAACCCATGTCGATCAGGACATAATCGTACAACTGTCTCAACCCGGCCACGATGCGCCGCACGTGTTCGGTGGTGATCAGTTCGGCCTCTTCGGGCTTGAGCGGGGCCAACAAGACGCGCAGCCCCGAAGCGTCGTGCGTGGTTATCGCGCTTTCGATCAAGTCCGCGTCAATTTCTTCGATCAACCCGGCCAGATCAGAAATACTGCGGCTTTCTCGCAGATACAGCGAGATGCCCACATCACCAAACTGCATGCTGCAATCCATCAGCGCGATTTTGGAATTGGGCTGCGCCTGGTGGATGGCGATGCCCAGGTTGATCAGTACGGTGGTGCAGCCTACGCCACCTTTGGGACTGAACACGGCAATGACTCGGCCTTCATTTTCGGGCCGCACCTGCGCAGACTCGACGGTAGTCACCGCCCCGACCGGCATACTGCGCAGGTGGGCCGACATTTCATACACCCGCCGGATCGAAGCGACCAGATCGTCGCTGCTGAACGGCTTGGTCAAAAAGTCACTGGCGCCGGCCATCATCGACCGCCGCAAATAGTCGGCCTCACTCTGCACCGACATCATGATGATCTGCACGGTGGGCACCCGCTGGCGGATCGCCCCACTGGCCGAAATGCCGTCCAGTTCGGGCATGTTGATGTCCATCAGCACCACGTGCGGCTGGTACTGCGCCGACATCTCGATGGCTTCTTGCCCATTGGTGGCTGTGCCCACCACCTCGATATCCGTCTCAAAATACAGCAACTTGCGCAAGTTCTCGCGCGTCTCGGCGACATCATCGACAATCAAGACCCGAATGACCTGCTCGGAACTCATAGCCACCCCTCATTGTATTTGTATGTACGTCCATTGACCCGTTTACTGTGCAGGCTGTGCAGTCGACTGTTGATATTCGAGCATCGTATCGATGAGGCTGTACTTGAACTTGTTTTCGGGCACGGTAGCCAGCTTGGGCGGCAGCGAAATGGCGAAACGATCCAGCATGTACTTGAGCGTAACTGCCTCGGTGCTGTACACATCCTGGTCGATTGCCGAGCGCATCACCATGTCGATTGAGGCATTGCTTTCCAGCAGCCACTTGAGCACCAGTGCATCCTGCGGGTCGACGACCAGGGAAATCACGCGAATGTCGGTCAATTGCACGGCGATGTTTTGAGCCGCTACTGGCGCGGCCTCTCCTTCGCCTTCGATCACCTGGGTCACCTGGGTTTCGCCTGGCGTCGTAGTGTCTTCCATCTCGCTGGGCCGAACCGCGGCAATGTCCGGCTCGCCGGTCCACATACCCACCCCCAAGACCAGCGCATTCTGCACCGTGTATTGGCTGACCAGGCGGGGAATCTGCTCGCCGGCAGCCTGGCACGCAGCCTCCATACACAGTTCGGGATCGCCTGCCCAGGCGACCGGTAGTTTGGCCTGCAGGCTCTGCTCCACGTCTACGACCAGGAACGAGATCATCACATCCACCCGGTCGCCGGGCTGCACGGCGTTGGCCACGGCTGAAATGGCCTTGATCGGTATGGCATAGAGCACCCGTCCCTTGGGAATGGCCAGCGAAAACTCGGAGCCTTCACCCTGAAAGACCACTTTGATCTTGGACGCACTCACCGGGCGATGCATCGGAATCTCGACGCGCGCCGTCATCCCCACCGCATCTTCCAGATTGTAGATCGGGTCGCTGGGAAAAGCGGGGTCGTTGATCGGCCATTCGCGGATTTCGACCGCATCCGGCGGAATGCGCATCCCGCGCGGGATCGTCTGCAGCGCAACGACGACACGTTTGGTCACGATTTCGGGAGTGAGTGTGGGGATGCCACCATCTCCCACCTGAACTGTCGGCTGGGCATCGCCGCCTAACAGTCCCCCCCTTAACAAGAGCAATGCGCCGATGCCAACGACCAGGATCAAGACGAGAATGACAAAAACGATAAGGAACGTGCGTCGCCGGTTCATTGTAACCCTCCTGACATGATGTGCGGGATGGACATACCTTACTTTATAATACACCACTTACAGGGAAATTGTCAAGGGGGCGCGATCACTTTATGTATAGCAAATTTGAAGCGCCCTGCCGCCACCCGCTGAAACAAACTTCCCGGATGCGAGCGCAATGCCCGCATCCGGGAAGGCGAAAATCCGGAGAAGAGCCGGCCTAGTCAAGCAGGCGCAGCAGAACCTGGTCGGCGATCTGTTGAAAGATCGCGTCGAGCTGGTCGCCGCCCGGCGCATAATAGTACACGCCGCCGGTGCGTTCGGCCACCTCATTCAGGATGATAGCGTCGGCGCCGGCGCCCAGGCCGATGGTATAGATGATGATGCTGTTGTTGTAGGCCACGTCGGCGTAATAGATCACGCAGTCCAGGGCCGTGCCCGAGCCGCCATCCGGCCACTGGTTGTCGCTCTTGCACGGGTCGCTGCCGCTGGGTGTCGCGTTGGCCACACCGTCGGTGAGCAGCAGCATGACCTTGGCCGCGTTGGGCCGCCCATAGTGCCCGGTGCCGGTGCCCAGGGTCTCGATGCCAAACTTCATGCCCTCGGCCATGTTGGTGCTGGAGTCCGGGTACATTTTCTCGATGGCCCAGATGATGCTGCCGTGAGTCCTATCGTCGGCCGGCTTGCCGCTCAGCCCATCGCCGGAGGCCCGGTGGTCATAACACCACGTCCAGGCCAGATCGGGGCCGGTCGCGGGGTCCCAGACCCCCGGCTCATCGGGCATGCGATCCAGTCCGGTCGAAGGAGTCAGGGTACACATCAACTCGTTGAGTATCTCGCCCTTGGTCGAGTAAGAGACAAACCCCACCTGGTCAAAGCGGGCATTAAGCCGCTTGACAAAGTTTTGCGCGGCGGCCTTGGCAAAGCGGATCGGTTGATAGTCGTCGAACAAATCATCGGCGCGGTTGTCGCACGACTCGTAATAGTCGATCTTGCCATTGCCGTCCCAATCGGCGTTATACTCGAGGCCGTAATTGGGGTTGCACGGATACACGGCAAAGTTGATCTTGATATTGGCCTTGGCATTGATGGCGGCGCGGTCGCCGCTGTCCGCCGGGCCGCCGTATTCACCGCTGTACGAATAGGACAAATAGGTGCCGCCGGGCGCTTCGCGGACAGATTTGTCGTTCCAGACGTGCGGGGTCTTGTTGGTGATAAAATTCGGCGCACCGTCGGTGCTGCTGGATGCCGTGCTGGTCGGGTTGGTGGTCAGCACGATCTTGTCCAGCCGGAAAGCCAGGCCGCCGCCCCAAAAGTTGACGTAACGCACGCCGGGCGAAGAAGCACTAAAATTGCCCACGCGCACCCAGCTCCAGACCCGGTTGGTGAAAAAGCCGGTTTTATAGTCAGAGGAGGGCCCACTCTTGAACTGCCCGGCGCTGGTCGAGCCGATCGTGTTCCCATCCGTGCCCCAGTGAACCACGCAGCCGTCGACGACCATAGCTTGCATCTGGCTCAACCCACATTGTGCGCGAATCCAGACGTACCAGGTGCCGGCGCTGGGCAGATCGAAGGCATAGTCCAGACGCGGAGCGCGGGCCTTGGCCGCGGCCGGCGTCGCATAACCGGTGAACCGGCCATAGTCCAGCGGGCCGAGCATCATGTGCGCGCCGCGCCGGTCGCCCGTTTCGCTGCTGTAGCCGGAGGCGTCCGAATTTTGAACGCGCTGCATCGTCCAATGCATATTGCCGGGCGTATAGGCGGCAAAGTGATAGTCGTGCTGGCCGCCGTACGAGGTGGCATTGGCGAAATACTCGGCTTCCTGGGTCAAGATACGGTGCCCGTTGTAGGTGACTGGATCATATGATTGGTTCAACCAGTCCGGGTAGGGCAGGTAGCGGCGCAGGCCGGCCGGATATGGCGTGTACTGCTTGTTCGCTATATTGATGTCTTGCTGGTAGCAGCCATAGCAGCGCGTGTCAAAGATCATCGACCCGGATTCGTCATAGACAAACATGATGTCCAGGTTGCTCACGTTTTCGGCCAACGCGCTGGCCGACACCGGCACGGTATCAAAGTCAAAGCCAAAGATGTTGGCGAAACGGATAAAGTTCATGGGCACGTTGACCAGCCCGGAGACGCGAATCTTGTCGGCGGGCTGTTCTTGGCCCGTCACCTTGATGCGATAATCGGCGGTGTTGATGCTGACCGTGCCGACTATGCGGCCCACATTCTGGCTGTTCCAGTTGTTCTCCAGCTTGGTCTCAAAGGTGTTGCCCGTGAAGGCGATCACGTCCAGGGTGGTGTTTTGCGGCCCATAGCCGTTTTTAGTCAGGTATTCCATCGCCCGCATGGTGGCAAACTCTTCAAAGGGCAGGTCTTGCGCGGCAGAAAGGGCGGCCGCGTCGCAGGCCTTGCCCAACTTGATGCGCTCGATGTAGACCAGACCCAGGTCGATGGCCAGGCCGATGACGATCAGCAGGGTGACGAAGGCAAAAGCGATCAGGATGATGCTTTGCCCGGCCTCACTGCGCTGCCGGCGATGGGTCGCTACCGGTGTTATTGTTCTCATAGTACACTCCTCATCCAAACAGGGGCGGAACACCGCCAGAAAATATCGAGGTTTAGATCGCTTTTCCACCCCGGTCAAACAAACAGGCGCTAATTGACCCGACCCGTTCCCACGCGCATCGCGGTTTTCGAGTACAACAGCATCGGGTCGGGGAAAATCCACTCAAAGATGGGCGCGTGCAAATACTGTGGGTGCTGGTAGAGCACCTCGACGACGATCATGGAGTGGCTGGTCGCCACTGCCCCATCCTCTTTGGACAGCCCCTCATTGATCGCCTTGGTGCTGGCCTTGAGCCGCTCAAGCTCTTCAGCCGGTTTCATGATCAGATCATTGAGAATCTGGAGGTCGCGCGCCGCGTCGCCGGTCTGCAGCGTGCCGGTGACGTAAACCGGCTGCGTCCACTCGCTCCTGTATCCGTCCGGCTGGTTGGAATCGAGTGCGATTTGGAACCGGGTCACGATGATGCCCACGTTGGGATCGTCGACCGTGCGCGCGGGCAGTTGGCCGGAAAAGGCGATGCGCACCCGGTTGGCGATGTCCTCGTCACTGTACACGCCGCGTGAGGCAAAACGGGCCGCTTCGCGGTTGGCATTGACTACCACCAGGTAGGCGCGCAGCATCAGGCCCAGCTCGATGATGCCCAGAAACAAGAGAATCAGGACGGGTAAAAGCAGCGCCAGTTCGACCAGGCTTTGCCCACGATCTTGATTTTTGAACCTTTTGAACCACTTACCCATCTGACCTCTCCTCTAATGGCATTTGCACCCAACCCGGCCGGAACAGAACCGGGGCCGCATCGTTTTCTACGGCTTGATTAACTATACTCCCAAACGATAGCAACCGTCAATGGTATTTTGCTCCTACCGGTTCAGTCGGCCGCGTCTCCGGTCGCTGCATCGATGCGCGTGATCTGCACGTCTGGCGAGCCGGACACCGAGCCGACAACGACCCACTCGGCGCTGTCTTGATCGCCGGCGACCAGCCTTGCGCTGACATCGACGGCAGGGTTCAGCTCCAGAAACTGCCCGCCGCCCCCGTTCAGCCAGGCGTTCAGCGCAGCGGGGCTGTCGATTTGCCACCGCTCCACCGTCACTACCGCCAGCGGATACGGCGTCAATGAACTGCGCACAAAAGTGACGCTCTTGTCGTCGACGCTGGTCACGTAAATGCGCTGCGTGGCCGGCGAAAAGAACTGAAAAGTCCACGTCGTCGGCTGCGACAGGTTGTCGAGGCGCACAAAGGGCCAGTGCGCAGACGCCGAAACGAGCTGCGCGTCGCCCTGCCAGCTCGACGCGGCCTGCTGGGCGCGAGCATAGTAGCCCCGCGCTGAATAGTCTACCTGGGACAGGTGATAGGTCCTGGCCGGCGGCATCGAGATCGGCAAGGCCTGCGCCGCCGGGCGTGAGATGATCCGCCCCAGGACGATAAACGAGATCACGACCAGGATGGTCAGTCCCCACAAAATGGCGATCTGGGTTTTAGTCATTTCTCACTCCATTACATCGCCGATGTTGCTCAGTAGTATCTTCTCAACAGGTTGGGGAGAAACCAGGTTTTTGGCAAAAACCTGGTTTC
>CAYRXM010000164.1:0-9998 GCA_964428175.1 uncultured Anaerolineae bacterium
GCGAGCGCGGCGAGACGCTCTCCGGCGGGCAAAAGCAGCGCATCGCCATCGCGCGGGCGATCCTCAAAAACCCACGCATCCTGATTTTGGACGATGCTACGTCCAGCGTCGATACCGAGACCGAGGCATTGATCCAGGCTGCGCTGGCCCGGCTGATGGAACAGCGCACCTCGTTCGTCATCGCCCAACGGTTGAGCACCGTTCGTCGCGCCAACCAGGTGCTGGTATTGGAAAGAGGCCGCATCGTCGCGCGCGGTGTTCGCAGCGATGAGCGCACCGCACACGAGCAGCTGCTCGAGAGCAGCGAAATCTATGCCGAAATTTACTACAAACAACTCCGCCCGCAGGAAGAAAAGAAAGGTGTAGCCCAATGATCAATCTCGGTGGAAGTGCTGCAGCGGGCGGGCCGGGTCACGCGCTGCACAGCCTGGGATCGAAAGAACAAACCGGGCGCATCAGCGGACAGGTGATCTGGCGGCTGCTCCAGTTTGTCAAACCCTACTGGCTGCAAATGCTCCTGGCCGCGCTGCTGATGCTGGTGGCGTCGGCGGCCAACCTGATCGCGCCGATCCTGACCGCCGTCGCCATCGACGAAAACATCGCCAACAAGGATGGTCAGGGGCTGATCGCCACCTGCATCTGGCTGGCCTTGACCCTCAGCGCGGTCTATTTGTCGTCGGCGGCGCAAAGCTATGTGCTCTCGTGGGTAGGACAACGAGTGCTGACCACGCTGCGCGGGCTGTTGTTCCGGCACTTGCAGGCGTTGTCGGTGCCCTATCACGACACGCACATCATCGGTGTGACCATCTCGCACGTGTTCAGCGACGTGGGTGTGATCAACGAACTGCTTTCCGAGGGGCTGATCAGCCTGCTCGGCGACGGGGTCATGCTGATCGGCACCATCGTGGTGATGGTGAGTATGGAGCCGCGCCTGGCCCTACTCACCTTTAGCGTGCTGCCGCTGATGGTGCTGGCGACGATGTGGTTCAGCCGTCACGCACGGGTGGCTTTTCGGCAGACGCGGGAAAAGATCGCTGCCGTGATCGGCGACCTGGCCGAAAACATCAACGGTATGCGCGTGATCCAGGCCTTTGCGCAGGAAACAACCACCCAGGAACACTTTGAAGCGATCAACCGCGCCAACCGCGATACCTATATCAACGCCATGTCGCTGTCGTTCGCCTTTTTGCCCATCGTCGACATTTTGAGCATCGCCGCCACCTGCATCGTGCTCTGGGGCGGCGGCAGCATGATCGCCCGCGGAACACTGACCATCGGCGTGGTGGTGGCCTTTCTCACCTATGTGGGCCGCTTTTTCAACCCCATCCGCGACCTGAGCCAGTTGTACACCACCCTCCAGGCGGCAACGGCGGGCGGCGAGCGCGTGCTTGAGCTGCTTGATACCGCACCGGCGGTGCAGGATCGCCCGGACGCGGTCGAACTGCCGGGTATCGTGGGCAAAATCGAATTCGAAAACGTATCATTCCAGTATACGGACGAAAAAGAAATCCTGCACGTGATCAATCTCAGCATCGCGCCGGGCGAAACCATCGCCCTGGTTGGGCCGACCGGCGCGGGCAAGACGACCATCGCCAACCTGGCCGCGCGCTTTTACGAATTCGAGCACGGCGCAATCCGCATCGATGGCTATGATTTGCGGCAGATCGCTCAGGGCAGCCTGCACCGGCAGATGGGGCTGGTGCCGCAGGACCCGTTTCTGTTTTCAGGCACCGTCGCCGACAACATCCGCTTTGGCCGCCCTGATGCCGGCGACGAGACAGTGTACGCTGCCGCGCGCGAGGCCAACGCCGATCCCTTTATCCGCAACCTGCCCGACGGCTACCAGACCAAAATCCTGGAGGGCGGGGTCAACCTGTCGGTGGGCCAGCGGCAGCTCATCTGCATTGCCCGCGCGCTGCTGGTCGATCCGCGCCTGCTGATCATGGATGAGGCCACTTCCAGCGTGGATACAGTGACAGAGGCGCTGATCCAGGATGCGCTGGAGCGACTGCTGCGCGGGCGCACGGCAATCGTCATCGCCCACCGGCTGAGCACGGTGCGCAAAGCCGACCGCATCTATGTGATCGACGACGGGCGCATCGCCGAGCAAGGCACGCACGACGAATTGGTCGATCTGGGCGGGCTGTACCGCGATCTCTATGAACGACAGTTTGTAGCCTGGGAAGAGGCGGCGTGATTTGTAAGCCGTAAGCCGTAATTCGTAAGCCGTAAGCCGTAATTCGTAAGCCGTAAGCCGTGACACTCTATGAAAGGTCAAGATGTACAGGGTTATCAATCAAGCCAACCTGACGCCCTTGGGCATCTGCCTGGGCACATTGACATGGCCGACCTGATCGCTCAGACCCGCGCCTGGCTGCAAAAACGTCGCCGCGGGGCGCAGCAGACCGACGCTCGCCGCGAGGTGCTGCGCCTGGCCCTGCCCGCTGCCGGCGAGCAGATGCTCAGCATGATGGTCAGCATCGTCGATACCATTTTGGTCGGGCATTTGAGCGCGTCCTCATTGGCGGCCATGAGTCTGTCTACCCAGTGGGTCTTTTTGACCACCACCCTGTTCACCGCCATCTCGACCGGCGCGACGGCGCTGGTGGCCCGCTCGGTGGGCGCGCAAGATATGGACACTGCCAACCGCGCCGTGCGCCAGGCCATGATCATCGGGCTGATCATCGGCCTGTTGGCGACGCTGCTGGGCGTGCTGCTGGCCGAGCCGGCCGTGCGCCTGATGGGCGCCGACGCAGAAACGCTGCCGCAGGGGGTGGCGTATATGCGCATCGTGGCCCTGGCGTTCACCTTTCAATCGCTGATGTTTGTCGTCAATGCCAGCCTGCGCGGCGCGGGCGACACCCGCATTACGATGGCCGTGATGGGCGTGGTCAACCTGATCAATGTCATCGTCTCCTGGGTCGGCGTCTACGGACCCTGGGGACTGCCCAAACTCGGCATCGCCGGCGCCGGGATCGGCGCAACGGTGGCGCGCTTTGTCGGCGGGCTGATCGTGGTCGGCGTGCTGCTCAAAGGGCGCTCCGGCCTCAAGATCGAACTGCGCGACTGGCGCATCGACTGGCCGATGATCAAACGGCTGCTCAACGTCGGACTGCCCACCGGCGTCGAACGCGTCATCATGCAGCTTGGGCAGATGACATTCGTGCGCATCATTGCCGGCATGGGCACCGTGTCGGTGGCCGCTCACGCCGTGGCCCTACGCGCCGAATCGCTCTCCTTTATGCCCGGATTCGGCTTTGCTGTGGCTGGCACCACCCTGGTCGGCCAGGCATTGGGCGCTCAAGATCCCAAACGAGCCGAGCAAAACGGCTACCTCGCCTGCCGCATCGCCGCCATCCTGATGTCGATGATGGGCCTGGTTTTCATCTTTTTTCCCCGCCCCCTGATCCGCATTTTCACCGACGATCCGCAAGTCATCGACGCGGCCATCATGCCGCTGCGCATCGTCGGCTTTGTGCAGCCGCTGCTGGCCGCCGCGCAGGTGTTTCCTGGCAATCTGCGCGGCGCGGGCGACACGCGCTTTCCGATGATCGCCACCGGGGCCAGCGTGTGGGCCATCCGCGTCCCGGTGGCCTGGCTCATCGGCCAACTGCTGGGCATTGGGCTGGTCGGCGCATGGCTGGGCATGGCCGCCGACCTGGCCGTGCGCGGCACGATCTTTTTCCTGCGCTTTCGCAGCGGGCGTTGGAAAACGGCGCGGGTCTAAAAATCCCTCTTTTTGGTGACGATCGTCACCCCCCTGATGATGCATTTTGCACCCAATCGATGACGGTTGGGACTGCTCAAATCAAGATCGCTGGAGTAAAATATGTGAAAAGCATTGAGCGCATACCCGGCATCTTGGAGAAAGCCTATGAAAGCAAAACGCAATCGCAACCGTCTGATTTCTATACTCGCCATCGCCGCTATCGTCATCGCCGCCGTATTGGGCGGCAGTTTGTTGATTCGCCAGCGCGTCCGCGCACAGAGCGCACCGGCAGACGACCAGACCGTCACCGTCTTTGTTGGCGACCTGACCAGCGGGATCAGCACCAGCGGGCACCTGCTGCCGCAGCGACAGGCGCGGCTGACCCTGTCTCGCGCCGGCACGGTGCAGGCCGTCTATGTCGCCGTGGGCGACGCCGTGCAGGCCGGGCAGGTGCTGCTCCAGCTTGACGGCGAGGCGCTGACGCGCAGCGTACTCAACGCCGAGCAAACCCTGGCCATTCAGGAGGCCAATCTGGCCGACCTGCTCAAACCTGCCGCGCCGCTCGAGATCGCCGCGTCGCAGGCCGCCCTGGACAGCGCCCAGGCACAGCTCGACGATCTGCTGGCCGGGCCGACCGAGGAGCAAGTTGCCCAGGCCCAAGCCGCGCTCAACAGCGCGCTGGCTGCCCTGCGCGCCGCCCAGGTGCGCTATGCCACAGGCGACGACCAGCTTGCCATCGCCCGGCAAAGCCTCGACAACGCGCAAACCACCCTCGACGCGGCGCAACTGCGCTACGACTCGCTGGTCAACAACTGGCAGACCAAAGACTGGGCGCCCTATTCACCGCAGGCCGAGCAGCTTGAAAACGCCAAAACCAACTACCAGGTGGCCCTGGCCCAGTACAACGTGAAAAAGGCCGAAATCAACGACAGTTCGCTGCGCAGCGCCGAAGCCCAGGTGGCCCAAGCGCAAGCCAACCTGGCCTCACTGCTCGCCCCCAAAACCACCCAGATCGCCAGCGCGCGCGCCCAAGTGGCCCAGGCCCAACTTAACCTCGACAAGCTGCAGCAGGGCGCAACCCAGGAACGCATCGCCGTAGCCAAGGCTCAAGTTGAGCAGTCCCGCCTTTCGCTACAAGAAGCCCAGGCCAACCTGGACAACGCCACGCTCGTCGCCCCCTTTGCTGGCGTCATCACCGCCGTCAACGTCGCTCAAGGCGAATGGGCCAGCGGCATCGTCGTCGAATTGATCGACCTGAACAGCCTGCAAGTGGTACTCGACGTGGACGAGATCGACATCGGCGGCATCGTCCTGGGGCAGGAAGCGACGATCACCCTGGAAACGTGGCCAGACCGGCCACTGTCCGGCCAGGTGGTGTACATTGCGCCTCAGGCCAAACGCAACGCCGACATTATCACCTACCAAGTACACTTGAGCGTCGAGGCCGGCGACCTGCCCCTGCGCGCCGGATTGACCGCCAACGCCGAGTTGATTACCGCCCGCCGCGAGGAGGCGCTGCTCGTCCCCAACCGGGCCATCGTCGCCGACCGGCAAAGCGCCAAGTATTACGTGAACCTCAAGCGCGGCGACCAAATCAGCCAGGTGGAAGTGAAAATCGGCCTGCGCGACAACGGCTATACCGAGATTTTGAGCGGGCTGAAAGCGGGCGACCAATTGGTCATCGCCGACGCGACCAGTGGCCTGCCGTTTGGCATGGGCGGTTCCGGGACAAGCCTATGGAGCAGATAATGATCGAACTGCGCGGACTCACCAAAGAATACCAGATGGGCGAGCAAGTGGTCCACGCCTTGCGCGGCGTCGATTTGACCGTGCAGGAAGGCGAAATGCTGGCGATCATGGGGCCGTCCGGTTCGGGCAAAAGCACACTGATGAACATGATCGGCTGCCTGGATCAGCCCACCGCCGGCACCTACCGCCTCGACGGCATCGACGTGAGTGAAATGAGCGATGACCAACTGGCCCGCGTGCGCAACAAGAAAATCGGCTTTGTGTTCCAGCAGTTCAACCTGTTGGCCCGCACACCTGCGCTCAGGCAGGTCGAACTGCCCTTGATGTACGCCGGGCACGGGCGAAGCGAGCGCCGGCAGCGCGCCCAACGGGCGCTCCAGGCGGTGGGGCTGAGCGATCGGATGGATCACAAGCCCGACGAGCTTTCCGGCGGGCAGCAGCAGCGGGTGGCTATCGCCCGCGCGCTGGCCGTCGAGCCGGGCATCATCCTCGCCGACGAGCCAACTGGCAACCTGGATACCCAATCGGGCGAAGAGATTTTGGCGCTGTTCGACCAACTGCACGCGCAGGGGATTACGGTCATCTTTGTCACCCACGATCCCGAACTGGCCCAGCGCGTCGAACGGGTGGTACACATCCGCGACGGGCTGATCGTCGACGATGTCGTGCAGCACAAGCGAGGGACACCATGAACCTGAGCGAAAGTTTTTTCACGGCTTTGGGCGCGCTTGTGACCAACAAGCTGCGCGCCGCGCTGACCATGCTCGGCGTGATCATTGGCGTCGCGGCGGTAATTGCCCTGCTCTCGGTGGGCAACGGCGTCAGCGCGGCCATCGAAGCGCAAATCCAGGGCATCGGCTCGAACCTGATCACCATCGTCACCAACAGCCGGAACAGCCAGGGCTACCAGGCGCTCAGCCTGCGCGATGTCGAGGCCCTGTCGGACCCGCTGAACGCGCCGGATGTGATCCAGGTGGCCGCCGAAACGCAAGGCTCGCGCCAGGTGCTCTATGGCGGGCGCAACACGCGCGTGACCGTCTCTGGCGTGACGGCCAACCTGTATGAAATACGCAATTTGAGCATGGCTTTTGGCAATTTTCTGACCCAGAACGATGTCAACAGCCGGGCGCGCGTGGCCGTCCTGGGCAGCCGGGTCGTCGAAACGCTGTTCGAGCCGGACGAATTTCCGATTGGCGCCAAAATCCGCATCCAGGGCGTCCAATACGAGGTGATCGGCGTGCTGGCCGAAAAAGGCGGCATCGGCCCGACCAACCAGGACGAGTATGTCTTTATCCCGATGAGCACCGCACAGGCGCGGCTCTTTCCCCGCCGCACGCGCAGCAACGAACGCGCCGTCAGCGTGATCTATGCCCAGGCAGCCAGCGAAAGGCGCATGGACGCCGCCGTCGAGCAGGTCGCCGAGACGCTGCGCCAGAATCACGGCATCGTCTACCAGTCCGACGACGATTTTACGATCATCAGCCAGACCGACGTGCTGGGCGTGTTTAATGTGATCACCGGCGCGATCACCCTCTTTTTGGGTGCGATCGCCGGCATTTCGCTGCTGGTCGGCGGGATTGGGATCATGAACATTATGCTGGTCAGCGTCACCGAGCGCACACGCGAGATCGGCATTCGCAAGGCCGTCGGCGCACAAAAGCGCGATATTTTGGCGCAATTCCTGATCGAATCGCTGGTCTTGAGCCTGCTCGGCGGCAGCATTGGCATTGCCCTGGGCATCGGCGGGGCGGTGCTGATCGGCCAGCTGAACGTGGACCTGATCCCGGTGGTCAATTTGAGCAACGTGTCGATGGCCTTTGGCTTTGCCGCCGCCGTGGGGTTGTTCTTTGGCATCTATCCGGCGTGGCGCGCGGCCAGCCTGCGGCCCATCGAGGCGCTGCGCTACGAATAGTTTGCTGCTGTGGATATATTACATTGCATCTGTAAAGGAAATATGCTATGATTCATCTCGTCGTCACCGCCAACGATTCGCTGTACATGCGCGTCACCAACCGGCTGCCGGAAGACGAAAAACCACTCCGCGCGACCAATGCCCTCGATGGGGCCAAACTGGCCGCGCACATTCCCATCGACCAGATCACCGTCGATCTGGCCCTCTATGCCGCCGACACGTTGGTCGAATCGCTGCGCACGCGCCCCGAAACGGCGCACATTCCTGTGCATGCGATCAAGGCGGGCACGACGATTCCACTTGAACTGCGACGACTGTGTGTTCGGGTCTGGGAGGCGCACGACTTGTGACCCATATCGAGCGCAACACGGCCCGCGTGCTGCGCGGGCTGTTCATATTTCGCTTTTTCCTGTTCCTCTTTGGCGCGGGCGTGCTGGCCCTGCAATCTACCCTGATGCGGCAGGTGCAGATCGCCGACATGCCCCCGCGTTGGGGACTGGTCTTGATCCCCTCGCTGCTGACGCTCGTTTATTTATCCATCCCCGGCCTGCCCAAAAAGCTGGGCCGCCGCTACCTGCCCATCGCGCTGGCGGCAAGCATCCTGGTCATGACCCTCGAATCGGTGTTCAGCTATTTGCATCCCACCACCAACGTGCGCATCGCCCTCGCTTCCGGGCGCGAATTCAACGTGGCCTGGGCGCCGACCGAGATGATTTTGCTGGTGCTGCTGCCTTGCGTGCTGGGCGGAGCGGCCTACGGCCTGCGCGGCGCGCTGCGCACGGCCAATTTTGCCACCCTGCTGCACTTGCTGACCGGCGTCGCCGTCTGGCTGTGGGGCGCATCACCGCGCGCTTTTTTGATCCTGCTGCCGCTGCGCATCGCCGTTTTGTACGTTTTTCCCCTGATTGCCGGCTATATGGCCGACACCTGGCGCAAGGAACACGCTGCGCTCGAAGCGGCCAACCGCCACCTGCGCGGCTATGCGGCGACAGTCGAACATCTGGCGACTTCGCGCGAGCGGGTGCGCCTGGCACAGGCCATGCACGATACGCTGGCGCACACGCTGGCCTCGCTGGTGGTGCAGTTTGAGGCCGTCGACGCGCTGCAAGAAGTCGATCCGCAGGCGGCCCAGACGCAGATCGCCAAGATCAAAGGACAGACCCGCCTGGGCCTGGACGAAGCGCGACAGGCGATCCTGGATTTGCGCGCCACGCCAGTGGAAGAACTGGGACTGGCCCAGGCGATATGCCGACTGACCCAGCGTTTCGAGCAGCAAAACGGCCTCACCGTCGACTGCCAGGTGCAGGGCGAACCGTTTGCCTTGCTGCCGGTGCAGGCCAACGCGCTGTATCGCATTGCCGAGGAAGCGTTGAACAACGTCGAGCGCCACGCGCAGGCCTGCCTGCTGCACGTGCGCCTCGAATACGACAGCGGCGTCACACTGACCATCCAGGACGACGGGCAGGGCTTTGACCCGGACGGCGTGCCCCCAGATCGCTACGGGCTGGTCGGCATCCGCGAACGCGCCGAACTGATCGATGCGACGGTTGACCTGCAAACCGCGCCCGCGCAGGGCACCCGGCTGATCGTGCAGGTCGCCAAACCCTGGGAGCCGGAACGATGAATGCGCCGATCAAGGTGCTGCTGGCCGACGATCAGCCGCTGATCCGCGAGGGATTGGCGATCATCCTCGACGCGCAGCCAGACATCAAGGTGGTCGGTCAGGCCGCCGACGGGCGCGAGGCAGTCGAACTGGCCCAGCGTCTCCAGCCCGATGTGATCCTGATGGACATCAGGATGCCGCACCAGGATGGGATCGCGGCCACAAAAGAAATCAAAGCGTCTCACTCAAATACACACATTGTCATCCTGACCACCTACGGCGAGGACGAACTGGTTTTCGAGGGCATTCGCGCCGGCGCGTCCGGCTATTTGCTCAAAGACATCACCCGCACGCAGTTGGTCGAGGCGGTGCGCGGCGCGGCGCGCGGCGAAGCGCAGATCGACAAGGCCGTCGCTGCCCAGGTGTTGAGCGAATTTCAGCGTATGTCCGCCCTCATCCAGCGGCGCAGCCCGCCGCCCGAACAGGCCGCGCCGCAGCCAGAACGACCGCCGCCGGACGATCTGCCCCTGGTGGAAGAACTGACCCCGCGCGAAGAAACGATCCTCCAACTGCTCACTGAGGGGTTGACCAACGCCGGCATCGCCGAGCGGCTGCACCTGAGCGAAGGCACGGTCAAAAATTACGTCAGCGAAATTCTGGGCAAACTCCAGGCCAACGACCGCACCCACGCCGTCGTGCTGGCCATTCGGCGCGGGCTGCTGGACGTTTCATAGCCAACAAAAAACCGGCCCTTCGCTTGAGCGAAGGGCCGGTTTCATTTTTTGCCCGAAACTGCCAGACAGAAAGCCGTGCAGGTTGAGTGACCGCCACACTTTTTTGTGGCGGCGTATCGAAACCAGGCCGCGTCACTTGCGTCGCCGCGACCACCAGCCGGTCACGACGAGAAAAATAATCGCACCGAGCACGGCCACGCCAAAGCTGCGCAGGTCAAAGCCGGTCACACCGTAAGAACCAAGCAGGTTCATCAACAGCCCGCCGACAACGGCTCCGGCCACGCCGGCGAT
>CAYRXM010000165.1:0-2099 GCA_964428175.1 uncultured Anaerolineae bacterium
AATTTGCGCCTAATTTACCACAAATTTGTCGTTAAAAAAGTGTCCGGTAGTGAATCTGGAACGAGGACGCGGCAGTGGGGCAACTTGTCGTGCTTCTCAAGGATGGGCGTCCCTATGCACTAGAACCTTCTTTTGCTTTTGCGTGGCTCAGGGATGAAAGTGGCAACGATCTCACCGGCGAGGGCAATCCAGACCTCGTATTCGAGTTGTATAGCGGTGGCGCTCACTGCTGTTTTTCGACTATCGTCTATGATCTAGGAGATAGCCCGATTCAAGTGTTGAAAACACCCTATAGTGAAGCTTGGTGTGAAGGATATTTTGAGGACCTGGATGATGATGGGGCTGCCGAGTTTGTTACATGCAGTACCTCATACTATGGCTTTCGCGATCCCGACTATTTTAGCTGCTACAATGGTCCCGGAGTGCGCGTAATACTGAAATACGATCCGGCACGTGGTTGTTATGTGACGGCAAGTTCTCGGTTCCGCCAGTTCTACGAAGAGGATATCGTACTAGATACCGAGCGGGCAGAGAATCCCAAGAGTGGAGATCGGGTCAAAACAAAATGTGGGGAGCAGCAAATGTGCGATGCTGCACTGGTTGCGTTGGATTATCTGTTCACTGATCGCCAGACGGAAGCCTATTCCGAGTTCAAGCGTTTGTACGAGTGTCCTGACGCTGATGAGACCTGGAAAGCATTGTTCGAAGATACCATTCAGAGCCAGCTTTATGCGCCTGGTGATGCGCCAAAGGCCATCGTGAGAGAGGCATCACACTATATGCTAGAATTGGGAACAAATTGCAGCCCAGCTCTCCCTATACTGTTCAATAGAGGATTATGGTTCTTGGAAGAACAGCTCTGTATTCCCCTTGAGTGGGTTGAAATGCTGCTGCGGGATATTAACTTGGTGGCTGAGGGAGAAAAGCTACAACTGGTATCAGATTTAGATGCAACAGAGCGTGCTATCGCCGTTGTTGACATCTCGACCGGTTTACCGGTAGGCACGGTTTTGCTGGACACGGCATCGGGTTTTCCTGGGAAGGTGTATCGAATAGGGGACAAAGAGAGCGAACATTGGAGACTCAAGAGCGACTTTACCTGGGAGCGTGTCTCTCGATGATCTTGTCTCCAAGCCTGGATTCTGTAGACAAAACAGATTCAATCTGCCAGTCGATACAAAATCCCCCTTCTTTTTCGTTCTACTACTTCAATCGCGCCCATTTCGCGCAGGCAGTAGTTCATCTTGCTCGCCTGGCGGTAACTCAGATCGAGCGCGCGGGCCAGGTCTTTGTTGGTGAAAGGGCGGGGCAAATCGGCGGGGAGCAGCGGGCGCAGGTCGTCCGGCCCTTCGATCCGCACGCGATCGACCACGTCCAACAGACGGCGGTCGTGGATGCTCCAGCGACGGCGCCGCCAGCTTCCCTTGCCGTCGTCGCACCAGATTTCGTCGGCCTGGACGAACAGCACTTCGATTTCGAAGCGGGGGTGTTTGAGCAGCTCGGGAAAGCTGACCAGCTCGTCAAAGAGGTCGATCAACTGCCCGCGCTTGGGCGACTTGCGGCGGCTGATCTGCGTTTCACCGTCGGCCTCGACGCGGACGATCCACTTTTCCTGGGCGATGGGATAGACCAGGCGCACGGGGTGGTTTTCGAGCAGGGCGTATAATTTGGCTTTGATGCTGCTAAAGCTGCGGGTCTGGATTTCGATCAACAAGTCGCCGCGCACCAGGTCGATGATATAGCCATCGACCGGCGTTTCAACCAAGTCGCCCGGCCGGGCGTACCAGTCTTTGAGCGCCGCGTGCAGCGATTTTTCTTGCATTGTATTGATCATGGCGTCTCCACCTCATTACCCAACATCCGGCCGTAATTTTTGACAGGATTAACTGAGTCTCCTGAATAAAGGTCAAGATTGACGAACAAGCTAAAATTCTCAGCACGTTGGATATCTTGGAGCTTTGCAATCTATGCTTAATGAGCGCAAGAACAATGCTCCAACAGGCAATTTACTAGGCAGCCAACCTTTTTCAGCAAAGCCATTAACTGGATTTACAAGATTTTTCATAATCTTGTTCATCCTGTCCATATTGGGGCTTCAT
>CAYRXM010000165.1:2109-9911 GCA_964428175.1 uncultured Anaerolineae bacterium
CTATCAGGGAGGGACAATGAGCAAACCGTATCTGTTATTTGACCTGGAAACCGAACTGCTGGACGGCCCGCTGAACCTCGATCGCCACGTGCCGCAGATCACTGTTGCCGCGACGTTGAGCGGCGACGGCGACCTGCGCCTGTGGTGCGAGCGCGATGCCGGCGGCCAAGTCACCGGTGCGCTGATGACCCCATCGACGGCGCAGGCGTTGGTCGCGTATGTGGGCGAGATGGCCGCCGCCGGAGCCGAGATCGTCACCTGGAACGGCACCGGGTTTGACTTTCGTGTCCTGGCCCGCGCCTCAGGCTTGAAGGATCAGTGCATCGAGCTGGCCTGGGCGCACATCGATATGATGTTCTGGTTCCACTGCCAGCGCGGCTTTTCGATCGGCCTGGATAAGGCCGCCGACGCGGCGGGCAGCGGCAAGACGGCTGGCCTCAGCGGCGCCGACGCGCCCCGGCTGTGGGCAGCGGGCGAATACGATCGGGTGCTCCAGTACGCGGCGCAGGACGTGCGCGCGACCGAGGCCGTCTACCTGGCTGCGCTGCGCAACAACGGCATTCAATGGCAGACCACCTACGGGCGGATGTCCAAGGCCGAGGGCGCGCTGCTCTCCGCGCGCGAAGCGTTCAAGCTACCCATGCCCGACACCTCGTGGATGAAGCAAAAACCCTGGCCGCGCACCAAGTTCGTCGGCTGGATGCAAAAGCCGCTGGTTTGAGCGCCAGGATTGTACCACGTTTGCATGGGCAAGGCAATCACGATGATTCAGGACGTCCAACAGGGCGAGGGAGTCGTACTCGCAGCGGGCCGGTCGAGCCGTTGCGACCCCTTCAAGATGACCCTGCCCCTCGGCGGCAAGACGGTGATTGAGCGGTGCGTCGGGTCGATGTACAATATCGTTTCACGGATCATCGTCGTCACCGGCTGGAACGCCGAGCTGGTGCGCGGGGCGCTGCGCGGCTGCGAGCGCGTCGAATTTGCCCACAACCCCGGTTTCGACGCGGGGATGTTCAGCTCGGTGCAGTGCGGCGTGGCCCAGGTGCAGTCCGCGACCTTTTTCCTCACCCCCGGCGACTATGCCCTCTTGACCCCCTCAGTGTACGAGACGCTGCTCGCTGCGCCGGGACGGGCGGTCGTCCCTACCTTTGAGGGGCAGCGCGGGCATCCGCTGCTTTTGCGCGGAGTAAAGGACGAGATTTTGAGTGCGCCCGCCGGGGCCACATTGCGCGAGGTGATTGCCGGAGTGGGGGTCAGCACGGTCGAGGTTGATAACGAGGGCGTTCTGTGGGATATTGATACGCTGCAAGATTATCGGGCTATGCAATCACGGTTGGACGAAATGGGATCGGGAGGATGACATGATCAAAAACGGACTCGAATGGCTTCTGATAGCGGTGCTTGTCCTGGGCGCTGCCGGCGGGTGTGCCGCCCGCTCGCGCGTCGAGGTGTTTACAGAAAGCCACGATAATGCCGTCGCAAAGGCCCGCTTTGGCGAGTGCGCGGTGCTCACTCCCGCACCTTCGGGCGAGCTGGACATTCACAACGAACTGCCGGTGCCGATCTCGTTCAAGCTGGTCATCGACGACACGCCGGATGCGTGGCTCTTTGTGACTGTCGATCCGCAAAGCCGCTGGGGGGAGGACGTGCCCGATTTTCAGTACCGGCTCCAGGTGTACATTGGGGATTTGCAGGACAAGGAATTGTATTATCAGAGCAATTTGTTTTCGGTCGGGCGCGGGTGTACGATCACGGTCTATGAGGTGGATCGCTGGGAGACCAAGGGGTTTGTCGATCCGTTTCGCCTGTTCGAGATGGACGGCGACGATTTCTGGCACTGACTTTTCCCATCATGATCAATGAGCGCCAGGGTTGCCCAGGCCCTGGCGCTCACCAAAAGGAGGAGAAGATTTGAACTTATTTTATCACAGCCCGGCCGCATTCACTTGACGGGTCTTGTACGCTTGCCATACGCTTGAGCGTCGAAAGGAGAAAACAAAATGCACAAAATAACGATGTTGGGCACGGGGCTGATCGGTATGTTTTACACCCGGGCGCTGCACGAGCACCGCCGGCCCGACCGGGTACACACCGTCTATTCGCGCAGCGAGGCGCGCGCGCAAGCCTTTGCCCAGGAGTGGGGCATCCCCAACTGGACGACGGACCTGGCGGCGGCGGTCGCCGATCCAGAGACGGACATCGTGGTGATCGGCCTGCCCAACCACCTGCACCTGCCGGTGGCCCGGCTCGCCGTCGAGGCGGGCAAGGCCCTCTTGTGTACCAAGCCGCTGGCGCGGAACGCGGCGGAGGCCAAAGAAATCCTCGACCTGATCGAAAAAGCCGGCCTGTTCAACGGCTACCTGGAGGACCTGGTCTACACGCCCAAGATGCTCAAGTCGGTCGCCTCGATCCAAAAGGGATCGCTGGGCAAAATCCTGTGGGCGCGTTCGCGCGAGACGCATCCCGGCCCGCACAGCGATTGGTTCTGGGACAAGGAGCAGTCGGGCGGCGGGGCGATCGTCGACCTGGCCTGCCACTGCATCGAGATCGCGCGGCATTTCATCGGCAAAGAGGTCAGGCCGGTGGAGGTGATGTGCTGGGCCGACACCCAGGTGCATCCCATCGAGGCCGAGGACAGCGCGATCGGGCTGGTCAAATACGCCAACGGTGCGATCGGCCAGTTTGAGGTCAGTTGGGCCTTTCGCGGCGGGATGGACCTGCGCGACGAGGTTTCGGGCACCGAGGGCACCCTGTGGCTGAATCATTTTCTGCGCACCGGCTTTGAGATGTTTACCACCGGCGGGGGCGGCGGCTATGTCGCCGAAAAAGCCGAGGGCGAAACCGGCTGGCTGTTCCCGGTCGGCGACGAAGTCAACGAGCTGGGTTACGCGCACATGTTCACCGACATGCTCGACGCACTCGATGCCGGGCGGACGCCGGCGGAAACATTCTACGACGGCTATGTGGTCAACGCGATCATGGATGCCTGCTATCGCTCGGCGCAGACGCGGGGTTGGGCGCCGGTGCAGCTCGACGTATGGCGCGGCGCAGAGACGGTCGAGCCGGTGGCGCAGCGGGTCGAGTACGATGCGCTGCATTGGCTGATCAAGCAAGAGACGATGCCCGACGGCAAGGTCAAGCTGATTCTCAAAGAGAAGGCCAGCGGCAAGATCGTGCAGCGATAGGTCATTTGCCACCAGGAGGGTTGATCGTACAGGGGCATGTGTGGTACACTGGATGAAATTCGCAGCACACCGGCGGAGGTTGGGTGACACATTCTTCCCAAGAGGTTTCAAGCGCGCCGTGCCAACAGCGGCTTTTCGATCTGGCCCGGCACCTGGTATCCAGCCTGGAGGTGGGCGAGGTTTTGACGCGCCTCGCTCACGGCGCCGGGGACATTGTCGATGCTTCCGGCTGTGCGATCTGGCTGCTGGACGCAGATGGCTTGGCTTTGACCCCGACGGTTGTCGATTTACCCGGCAAGGCGGCCGCCCTCGCCGGGCAGGCGGTCGAAGCCCGGCAGGGGCTTGTTTGGGATGACGCACAGCAAGGGGCGCATCTCGTCGCGGCACCTTTGCTGGCCGATGAGGCCACTCTGGGCGCGATATGCCTGAGCCGGCCAGCGGCGCGTTTTACGGCGGACGATCTGGTCCTGGTCGAGACGCTGGCGTCCTATGCCTCGGTCGCGCTGCAAAATGCCCGGGCACACGAGGCTTTGCGGCGTGAAATTCAGGAGCGCGACCGAGTTGACGCGACTCTGATGCGCGAGCGCGAATTGCTGCGCATCCTGGTCGATCACTTGCCGGACAACATCTATGTCAAGGACACCGAGGGGCGTTTTTTGCTCAATAACGCCGTGTCATTGCGCATCCTCAACGCGGGCAGCCAGGAAGAGGCGCTGGGCAAGACCGATTTCGACTTTATGCCTGCTTGTATGGCTGCGTATTACCAGTCGATCGTGCAGGGCTTTCTCCGGGCCGGAAAAGCGGTCGTCGAGCAGGATGTGTTTTATCCAGAGCGTGAGCTGCGCCGCTGGGTTGCGGACACTAAAATCTTGCTGCGCGACGCACAAGGCCAGGTGATTGGGCTACTCGGCGTGGGGCGAGACATCACGGCGCGCAAGGAGGCCGAACAGGCGCGCGAGGCGCTGTTGGCCCAGCTTCAGCAGCAGGCCGAGCAGGTCCAGTTGATCATCGACGTGGTGCCTGACGGCGTGCTCTTGCTCGACAACCAACGCCGGCTGGTGCATGCCAACCCGGCCGGACGCAGGTACCTGGACATTTTGACCGATGCCAAGATCGGTGATGTGCTCGATGAGGTGGGCGGCATCCTGACGGTTGATTTGATGTTTGACGGCCCCGCGCGCAAGTGGCGCGAAATCCAAATCCAGGAGTGCACCTTTGAGGTGATTGTCCAGCCCACGCCGGCCGCCTCGACCGAGGCCGAGTGGGTGTTGGTCATCCGCGAGATGACTGTCGAGCGCGAGCTGCAAGCGCGCTTGCGCCAGCAAGACCGGCTGGCCGTGATGGGCCAGTTGGCCGGCGGCGTAGCCCACGATTTCAATAACATCCTCACCGCCATTCGCGGCTATGTCGAGTTGGTGCTGGGCGAGCTGGCTCCCGGCCATCCGCTGCGCGCCGACCTGGAAGAGGTGCAGCGTGCCGCCGACCGCGCTGCCGCGCTCATCAACCAACTGCTTGTTTTCAGCCGTCACCAATGGCTCAAGCCGCAGGTGCTCGACCTGAATGCCGTCGTCGGCGAGATGGAAAAGATGCTTCGTCCTTTGATCAGCGAGAGCATCGATTTACATTTTTATCTGTCTCCTGATGTGGGGCTGGTGATGGCCGATCGAGGGCAGATCGAGCAGGTGGTGCTGAACCTGGTCGTCAATGCGCGGGATGCCATGCCGCATGGCGGGACATTGACCTTGTCCACCCGGCGTGTCGACCTGGATCGCGATTATGTCGCGAGCCATCCGGGCGCTGCGGTCGGACCGTATATCCTGTTGCTGGTCGGTGATACGGGCGCCGGCATCAAACCCGATGTCCTGCCGCGCATTTTCGAGCCGTTTTTTACCACCAAGTCGAGCGGTCAGGGCACCGGTCTGGGCCTGTCGACGGTACACGGTATCGTGACGCAGAGCGGGGGGCACATCGACGTTGGGAGCGTCTTGGGGCAAGGCAGCACGTTCAAGGTCTATCTGCCGCTGCTGCCAGATGGCTCTGCGGATGCGCCGGCGACTGCCGTATTTCCGGGCGAGCCTTCGCTGGGCAGCGAAACGATCCTGCTTGTCGAAGACGAGATCGTTGTGCGTGAGCTGGCCCGGCGGGTGCTGGAACGGCGTGGATACACGGTGCTGGTCGCGCGCATGCCGGGCGAGGCGATCCGGTTGATTCAAGAGTACCGGGGCGCGATAGCGCTGCTGCTGACCGATGTGGTGATGCCCGAGATGGACGGCGGCGAACTGGCCCGGCGGCTGCGGATCGACCGGCCGGATATGCGCGTGCTGTACATGTCGGGATATACCGGCGATGCGCTCGATCGATATGGCCTTTCGTCGGGCGAGGTTTCGTTGATTGAAAAGCCTTTTTCACCCAATGCACTGGCCGACAGGGTGCGTGCGGTGCTCGATGCACCCTGATATCAAGTAAGTCAAGGAGGAACGATGATCGAAAAAACACGCGAGCAGCAGGCGATTCACGAGGCCGGGCGGGCGATTGTCGCCTGCGCGTTGGGCATCTCGTTTGAGCGGGCGTCCATTTCGCCCGACCTGCCCGGCGTCGCCCCGGCGCTGTTTGGCCTCGAAGCGGCGACGGCAGAACAACTCGATCAGGCACTTTTGGTGGGTTTGGCCGGGGCGGCAGCCGAATCGATGCGTACCACCCACGGCCCGCTGGCCATCGAAATGCTGGCCGAGGATTATGGCGGCCTGGTGGCCTGCGTCGATGCGCTGTACGGGCAGCGCCGGGACGCCCGGCCGGGCGCGCGCGATCTGCTGCTCCTGTCGCTGTGGGAGCGGACGCTCAAGCTGCTGAACACGCACTGGGGATCGGTCGCACTGCTGTCGGACCTGCTGCTCGAACTGGGCGCGGTGAACTGGATCGAGGTCAACGAGTTGTTCGAGCATACCACCAAGTGGCGCGTCCACAGCGAATGACGGCGTTTGTCAGGCGCGCCGCACAATGTGGCGCGCCAGCAGCCCCAGGCAGACGATTCCCCCCAACGTAAAGACCAGGTCATACAGGTCAAAACTGCGCACCGGCGACAGGGCCTGCGCCGCCTCTTCGATGACGGCCAGTCCGCCCAGGATGGCGAGCACGCGCCCGGCCGGCTGCTGCGCCCACCAACCCACCACAAAAAATGCCAGCACGCCAAACAATCCAAAGTGCAGCACCTTGTCTATGCCGGGCAGGATCAAGAAGCCAAAGTGGATCAGGTCGAGGTAAGCGGTGAGCGTGATAAACAGCACCGCGGCCAGTTGCCCCCACAGCAGCCACGCCCAGCGCGGCCGCGCGATGGGCGCGGGCCGGGTACAGCCATACATCACCGCCGCCGTGCCCAGGCCGATGATCGCCCCGCCCAGGATGTCGCTGGGAAAGTGGTGCCCCAGGCACACGCGCGACAGCGAAACCACCAGCGCCGTTATCCCGGCCGGGATGGCGCTTTGGGGCCGGCGCAAGGCCAGCAGCAGCGCCAGCCCCCAAAAGCCGGCCGCGTGACCGCTGGGAAAAGATGGAAAAGCCGACATGGGCAGCACCAGTCGCACGTCGGCGGGGCGCGGGCGGCCCAGGGCAAATTGCAGCCCCACCGACAGCAGCGCCGAGACAACGATCGTCGCCAATGCAACCCAGCCTTCACGTTTGTGCCTGCCCAACAGCAGCACCAGCGGTGGGACAAACACGCCGGGCATCGCCAGCAGCGTGATTGCGGCCATGATCACATCCAGGACAGGGTGGGCGAGCGTTTGGTTGAAAAAGACGAGCAGGGTTTGGTCCAGATTCATGCGAGCCTCCAGGTGATGGTATTGCTCTGATTGTACCATCTTGGCGCCAGCGGCGGGAGGATTTGTGTGTGCCCGGCGCGGCACGCGAGTGCAATCCAGGATCGGCCATGTGGGGGAGCAGGATATTGATCTTGTGTCCGATGAAAAACGGCGATGAGTGTGGTATGCTATGGATGAGTTTGAGCGACTTGATGTACAAGTGGAGGTGACAAGATGAAACAGATGCAGGACGATGCCAATGTCTATCTCTGGCTGCCAGCCGGTGGACGGCAGCAAGCGCTGCGTCAGGGCGACCGCACGCTGGCGACGCTCAAGTGGCAAGGGTGGTTCAGCCAGGCCGCACACGGCGAATTTCTGCCTCACGGCGCTTGGACGTTTGACCGCCCCCGGTGGTTTTCACGTGACATCGAGGTGCATTCGGCCGATTCGAACCGTCTGGTGGCCGTGATGCGCTTTCGCTGGACGGGCGCGGGCGAGATTGAAGTGATGTCGGGACACAGGTATGGCTGGCGGCCGATCAATTTCTGGCAGACGCACTGGGTGCTCACCGACTCGGCAGAAAACGTGGTGATCGCGTTTGAAAACCGCTCTGGTTTTTTCAAACAGCAGTTGGCCATGATCTGTGGATCGACGGCGCTGCCCGAAGCCGAGCGGGCGCTGCTTGCGCTGATGGGGCGCTATGCTCTGGCGCTCAAGGAGGCCGACGATGCCAGTGCTGCTGCCACGATGGTTGCGGTCAGCTAGCGTAACTTTTGTGCAACTGAAAGCCGATCTGCCAAAAACGGCTGAAAAAACGAAC
>CAYRXM010000166.1:0-9824 GCA_964428175.1 uncultured Anaerolineae bacterium
CCCCACAACACCCTATCCTACACTCTGTCCCTACACGACGCTCTTCCGATCTCCTCGCGGCCCACGAACGCGGCGGCCTGTATAAAGCTCTCGCGGATGGCCTCGCTCTCGTCGGGCAAGGGCAGGTCAACGGCGCGGCACAAGGCGTCGATGACCTGGGTGGCATCCTGGTAGCGCCGCTGCGGCCTTTTTTCCAGCCAGATGGACAAAACGCCGGCCAATGGCGCATGTGCAAGTGGGGTCAGGTCAGGCGGCTGGCGCAAAATGTCGGCGATCAGTTGCGCGGGGTGCTGGGCCTGGTACGGATAGCGCCCGGTGTAGACCTGGCAGGCGACCACGCCGAGGGCATAGAGGTCGGAAGCCTGGCTCAAGGGCTGATTTTTCAGCACTTCCGGAGCCATGTAGGCCAGCGTGCCGGCCGTGCCGGCGACGTGAGCGAGGTCGGCGCACAAGCCAAAGTCGAGCAGGCGAACGCGGCCATCCGGTGTGACCAGGATGTTGCCCGGTTTGAGGTCGCGGTGCAGCACGCTCTGCCGGTGCAGGTAGACCAATGCCTGAAGCGCCTGGATGAGCAGGTGGGTTTGCGCGGCCAGCGTTTGCCCCGCCGCGGCCTCGACGATTGTCTGCGCGCCTTCCAGCATGGTCATGGTGAAAAACGGGCGCTGCTGGGCGTCAAAGCCATAATCTCGCACGTCGATGATGTTGGGGTGGCGAAGGGCGGCCAACGAGCGAAATTCGCGCGCCAGGGCCAGGCGAACCTGGTCTGGCGTGTCGTCGCCGGCGCGGGAGGCAAACTCGAGCTGGCGGTCGGGCAAGGCGATGGTTTTCAGGGCCACCGTTTCGCCGCTCAACCGGTCGATGGCGCGATAGACGGCGCCCATCGCCCCACGGCCCAGGGGCGCGCCCAATCGGTAGCGACCCTGAAATGGCAACGCACTGCCCATCAGGTCAGTCATTGGGGATGTTCCTTGTCATACGACAGGCTTCAAAAATCGTACAGCGCCTTGATCGCCTCGCCCGCCGACTTGGGGCCGTCGTCCTGAGCCATGGCGGCGTAAAAAACATCGTCATACTTGCGCGTGCGCACCACGATCGGCATCGGCACGGCGTGTCCCATCAACAGCACCTGCTCGCGGGTGTCGAGGCTTTCCAGCGCGCCGCGCAAAAAAGAGCGGTTGGCCACGCCAGTGAGCACGCCTTCGATGTCGCGCTCTTCGGTCAGCTTGCCGGTGACGCGCGTGCCAAGCTGCGAGAGCACTTCGTCATCGATGCTGCTGGGCCGCTGATCGACGACCATCAGGGTGACGTGATACTTGCGCAGTTCGCGGGCGATGACGCCGAAAATGGTCTGTTTGGAAACGGCGGGGTTCAAAAAGCTGTGCGCCTCTTCGATAGTGATCATGAGCGGGCGCGGTTTGTCCTCGGCTTTTTGGGTTTGCTCGAAATGTTCGACCTTTTCGCGATAGAGCTGGCGCACGCGGCGGGTGATCAGGTTGGCGACGAGCATGTGGTCGAGCGACGAGTCGTAGCGGCCAAAGTGGACGATGACGTTTTGACCGTTGTCGAGTGTCTGTACCATTTCGTCGATCAGGTTAAAATTGCCTTGATCGACGATATAATCTTTGCGTTTGAGGATCAACATGGCCCGTTGCAGCGCGCCCAGCGAGGCGGGGTGCGCGCCGCTTTCGAGGCAGAAATTTTCCAGTTCCAGCGGGGTCATGTTGACCAGTTTGGTCAGCCAGTCGCGCTTGTAGGTGTCTTGCAGCAAGCCGATGGTCGCCTCGGCGGTGCCGCGCAGGTTGAGTTCCTGGGCCATCAGCGTTACGTCGTCCGGCTCGATCTGGTCGAGGCCGATCTGGATGATGCGGTCGGGGCTGCGCCCGCCCTGCGATGGCGTGTCCTTGTCCAGCGAGTAAACCAGCACCCGGCTGCGCCCGAATAACTGGGTCAGCCCTTTGACGAAATGCCCGTCTTCGCTTTGCTTGCCAAAGGCATACTCGTTGTGCATGTCGAAAATCAGGTTGACGGCGGTGCGGCTCTTGATCACCCCGCACAGCAGCAGGCGCACCAAAAAGCTCTTGCCGGTGCCGCTCTGCCCGAAAATGCCATTGGAACGCTCGACCAGGCGATCCAGGTTGATGCAGATGGGGATGTCCATCGTCAGCGGCGTGCCCATGGCAAAATACTGCCGGCCGCGCTGCTCGTCGCCAAAGACGGTGCGGAAATCACTCTCGTCGGCCTCGTTGAGCGTGGACAGGTGCATGGGGATGGTGCGCACCGGCTGCGGGCCTTCCAGGGAGTCGATGAAATCGTCTTCGGCGACCTGGGGCACCATCAGCATCGGCTTGACCTGCACCGTGGCGTAGGTCAGCGAGCCGCGCAAGGCGCGCGCGACAAAAGGCGGCGCGTCCAGCGGCGGGTCGGCGGAGACACGCGCGTCGGTGACGCGGAGCTGCATGTCGCTGATCATGCTGAAATAAAGGTTTTGCTCGCCCTCGACGATGCAGAAATCGCCGATGCGCATCTGCTCGGTCGAGACATCGGGGTCGAGCCGGACGGTCAGCCCGGCGTTAAATGCGCCGTCGGTGACGACGCCAAGACGTTTGCGGGACATGGGCAATCCTTAGATTTTGGGTAAATATAGAATAATGCGTAATACGTAATACGTAATGCGTGATGCGTCAAAGAGGCGATGACGTGCTCACAGCCACGCTTCCAGTTCGGGCAGTAACGGGCCGGGACGCAAGACGCGGATCGGCGAGATGGTCAGATCGAGCACGGTGGAGGCGACTCCGCCGGGGCAGTCGCCGCCGTCGAGCAGCAGATCGATGCGCCCATCCAGTTGGGCCAAAACCTGCTCTGCGTTGATCGCTGGGGTCTGACCGGACAGGTTGGCGCTGGTCGCGGCCAGCGGTGCGCCCAACGCCTTGAGCAAGGCCTGTGTGACGAGATGATCGGGCACGCGCACGGCCACCGTGTCGCCGCCGGCGGTGATCTCGTCCGAAACGGTGAGCGAGCGGCGCAGCACCAGGCTCAACGCGCCGGGCCAAAAGCGTTCGGCCAGCTCATAGGCCGCCGGCGGGATGTATCGCGCCACCTGGGGCAAAATGTCTACCCCCGCGATCAGCAGCGGGATCGCCTTGTCCGGCGGGCGGATTTTGACCGCGTATAATTTGCTCACCGCATCGAGCACGAAAGCGTGCGCGCCGACGCCGTATACGGTGTCGGTCGGAAAGGCGACGATGCCGCCCTCATACAGGATTCGCACGGCCGCAGCGATACTGTCGGGTTGGGCCTGGATGCATCTCGTTTTGACCATTAAAGATTGTATCTCCCCTCCAGATTGCGCTCAGTATAACGTAAAAGCAGTAACCTGTCAATGAATTTGCTTCAACGCAAACAAAAAAAGCACCTGCAGCGCAGGTGCTTTTCGGATCAAACTCGACTCACCACGCATGTCCAAGGCAAGCCGGTTCAGCCATCATCTCATTCTCTTTTTGCATCATCGAGCGCTGACAGCTCTTTTTCAATGCGCCTTTGCCCCAGATAGGCAACTCCCGCATACAGACCGACCAAAATGGCCGGGGCGACCAACGCCGGCAGAAGCGTATTCATCCAGTTGTCGAGTGTAGGCAACCCATAGATGATTGAACAGATCGTAAACAGAACAACCACAAATACAAAATAGATGATCAACAGGGTTCTGATTTTGAGCACCGGATAATAGCCGCCCCAGTACAGCGAAGCACCGATATAGCTCACAATAGACAGGCCTAAAATGATACGCAAGTCGTTGAATTCGTGGTCGGGCTGATTGAGCACATACGCACGATAAACCACCGCCAGCCCCAGGGCCACTTGTGTCAGCGGCAGCACAATCGCCGCGATCTTGCCAGCTGCGCCGACCAGACGTTCATCATAAAAAAATGGCTTTTTCATTTGATCTCTCCTTCAATCCAGAATAATTCATCCAACGTTTTCTCTGTGATTCGGGCCAGCATGAGACACAACTGGAGTGATGGATTGTACTTGCCCGCTTCGATCAAGCCGATCGTCTGCCGGGTCACGCCGGCTCGATCGGCCAACTCCTGCTGAGTCAGGTCTTTTTCGACCCGCGCCAGCCGCAGCCTGTTTCCAATCTCGATATCTTTCACACTGAATCTCCTCATTGCCTTGATTTCGACAGAGTCATTGTAATATATATTTTGCATTTTGTCAACTATAGATTACTAAATGTCAGTTAAAAATGTCTTTTTGTCAGGTGTAGATGACATTGCCGTCAGCCAGGATGAGCGGCTGCATGAATGTGGTTTTTCTCAAGTTTGTGGTAAAATAGCCCCGTCAGCCTCAGACCTGAAGGAGAAGAGTCGATGAGAAAACTAACTTTTTTTCTGATCCTAACCCTTTTGCTCGCCGCCTGTGCTAAGGCGCCAACCCAGACCCCTGCTGAGACGCCGGAACCCATCCCAACCGCCACCACCATCCCTGCGACCCATACGCCCCAACCGCCCACGGCGACCCTGTCGCCGACGCCGACCCCTTCGCCCACGCCGATCCCATCACCGACCGTCACCCCGCCGGCCAACCCGCTCGACCGCTTTGAGCAGGGCCGGCGGCTGGGGCGCGGCGTCAACCTGGGCAACGCGCTCGAAGCGCCGGCCGAGGGCGAGTGGGGCATGACGCTGGAAGAAGAATTTTTCGTCCTGATCGCCGAGGCCGGGTTCGACACCGTCCGCGTGCCCATCCGCTGGTCAGCGCACGCCCTGGCCGACCCACCTTATACCATCGATGAGGCGTTTTTCCAGCGTGTCGATTGGGTGATCGACAATGCCACCGCCAACGGCCTCAACGTGGTGATCAACATGCATCACTATGACGAATTGTTTCAAAGGCCCGCCGATCATAAAGCACGATTCGTCGCCATGTGGCAGCAAATTGTGCTGCGCTACCGCGAGCGGCCCGACAACCTCTATTTTGAACCGCTCAACGAACCGAACAGCAACCTCACCTCTGACGCCTGGAACAAACTGCTGGCTCAGACCGTGAGCGAAATCCGCCGCCTGGACAGGTTTCACACCCTCGTCATCACCGGCGCCGAATGGGGCGGCATCAATGGGCTGATGAAGCTCAAGGCTCCCGAAGGCGAAGAGAATTTCGTCTGTTCGTTCCACTATTACGAGCCGTTCCCGTTCACCCACCAGGGCGCCGAGTGGGTCAGCGATCCGTACAGCGTGGGCCTGCCGTGGCCCGGCCCGCCTGAGACGCCCTTTGAACCCGAATCCAAGTCGTTGCAGGTGAGTTGGATCGCCAAGTGGTACCAGGATTTCAACACACTGGCCGATCGCAGCAACCCGGCCAGCGCGTACGCGATTCAAAAAGAACTGGATTGGGCAGTCAAGTGGAGTGAAAAGCTCGACTGTCCGCTGTGGATGGGCGAGTTTGGCGCATACGGCAAGGCCGACATGGATTCGCGCGTGCGCTGGACGACGACGATGCGTGAGGAAGCCGAAAAGCGGGGCATGGCCTGGTCGTATTGGGAGTTCGGCGCGGGGTTTGGCGTCTATGATCGCAGCCTGCGCCAGTGGAATCAGCCCTTGCTGGATGCTCTGATCCCGCCGCAATAGCTTTTTTTGGTAACTGCTCAGCCTGAGCGGCGAGAAACCAGGTTTTTGATATAAAACGATACCTTTTGATCAAAAGCTGAATCGTCAAATAACACAAAGCTGCTTAAATGTTCATAAAAACCTGGTTTCTGACACCCCCTGAGCAGTTACTTTTTTTGAACCCTTGCAAAGGTTGAGAATCTTCGCAAAGGGCATAGTATATGGAGAGATTCGATGTTAAAAGCACTGCGCGATCAAGTCTGTCGTTTCAACAAAGACCTGCCCCGCTACGGCCTTGTGACCTGGACCAGCGGCAACGTCAGCGGGCGCGACCCGGAAAGCGGGCTGGTGGTGATCAAGCCGAGCGGCGTGCCCTTTGACGACCTGACGCCGGACAACATGATCGTCGTCGATCTGGATGGGCAGGTGATCGAAGGCGACCTCAAACCCTCCTCCGACGTGCATGCGCACAATTATATCTATCGCTGCCGCCCGGACGTGATGGGCGTCGCCCACACCCACTCGAATTATGCCACCGCTTTTGCCGCCAACGGCATGCCCATCCCGGTTTACCTCACCGCCATCGCCGACGAATTCGGCGGGCCGATCCCGGTCGGCGGGTACGCCAGGGTGGGCAACGACGAGATCGGGCGCGAGATCGTCCGCGCCATCGGCCCTTCGCCGGCGATCCTGATGCAAAACCACGGGGTGTTCACCGTCGGCCCCACGCCGGAGGCGGCGCTCAAGGCGGCGGTGATGGTCGAAGACGTCGCCAAAACAGTTTGGCTGGCCCTGCAACTCGGCCAGCCAGAAGAACTCCCCGCAGAAGAAGTGGCCCGCGCCCGGCGTCGCTACGAAACCGAGTACGGGCAATGAAAAAAGGTCGGGGCGCTCAAGCGCCCCGACCTTTTTCACCACACCTGAATCACAATCCACGGCGTGAGCCACACCTCCAGCATCCCGGCGATAGCCAGCAGCGGCAGCACCAGAAAGACCAGCACCTTGACCCAATCGGCCAGGGCCAGCAGCACGCCCTGCGCCAGTGTCATCCCTGGCGGCGGCGAAATGACCGACGCACCCAGGCGCAGCGCCATCGCGGTGCCAATGATCGCCGCCGGCAGCTCGACAATGCCGTGTGGCAGGATAAACGTCGCCAGCAGCAGCCACGGGCTGGCGCCCATCATAGGCGCTTCGCCGGCAAAAACGCCAATGACCGCAAACGGGATCATGAGCAGGGCGATGGCCGCCACGCCGAACGTAAAGAGACCCAATGCCGCCGCCAGCGCCATCACGCGCAGGTTGTGCGACATGATCGACCACGGATTCAAGGTCGGCAAAAAGCCAATGTCGGGTATTTGTTCAAAGGCATCTTCCGGCACATCCAGCGTGATCAACCCTTCGGGGATCGGGTATTTGAGCGCATACCCCCAGCCGATCGCCAGCGCGGCGATCTGCATGATGGTCACAACGGCGATGGGGGTCAGGTTGCGCCGCAGCAAGATGGGCAGATCGTGTGTATAGATGCGCGGCAGAAACCGCTTTTGGGGCGCTGTCGTGCCCGGCGGCGGCTCGCACAGAAAGCGCCAAAAGTAGCGCCAGGCTTTGCCCAGGTTCAACTCGTCGATGTCGCGCCCCAGCAGTTCTTCGCGGTTGAAAATGCGCATGCCCATGCGCACCAGCACCGCATCGATGGCGATCAGCGCGGCGACGATCCACCACAGCGGCGGGTAATTAGCCCAAAACATGATAAAGCTCTCGGCCTGAACCAGCAGCGTCATCGGGATGATGATAAAGCTGGCCAAAATGTTCGCCGCGCGCACGCTCGTCGTCTGGCTGGAAATGACCACCGCGCCAGAGACCATCACCAGCGCCTCGGCGGTGGTCAGTAAAACGATCAGAATGAGCAGTTGCGGGTCGGGCAGCCAGCCGATGCCGATATAGAGGCCGACCAGGTAAACGATCAGGCCCAGGTAGGCGGCCAGCACCGGCGGGATCATGGCCGCCATCGTCTTGCCCCAGTACAATTCCTGGTTGGTCAGTGGCGTCGCCAGCAGCGGCTCCAGGCTGTAACGCTCCTTTTCGCCGACAAAGGTCTCCAGGGCGATGACCAGCGAAAACGAGATGGGGAAAAAACCGACGATCATCAGCAAAAAGGGGATCAGCCGCTCGGCGATGATATCTGCGCCCCAGCGCCGCACCCAGTTTTGAGCCAGGATCGCCGTGACCTGCATCAAGGCCGGAAACACCAGCGTCAGCAGGGCAATGGGCACCATCAAACGCCAGTCGCGCATCGTGTCGCGCACCTCGCGCCGGGTGACGATCCACGCCCGTTTGAACGCAAGCCAGCCATTTCGAACCGGCAGCACAATGGTGTTTGTCATAAGGCCTGCCTCACTTCCTCGGCGCTCGATTGCTTTTCGACAACCTGCAAGTAGACCTCCTCCAGCAGTTGCGGCACCTCACTGAGCGTCAGCACCTGGCAGCCCGCCGCGCCCAACCGCTCCAGCAAGGCCGGGTTGACCTGTTCCGGCGCGTCGGTGCGATAGCGAAACCAGGTTGCGCCCTGCGACTCGACCTCGACCAGGTCGCCGACCAGCCGGTGAGCGCCATCCAGCGCGCTGACCGTGCGCAGTTCCAGGAGCGGCATGCCGAGCAGTTCGCGCTTGAGCTGCGCCGCCGTGCCACGCACAACGATCTCGCCCCGGCGGATAATGGCGATGCGGTCGGCGATCAATTCGGCTTCGGCCAGGTTGTGCGTGCAGATGATTATCGAGCGCTCGGCGCTGCGCAGGCTCAGGATCGCGTCGCGCACCTGCTTGGCGCTGTGCGGGTCCATCGCCGACGTCGGCTCGTCGAGCAGCAGCACCGGCGGGTCGTGCAGCAGGGTGCGGATCAGCGCCATTTTCTGGCGCATGCCCTTGGAATACTCGCCCAGGCGCAGCCCCCACACGCCATCCATGCCAAACTGAGCCATCAACTGCTCGCTTCGCGCGTCAATGAGCGCGCCGTCCATCCCTTGCAGCTCGCCGAAAAAGCGCAGGTATTCGCGCGCCTTCATCCGCCCATACAGGCCGGGCATCTCGGTCAACACGCCCACCAGCCGTCGCACCGTCACCGCCTCCTCGACCACATCGTGCCCGTCGATCCAGGCGCGGCCGCCCGTCGGAAGCAAGATCGAGGCCAGCATGCGCACCGTCGTCGTCTTGCCCGCGCCGTTCGGGCCGAGCAGGGCCAAAATCTCGCCCTTGCGCACGTGCAGATCGATGCCCCGCACGGCAACAAAATCGTCAAATTGCTTGTACAGTCCCTCAGTACGAATCATCCTTCTCCCGGTCCATCGCAAAACTCAATGACCACCCCCTGGTCTTTTGGCATCCCATCCAAGATGTGATATACTCTGTTGATTATACCTACTTTTTGCCTTGAGGACAACAGAATGGAGAATCTTACCCCTGTACAACGCATCGCCACTATCGCCATTGGCCTGGTGCTGACTGTGGCCCTGGCCTTTTTGTTGCTGCCCTGGGCCGGCGAAAAAATCCAATCCATGGTCCCGCCGACTAAAACGCCGCTGCCGGCCACCCCCACGTCGACGCCGACGTCCACGCCGCTCCCCACGCAGACGCCGACACCCACGCCCACGTTGGCGATCACCCCGCCTGCGCCGGCCGTGCTGCTGGAACCGGTCAATTACCAGGCTCAGCGGGCCGATTATTGCAGCCTGGCTCCGCTGGGCATCGCCCTCACCTATTGGGGCGAATCCGAATCGCACGAGCAGATCGAAGAAGTCCTTTGCCCCGGCAACAGCGACACCTTTGTCGCCGTCGATGAACTGAGCCGCTATGTCGCGCCACGGGGGCTGAAAACCTTTGTCGGCGTCAACGGCAGCCAGTCCCTGCTGCACGCGCTGCTGTCGAATGGCTTTCCGGTCATCGTCACCCGCTGGGGCGCTTCGGCCACCGGCGCCAGCGAAGCCGGGCGCTATGGGTTTGTGCGCGGCTATGACCGCACCAACGGCACCCTGACCCTGCACGAGTTCGGTGTCGGGCCGGACGTGGATGTGCCCTTTGCCGAGTTTGACCCCAGCTGGCGTATCTTTAACCGCCAATACATCATCGTATACCCGGCCGGGCAAGAAAACGCGCTCAACCTCGTACTGGACAAGGCGCTGGACAGCGTCCAGATGTGGGAGGGAGCGCTGGCCCAGGCCGAAGCCGAAAT
>CAYRXM010000167.1:0-9655 GCA_964428175.1 uncultured Anaerolineae bacterium
AGCGCCGCCGACCCGGCCGCCTGCACGCCGATCAACCGGGGCAGGCGGTCGATCCGGCCCAGCGCGTACAGATCGCGCACCCCCCCGCCCACCCCGCCGATGATGCAGCCGTCGCCCACCGAAACCACGATGCAGTCCGGCGCGCGCCAATCCAACTGCTCGCAAACCTCCAGCGCCGCCGTCTTTTTGCCCTCCGACAGGTAGGGATTATAGCCCGTGTTGCGGCTGTACCAGCCCCAGGTCCGGCAGGCCTCCAGGCACAGATCGAAAGCCTGATCATAGCTGCCCTGCACCGGCAGCACCTGGGCGCCGTGGATCAACAACTGGGCGATCTTGGCCTGCGGCGCGCTGGCGGGCACAAAAATGACGTTCTCGATCCCCAGGCTGGCCGACAGCGTCGCCAGCGACGAGGCCGCATTGCCGGTGCTCGCCCCGGCGATGGTCGATGCTCCCCACTCCAGCGCCTTGACGATGCCTACCGCGCTGGCCCGGTCCTTGAACGAAGCGCTTGGGTTGCGCCCCTCATCCTTCACATACACCTCGGCCAGGTCGAGCGCGGCCTCCAGGCGGCGGGCGCGATACAGCGGCGTCCAGCCGACGGAAAAGAGGGGATGGGCGGCCTGATCGCCGCGCAGCCGGGCCACCTGCTGCGCATCGAGGGGTAAAAGCGGCAGGTAGCGCCAGATCGAGCGGTCTGCGTTGGCCCGCAGCGCATTATGGGTCAACACGCGGCGGATCGAGGCATAGTCATACACCACATCGAGGATGCCCGCGTCGCCGTGACCGTCGCATACATAACGAAAGGCTTGCGAGTGGTCTCGCAAGCCATATTCTGCCCCGCAAATCACACATTTCAGTCCCAGCACCCCGCGCATCGACGACTCCTCCGGCTGAATCAGACCTGAAACTGGCCGGCTCCGGGCGACAGGACGACAATGCGCTGTCGATAATCGACAATGTGCTTTTTGATTTCGCCGATCAACTGCCCCCAGGCCTCACCCTCCAAAACGGCGGCCAAATCCTCGCTATCCTGATCATAGGCCACAATCCCCAGCAAAATCTGGGGCGCATTTCCGTATGCCGTATACCAGGCATCCTGAAGCCGCAATCCGAGCGTTGGCAGCTTGCCGACGAAATCTCGCACCAGCTTGAAATGCTCCCGCTGCTCCCGTTCGCCCCGCGCGCGAATGTTCCAGGTCAGAAGAATTTTTTGAGCCATACCCACCACTCCGCTCAGGTCTAGCTTTCGACCAGTTCGTGCCAAAACATCTGGATTTTTTCCAACATTTCCTCGCTCACCACATCGGGATCGTCATCGAAACCGGGCAGCGACAAAATACGCCGGAACAGGTTGGGGATGCTCAGATCGAGCGGATTTGAATTGGGATACCCCTTGGCCAGCTGCTCGGCGATCAATTCCAGGTTCGACCACTTGAGCGGCACCTGCTCTTCTTCGGGAATGAGCGGACAGGCCGCCTCATCCTCCGCATCGCCGCCCATCTCGCGCGCCCGTTCCAGGTCGCCCCGACGGCGATAATAATCGGCCAGCGCCGACTTGAGCGCATCGGCGGCCAGCACCGAGCAGTGCATCTTGACCGGCGGCAGCCCGCCCAGCGCCTCGGCGATGGCCTGGTTGGTCAATTCCAGCGCCTCATCGATGGTTTTGCCCATGATCAGCTCGGTGGCAATCGAACTGGTGGCAATCGCCGCACCGCAGCCAAACGTCCGGAACTTGATGTCGGTAATCACATCGTTCTCAACCTTGATCGACATCTCCATCATATCGCCGCAGACCGGGTTGCCCACCTTGCCCACGCCGTCTGCGTTTTCGATCACCCCCACATTGCGCGGATTGGTGAAATGTTCAATGACTTTATCGCTGTACTTCATCACTATCCTCTTTGCTCACCCGATATCGAGATGGTATGGCCGGCGGGCCAGACAACAGCGGGCCAGACGGTCAGGCTCATTTTACACGCTTTTAACGATTCGGTCAACAACTAAAGTCACTTGGCGCTTCAACTTGCCCAATGCCTGGAATTGTGCTATAATCCGCCTTGTTCAGACGGGAAAAAGCGGCGCGACAGCGCTGTATTCTACGTGTCATTTCCAGGAGGATATTGTGTCACTCACCAAAGAACGTAAGGAAGCGATCATCCAGCAATATGCCGTCCATCCCAACGACACCGGGTCGCCCGAAGTCCAGATCGCGCTGCTGACCACGCGCATCAACGACCTGATCGAGCACCTCAAACTTCACAAGGGAGACGAGCACTCGCGCCGGGGACTGATCAAACTGGTCGGGCAGCGCCGGCGGCATCAGGAATACCTGAAACGCAAGGACATGGATCGCTATCGAACCCTGGTCGAGCGCCTGGGGCTTCGCAAGTAAGACAGAACAAAACAGCGTATAACCCGAAAACGAGTAGATGCGCGCCTTACGCCCATCTACTCGTTTGGTTATGTAACCATATTGCACCTGCCCAACCTGCCTGGTTTCGACGCGGGCCTGCGAACCCTTTGGATTCGACGGCCCCACTCGACCGGCGCTCACCCGGCGTGGCTGGGCAGTGACACCCAATTTTCGAACGAGGCCCGTTCGAGTTGCCGAGGTCCAGGAATTGGCAAGTGCGTCACAGCCATACATTCAACCCGCCCACCGCTGTGGCCCACTTTCCAGTCCCTGACCTCCTTGCGACGAACGCGCCCCAACCAATCACAAGGAGATTTTATGTTAGGAAATCACAAATTCGAGGCGACGATTGGCGAACACACCATCGTCGTCGAAAGCGGCAAACTGGCCATGCAGGCCAACGGCGCCGTGACCATTCGCTGCGGCGACACGGTCCTGTTCACCGCCGCGACGATGGCCCGCAACACCCGCGAGGGCATCGACTTTTTTCCCTTGACGGTCGATTTTGAGGAACGGCTTTACGCCGCCGGGCGCATCCCCGGCTCGTTCTTCCGCCGCGAAGGACGCCCCGGCGAGAACGCCATTCTCACCGCCCGCCTCACCGACCGACCCATCCGCCCTCTGTTCCCCAAAGACATGCGCAACGAAGTACAGGTCGTCACCTATACCCTGTCGCAAGACCAGGAACACCAGTCCGACGTACTGAACATCATCGCCGCCTCGGCCGCCCTGACCATCTCAGACATCCCCTTTGCCGAACCAGTCGGCGCAGTGCGCGTGGGCTATATCAACGGCGAATTCGTCTTTAACCCCACCCACGCCCAAATGGCGACCAGCATGCTCGACCTGCGCCTGGCCGGCACCGCCGACGCCCTGTTGATGGTCGAAGCGGGGGCCAGCGAGGTCGGCGAAGAAATCATGCTGGAAGCGATCCAGCGCGGGCACCAGGCCATGCAAGGCGCGATCCAGATGCAAAACCAGATGCGCGCCGCCATCGGCAAGGAAAAGCGCCCCTACACCCCCAAAGAAAAGGTCGAAGGCGTGCGCGAGGCCGTGCAAGCGTTCCTCGGCGGCCGGCTGCGCGAGACGGTGTACAACACGGTGATCAAGGCCGAACGGATCGACGCCTTTGACCAACTGCGCGACGAGATGGTCGAGGCACTGGGCGAAACGTGGGAGGCCAAAGCCCTGCTCGACGCTTTCGAAGACGAACTGCGCGACCTGATCCGCGGGCGCATCATCAACGAAGGCGTCCGCCCAGACGGGCGCGACACGACCACCATCCGGCCGCTGTCGGCCGAGGTGGGCCTGCTGCCGCGCACGCATGGCTCCGGGCTGTTCACGCGCGGCGAAACGCAAGCCCTGTCGATCTGCACACTGGGTACCTCCCGCGACGAGAAAATGCTCGACGATCTGACGCCCGAAGAGAGCAAGCGCTACATGCACCATTACAACTTTCCGCCCTTTAGCACCGGCGAAACCGGCCGCATCGGCGGCACCGGGCGGCGCGAAATCGGCCACGGCGCGCTGGGCGAACGCGCGCTGGTCGCCGTGCTCCCGCCGCAAGAGGCATTCCCCTACACCATCCGCGTGGTCAGCGAAGTACTCAGCAGCAACGGCTCCACCTCGCAGGCCAGCATCTGCGGCAGCACCCTGGCCTTGATGGACGCCGGCGTGCCGATCAAAGCCCCGGTGGCCGGCATCGCCATGGGTCTGGTGATCGACGAGACCAGCGGCAAGTACAAGACCCTCACCGACATCCAGGGCATCGAAGACCACCTTGGCGATATGGATTTCAAAGTCGCCGGCACGCGCCAGGGCATCACCGCCTTGCAGATGGACATCAAGGTCAAGGGCATCAGCCGCGAGATCATGGCCCAAGCTTTGGCGCAGGCCCAAACGGCGCGCTACCAGATCCTCGACGTGATCCAGGCCTGTATCTCGGCCCCGCGCGAGGACATGTCGCCCTATGCGCCGCGCCTGACCACGCTCAAGATCAACCCCGACAAGATCGGCGCGGTGATCGGCAGCGGCGGCAAGACCATCCGCAGCATCCAGGACGAAACCGGCGTCCAGATCGACATCCAGGACGATGGCACAGTGATCATTGCCGCCGTCGACGGCCTGGCCGCCGAAGCAGCCCGGCAGCGCATCCTGGCCCTGGTCGAAGAGGCCGAGATCGGCCGAATTTACACCGGCAAGGTAGTGCGCACCACCGACTTTGGCGCGTTCGTGGAAATCTTGCCCGGCAAAGACGGCATGGTACACATCTCGCAACTTGCCAGCGAGCGCGTGCCCAGCGTCGAATCAGTGGTGCAGGTGGGCGACGAAGTGGTGGTCATGGTCACAGACGTCAGCCCCGATGGCAGAATCCGCCTCTCGCGCCAGGCCGTCCTCGAAGGCTGGACCGCCGAAGAAGCGCGCGAGCGCGATGGCGGCAGCAGCCGTCGGCCGAGCGGCGGCGGCGGACGCTCCGGCGGCGACCGTGGTGGTGGTGGACGCCGCGACCGCCGCTAAAACCCAGGAACACGATGGAACAACTCTCTCCCAGCCAGGATACCGGCATCTCGCCCCGGCCAGACGGCTCACACGAGCCGTCTGAGCCGAGGCCGCGCGTGCTATGGGCCTGGTTGATCGAAATCAGCGAAACCGTGCTGCCGGCGATCGTCATCGCCGTGCTGATCAACCTCTTTCTGGCCCAGGCCACGCGCGTCTACGGGCACAGCATGGAGCCAACCCTGCACACCGACCAGCGTCTGGTGGTGGAAAAGTTGAGCTACAAGCTGCACATCCCGCAGCGCAGCGACGTGGTGGTGCTGCACCTGCCCAATCACAGCCGCGAACTGCTGATCAAGCGCGTCGTCGCCTTGCCCGGCGAAACGATCGAGGTCAAAGAAGGCGGCGTCTATATCAACGGCGAGCGACTGGATGAACCTTACCTGAACGTCGAAACGCGCGGCAGTTATGGCCCGCTGGTCGTGCCCGACAAACACATCTTTGTGATGGGTGACAACCGGGGTGCGAGCAACGATTCGCGCTTTTTCGGCCCGATAGCCATCGACCAGGTGGTCGGCCGGGCCTGGATTTCATATTGGCCGTTCGACGTGCTGGGACTGGTGGAATAACCGGGAAACCCGGGTTTCCCGGCATTTTGCTCAAGGAATCTATGGCCCGTATCCGGCACCGCAAAAGCATCAACCCGTTTCGCATCCGTGTCGACGTGGTGCGACCCGACTGGGCGACCATCGCCGGCCTCGAGGCCGGCGGCCTCGACAGGCCCTTTGAAGTCGATCTGGGCTTTGGACGCGGCGAATTTTTGCTCGAACGCGCCCGGCAGTCCCCCCACGCACTGCTCATCGGCCTGGAAATCCGCCAATACCTGATCGACAAGATGCAGCTCCAGATCGCCCAGGCCAACATCACCAACATCCACGTCATGTTTGCCAACGTCAAAACACACCTGCCTGCGCTGTTCGACGCGGGTATGCTTAGCCGGGTGTACATCCACTTTCCCGACCCGTGGACGCAGCGCAAAAAACACCACAAGCGGCGTATGGTCGACGAACACCTGGTCTCAACGCTGCACACCCTGCTCAAGCCCGGCGGCGAGGTTCACCTGATGACCGACAAGCAGGTCGTCGGCGGCGAGATGCTGGCCCTGTTCGAGGCACACCGCGGCTATACGAATGCCTGCGGCGCAGGACAGTTTTGTCCTACCAGCACCACCGGCATCCGCACCCGAGAAGAGCTGTATTACCTTGAGCAAGGCATCGACATCTGCCGCCTCAAGTTCGTTCGAGAGTAAAAGGAATGCACAACCAAACGCTGATCCGCAATTTTTGCATCATCGCCCACATCGATCACGGCAAATCGACGCTGGCCGACCGCCTGTTGGAACGCACCGGCACACTGACCGCGCGCGAAATGACCGAGCAGGTGCTCGACACGATGGACCTGGAACGCGAAAAAGGGGTCACCATCAAAGCCTCAGCCGTGCGCATGCACCATATACAGGATGGCCAGAGCTACGAACTGAACCTGATCGACACGCCGGGCCACGTCGATTTCAACTATGAGGTGTCGCGCGCACTGAACGCCTGCGAAGGCGCGCTGCTCATCGTCGACGCATCACAGGGCATCGAAGCGCAGACGTTGGCCAACCTCTACCTGGCCCTCGACCACGACCTCACCATCATCCCGGTGATCAACAAGATCGACCTGGTTTCAGCGCGCCCCGACGAGGTCGAGCAGGAATTGGGCGACCTGTTTGGCTTTTTGCCGCAGGAAATCCTGCGCATCTCGGCCAAAGAAGGCACCAACATCGACAACGTGCTGCAAGCCATCGTCGAGCGCGTCCCCCCCCCGGTAGGCGATGTCACCGGCGCGCTGCGCGCGTTGATCTTTGACTCGCACTATGATCCCTACAAGGGCGTCGTGGCCTACATCCGCGTGGTCGATGGACAGGTCGGCAAGAGTACCTCACTCAAGCTCATATCCAACGACAAACCGGTCGATCCAATCGAAGTGGGCATATTTTCGCCCAAAATGATCCCCATCGATGGGTTGAGCGCCGGCGAAGTGGGCTATATCGCCACCGGGCTGAAAGAGCTTCAAGACTGCGACGTGGGCGACACGTTCACCGAACGCGACCGCCCTGCCGGCGAAGCGCTGCCCGGCTACCGCCCGGCCAAATCGATGGTTTTTGCCGGGTTCTATCCGGCCGAAGGCGAGGATTACGAGCTGCTCAGCGAGGCGCTGGAAAAGCTGCAGCTGAACGACGCGGCCCTCTTTTACGAACCGGAAACGTCACCCGCGCTGGGCTTTGGCTTTCGCTGTGGATTCCTGGGCCTCTTTCACATGGAGATCGTCCAGGAACGGCTGGAACGCGAATACAACCTCGACCTGGTGGCAACCGCCCCAAGCGTCGAGTATCACATTATCAAAACCGATGACAGCGAGGTGCGCATATCCAACCCCGCCGAACTGCCGCCGGAAACCGAGATCGCCGAGATTTCCGAGCCGTGGGTCGAGTTGAGCGTTTTCTCGCCGGCCGAATACATCGGCCAGGTGATGGAGCTGACCACCACCCGTCGCGGGCTGTATCAAAAGATGGAATACCTCGACCCGACACGGGTGCTGATCGTTTTTGACATCCCCTTGATCGAAATCCTGGTCGATTACTTTGACCGGCTCAAATCGTCAACGCGCGGCTATGCCTCGATGGACTATGTTTTCTCGCGCTACGAAGCCGCCGACCTGGTCAAACTGGACGTGCTGGTCAACGAACAGGCGGTCGACGCGCTGTCGATCATCGTCCACCGCGATCAGGCCTATCGCAAAGGGCAGCGGCTTGTCACCAAACTCAAAGAGGCCATCCCCCGGCAGCAGTTCCAGGTGCCCATCCAGGCTGCGGTGGGCAAAAAGGTCATCTCGCGCGCCAACGTCAAGGCGCTGCGCAAAGACGTCACCGCCAAGTGCTACGGCGGCGACGTAACCCGCAAGCGCAAGCTGCTGGAAAAGCAAAAAGCGGGCAAAAAACGCCTCAAGATGATCGGCCGCGTGTCGATCCCGCAAGAGGCATTTATGTCTGTGCTGCGCCTGGAAGATGATTAGCGCCTCATTTTATGTGAAATTGGTTCTTGCCTAATCCAGTAGATTATGGTAAAATTGAAAATAATATGTCAAGCTAGACGGATGAAAACCTGACCTTGTTGAACACGACCTGGAAATGAGGTGGGGAGCATGAATCAACAAAACAGTGGAATGACGCGATTACTGATCGGATTGGCCGTCGGTGTGGTGTTGGGGCTGGGCATCGGCCTGTTGTTCGGCTATGGCATCGCCCCGGTCAAGTGGGTCGATGTCGAGCCATATGCGCTGCGGGAGGATTATGGCGCATATTATTGGACGCTGGTGACGGAATCCTACGACCGGCATGGCAACCTGGAGCTGGCCAAAAGGCAGCTTGGGGAATGGGAAAATGAAACCCGGCGCAAAGCCGCCCTCGAGCGCGCCTATAGTGAAGCCAGCCCCGAACTGGGGATGAAGATCCAATCGCTGGAAGAGAAAATAACCGGCGCGACGACGGCAATGCCGACCCCGACGACACCGGCCTCGTCCGAGCCGGAGCCTTCCGACGGGTTTGATCTCGGTGGGCTGCTGCGCACCGTCGGCCTGGGACTTTTGCTCGTCCTGGCCTTCCTGGTCATCGTCGTCTTTTTGGTCTTGCGCCTGCGCAAGCCCAAAAAGCAGGCTGTAACCCAGCAAGAAGATTTTACCGACTGGGCCACCACGATGCACACCGAGCAGCAAGCCCCGCAGACGCCGCCGCTGGCCCACTTTGTCACCAGCTATTCACTGGGCAACGATGTCTATGACGAGTCGTTCAGCATCGAGTCGCCGAGCGGCGACTTTTTGGGCGAGTGCGGTGTGGGCATCTCGGAAACAATCGGCACCGGCGACCCGGACAAAGTGACTGCATTCGAGGTCTGGCTGTTCGACAAGAATGACATTCGCACCGTCACCAAAGTGCTGATGAGCGAACACGCCTTCAATGACCCGGAAATGCGCGCCCGGCTGGCCACCAAAGGCGAAGCGGCGCTGATCGTGCCCAACAAGCCGATCACCATCGAAACGCTGACCTTGCGCATCGACGTGATGGCGACGGAAGCGGTTTATGGAGCAGCGCCGCCCGTCAACAGCTTTTTCGATCGGCTGACCCTCGAGTTGATCACGCGCAGCAAGGACGCCAGCATGGGCGGCGTCGAAGGTGAACTCGACCTGTAAATCACCTGCCATAAAAAAAGAAGGGCCTGAGCGGCCCTTCTTTTTTTATGCCGCCTCGCTGCCGGCGGTCGACGGCGAACGGCACACCACACACAATGGGTCGAGCCTGCTCATCGAAACGGCAATCAGGTGCTGCGTTTTGCGCAGCTTGATCCCCACTGCTTCCGGCTCGACCTGCGCGCGCGGCAGCGGCTGCCACCCACTGCCATGTCGCCCCAGCACATCGACCAACGCCGGGTCGATCCCGTCCACCAGCACCGCCGCCTGAATCGGTTTGACAAACTGCCGCACATCCAGATCGCTGCCGGTCTCGGTTATCCGATAGGCCAAAAAATCGTAGGCCAAAATGGCCCGCATGCCGGCATCCGGATCACCCAGAGCGACTTGATCGCTCGCTTGAGCGCGCACCTCGACACGCAGCAGATCGTTCTGCCAGGCGGTATCCCAGGCAATGCC
>CAYRXM010000168.1:0-9645 GCA_964428175.1 uncultured Anaerolineae bacterium
TACACCCTATCCTACACTCTTTCCCTACACGACGCTCTTCCGATCTCGGAAGAACAGTTTCGGCGATATTGGCGATACGCAGAGCAAATGGCAGAGGAAGGAATTCTCGGATTGGCAGTGAACGAGTTAAGGCGATTTTTTCAAGATATGGAGGCGCAAGGGCTTCCGGCCGTGCATCACTCGGAGGCATACAGAAAAGCATACCAGCCTGCGTACAGGGTACTGATGACAAGTATCTTGTTCGGGAATAATCAAGAGTGAGCAAAATGCCCATCTCGTACAACAAAAGGAGCGAATCATGTTTGACCAAGACCGTACTGATCAGATGCATCCCCATTCTCCACCCCGCGCCGAGATCGACAAACAGGCTGCCGCGCTGCTGGACCAGATGACCTTGAAGGAAAAAGTCTGGCTGCTCCACGGCAACTGGGATATGGTCGCCAACCAGATGCGGCACCAAAACGCCTACAACCCGACGCCGATCTGCACCACCGGCCTCAAGCGTCTGGGCATCCCGCCGATCAAATTCACCGATGGCCCGCGCGGCGTGGTCATGGGCCACTCGACCTGCTTTCCGGTCTCGATGGCCCGTGGGGCCAGCTTTGACCGCGCACTCAAGCGCCGCGTCGGCGACGTGATCGGCAAGGAGGCGCGGGCGCAAGGGGCCAACTATTTCGGCGGAGTGTGCATCAACCTGCTGCGCCACCCGGCCTGGGGCCGCGCGCAAGAGACCTACGGCGAAGACCCGTACCACCTGGGCGAAATGGGCAAGGCGCTGGTCGAGAGCGTACAGGCGCACAATGTCATCGCCTGTCTCAAGCATTACGCAATGAACAACATCGAAAACAGTCGCTTTTTCGTCAACGTCCACGCCGACGAGCGCACCCTGCACGAGGTGTACCTGCCACACTTTAAAAAGGGAATCGAGGCCGGCGCGGCCTCGGTGATGGGCGCATACAACCTGTACGAGGGCGACCAGGCCTGCGAGAGCCGCCGCCTGCTGACCGAAATCCTGCGCGACGAGTGGGGCTTTGAGGGGTTCACCATCTCGGATTTCATCTTTGGCGTGCGCGACACGGTCAAGGCGATCCACGCCGGGCTGGACGTCGAAATGCCGATGCCGATCCACTATCAGAAAAAGCTGCTGCGCGCCGCCCAAGATGGCCGTGTCGATCCGGCGCTGATCGACCAGGCCGCCTTGCGGGTGCTCCGCACGATGCTGGCTTTTGCACAGCGACCCGACCCGATGCCGTACACCGCGAACACGCAGTGTTCGACAGACCTGGTCGTCCACCCCGACCACGTCAGGCTGGCCCGCGAAGCCGCCGAACAGTCGATGGTGCTGATCAAGAACCAGGACAATGTGCTGCCCCTGACCCGGCAGGTCAGCAAGGTGCTGGTGTTGGGCCGGTTGGCTGCGCAACCCAACACCGGCGATCACGGATCGAGCCGCGTCGAGCCGCCCTATGTGATCACCCCGTTGGAGGGGCTGAAAGCGTACCTGGGCGACGGCGTCGAGGTGATCCACCTGGATGAGCGCCAGATCGAGGAAGCGAAACGGCTGGCCGCCGGGGTCGACGCGGTGATCGTCGTCGCCGGCAACGATTTCAACGACGAGGGCGAGTTTGTCTCACCGGGCGGGATGACCGACTTTTTCAAGCCGGTGATCGCGGGCTACAAGAACATGGGCAAACTGCTCAAGGCCACGCTGCTTCGCTTGATGGGCCATCGCCAGGCCAACCAGTTCACTGCGGCAGACGGCTCCCCGGTCGGCGGCGACCGGCAGAGCCTGTCGCTCAAAGCCGAGCAGTCGCAGTTGATCAATGCCGTGGCCGGGGCCAACCCGAACACCGTGGTCTGCCTGGTCTGCGGCAGCATGATCATGATCGACGATTGGGCGGACGATGTACCGGCAATCCTCTATGCCTGGTACGCGGGGATGGAAGGCGGCCACGCGCTGGCGCGGATCCTGTTCGGCGAGGTGAACCCGAGCGGCCGGCTGCCCTTTACCATCCCCACCGACGTGAGCCACCTGCCCTATTTCAGCAGCACCGACCGCGAGATCACCTACGATCTCTACCACGGCTATACCTTGCTGGACAAGAACGGTCACGCGCCGGCCTACCCCTTTGGCTTTGGGCTGAGCTATACCCGCTTTGCATACAGCGACCTGCGCCTGGAACAACAGGACGGCGTCGTCCGGATCACCGTCCAGGTGACCAATGCCGGGGATCGCGACGGCGCGGAAGTGGTTCAGGTTTATGTGGGAATGGAAAATTCCAAGATCGAACGCCAACGCAAACTGCTCAAAGGCTTTGAAAAAGTCTGGATACCGGCCGGCGAATCGGTCGAGGTGACCATCCCGGTGCAAATCGATGAACTGCGCTACTATGATGTCGGCGAGCGGCAATGGCGGCTCGAACCGGGCACGTACACCTTTATGGTCGGCCCCGATTCGGCGCGGGCCTCGCTGTTGAGCGATCATTTGTCGCCAAGAAAGGGAGTGCGGCGTCCGTCGAGATGGCGACGGTCGCCCACGTCTCGGGCGCAAACTTGAGGCGCAAGGGAGTGCTCGACCGCTGACCGGAATCGCCCTGCAGCAGGGTGATCTTGTGGCAGTCGTCGGCAAGGCTGGCCGGCCACCAGGCTGCTTGGAGTTTGGAAGCGCGGGGTGGCAAGAGATAGGCCGCCGCAATGGAAAAGGGTTCGTCCGGCAGGGCAATCTGGTACTCGAATTCTTCGCTGCTGCTCATCGTGCCGAGGTTGGCCAGCCAGTGGTTCTCTTGAAGAAACTGCTGCCGCTGCTGTTCCTCTTGGGCGCTATACCCAATCACTTTATTCAGTGCCCATTCAAAAGTCTGGGTCGCCTGCCATTGCGTGCCATTTGCGGGTGACGAGTCGTCGCGCTGGAAAATAGCCGTGCCGAGGGATGCGGAAGAATGGAGGATGAAAACCTGGTCGCCGCGCGCCAGACAGACCGAGGCCACCGCGCCGCCAGGCATATCGAAATTCGCGTGTATCCCCAGATAGAGGTAGCCATCGCTGTGCATCAATAGCAGTTCGCCGCCATCGGTAAATTCCTGGCGCAGCGCGCCATCCCATTCGCCGGGAGCGAGCTTTCCATCCAGGATTGGGGGATTTCCAGGCGGCGCGTAGAGCACAAGGGGCGCGGGAACAGTCGCAGTTGGCATCGGTTCGGGCGTCGGCGTGGCTGTTGGCGACGGTTCGGCTGTTGCGGTTGGCGATGGCTGGGATGTTGGCATTGCAGTTGGCGACGGTTCGACTGTTGACGTCGTGGTGGGCAATGGTTCTGCCGTGGACCAGGCCGGTGTCGTCGTGGATGAGCTGCAACCGGCGATTAGAACCGTCACCAGGACCAGTGTGATGGTGTTAGCATGGCTTTTTTGCATGTCAAGTTGCTCCTTGTTTGAAAATCAGCATAGCGAACAGGAACATTCCACACTCCATCCCGCTTGGGAGATTATGGTATCGTCCACACGATTGTCGCGCCGATGTGCGGCTGTTCGTACACGCCACTGCCGGAAGCGACCTTGTTCCCGTCGGGCGACCAGGTTGTGCTCCACATGGGCAGGGAATTGTGACACTGTTCGGCGTACAACCGGCCTGTTTCCATATTCCACATGCAGAGGCAGCCATCCTCGCCCGTTGAGGCCAGCAGACGGCCATCCGGCGACCAGGCCAGGCCTCTGGCCCAGCCGGCGTGGGCAGCAATGGCGTTTATCATCTGCCCCGTTTCGACATCCCACAGCCGCACCGTCCCATCCTGATGGGCCGAGGCCAGCGTACTGCCGTCCGGCGACCAGGCCAGCCCGTTGACATCACACCTGGCCGTCGTGTATTCCGTGAGAGTGATGTGTGCCTGGGCGCTTTCTATGTCCCACACGACAATGTCACCGTCCAGTTCGCCGGCAGCGAGCATTTGATTATTTACCAGTGGTGACCAGTCGATGCTGATCACCGCCGAGGGCGTTTTGCCTCGCCAGGTATCAAGCAGTTGGTGGGTCTCTACATCCCACAGTTGAACCCGCCCGGACAGGTTGCCCGTGACCAGCCGCTTTCCATCTGGCGACCAATCCACGCAGAGCGCCCAGCCGGTTTTCAAAGTCGCTGTCTGCGTATAGGCGGCGACATCCCACAGCCGCACGGTCCCATCCTTGCTGGCCGAGGCCAACACACTCCCATCGGGCGACCATCGCAGTCCCCATACAAAGCTGGTGTGCCCTGTCAACACGCCGGCTTGCTGCCGCGCAGCCATATCCCACACCCGCACTTGATTGTAATCGGCCGTAGCCAGCCAGCGGCCATCCGGCGACCAGTCCTGGCTGTAAACCGGCCCTTTTCCGGTCCCCAGATCGGCCCACTCGTGCAGGCTTTTGACAGCCGGCGTTTCCGTCTGTGCCGAGGGACACAGTGGGATGATCTTGTCCGCCTCGCGCAACGCTGCATTCCAGGTGAATTCCTGGTTGTCGCTGAAATAGTAATAGGTGACGCCGTTGGGGAACATTGCAACCACGTTGCCGCTGATGCCCTGCATCTCGGTGATCCAGAATGGGCAGCCGAACCCGTTGGCCTGGGTGTAGTGTGTGGCCCAAAAGGCATTGTTGTACATCTGCCGGTTATCGATCTCGACCCCACGGTCGGCGGGGTCGCGCTGCATCGTCGCCGCCAGCAGGCCGGGATGCAGGATTTGCTCGCCGTTGATTTTGCCCTCGTTGTTATTCAACAGCAGGGCCAGCTTGGCAATGTCATCGGGAATCCACCAGGTGCCATAGCCGCCTTCGGCCTGACCCTGCCAGTCATTGTCGGCGGTGCGCATGGTAGTGTACACACCGGGACCAAGTTCCAGCGGGCGGTAAACCTCGTCAACCACAAACTGGTAGATGTCGGCGTGCGGCCCCTCGCGGGTTTGCAGATAATTGTGCATGGCGCGAGTAAGGATAAAGGTGTCGCTGGTGCGATAGACCCAGCGCGTGCCCGGTGCGGCGGCGTGCGGCGCAGTGAATGCGGCGGCGATCCGCTTGCTGTAGGGCTGCGCGCCAAAGAATCGGTTCATTTTTTCGCCGGTATCGTCGACCATAAAGCCGGCCGAGACATAGTTGCCGGTGGACATATCGATGGTGTGATTAAATGTGACCTGTTCCCAATCGCCAGGACTGGCGGCGTATTCGGGAACGTAATCCTTGATCATCAAGTCCACCACCTCTGGGCCGTATTTCTGTGCCAGGCGCATCAGGGCCACGCCGACAAAGGCCGATTTGGCGGTCGAGTACGAGGCGGCGCGCATCGACTCGCAGTAGGGATAGGTGCCAAAGCGGGTCTGGCAGCCGCCGACGTAATTGACGCCGTTCACCACCAGGCCATACCAGGTCATGTGTTCGGGGGTGACGCCGCGCCCAAAGGCCGAGACATCCACGCCGGGATAATCCTCGGCCAAGGCCTGGATGGGCTTGATTGGTATGCGGGCGGCCAGTTCGGCGGCAAAATCGCCCCGGATTTGTTCCGCACCATCCACCGGGCCGGGGTGATAGGTCGCCTCAAGCAGCCCCCACATATTGGCGCGGGTATAGGTGGTGGTTTCCTGCGTGACCTGGTACCAAACCCTGGAGATGGTTTGCGCATCGAACAAAAAGGTCAACGTGCCGTTGAATGCCGCGCCGCCCCCCTGAGTGATCAGCGCAAAAGGCAGCGACGCCCGCGACAGGCCGCCGTCGCCGGCCTCCTGCCAGACGCGCCCCGGCTCCAGGATAAGGTTCCACAGCGGGTGATCGGCGATGATCTGACCGCGCTGAACGGGGATCAGATAACCGTCGCTCTGCACGAACTCGAAATCAAACTCGGGCAGATAGGTGTGCGCCGGCTGGAGCGTGCCGCGCAGCATCTTGATGTAGCCGCCCTTTTGCTCGCCGAGCAGTTCCAGGCGGCCTTCAAAGCGGTGCATCGGCAGAGCGGCACCCGTTGGGGGCGTCAGTGCTGTTTCTTCCACCGGCCCGGTAAAGTCGAACCCGTGCATCAGATCGTCAAACGACAGGACAGGCCGGACAGGGCTTGCATTCGAATTGAGGGTCTGTAAAAATGCAGCCTCGATCCAATAAATGTCCGGAAAACGCTTCCCGGAGCCGCGATTGCTGGCCCAAAACAGATATTTGCCATCCGGCGACAGCGTGGGCGTGCTTTCCTCGGCGGTCGAGTTGACCGGCTGGCCTACATTCTGCGGCGCACTCCAGTGGCCCTGGTCGTCGCGAAACGAAATGTATATATCGCCAAGCTTGCCGTTCGGCGTCAGGTTATCGGGCCGGCCGGCCGAGTAAAACAGCACAAAGCGCTCATCGGGCGATATACAAGGTTCGACTTCTACGATCTGGTCGGTATTAGCGAGCAGATCGACTTTTTCGGGCATCTGGTACGTACCGTCTGCAAGCATGGCGCGATAAAGCCCCACTCCACCCAGTGCGGGATAGTCGGCCACATAATACAAGGTCCCCTCGCGGGTCAGTGTTGGACTCGATTCCCCGCCTGCCGACTCGAGCGGTAGTTCGAGTTCTACCGGTGCATTCCAGCTATCGCTGGCTCTTTCGACAAACCAGATGTGAAAATGTTCCCTTGGCGTGACACTCCCATCAGCCGGGCGTTTGGAAGAAAAATACAGCCGTTGCCCGTCAGCGCGGATGAACGGGTTCACGTCGTCATACTCGCCGGAGAATGACGACGGCCGGGGTGTCGTCCAGCCCTCGTCGGTCTGTTGGCTAAACAAAATGGTCGCCCTGCCAGATTCGAGGCGGACAAAGTAGATTTCTTGCAAGTTGGGATGGATCACCAGAGAGAGTTCAATGGCATCTCCAGATACCGAGCCTGGACGAAACAGGAGCGGCTCTGCGCCTGGCGGCGCCTCGCCCAGATACGTTCCGGGTAGTAGCTCGGCCGTCGGTGTGGCTTGAGGTACGGCAGACGGCGTTGGCGTGTGGCCTGCGGGGGATGGGGTCACAGTCACTTGCGGCGTTTTACAGGCTGACAGGCTGACGACAAGTAGCACGATCAGGAATTTTGCACAAATTGCTTGCGGTGGGTGTATCCGGCGAGGCTGCTTGGGCCGGCTTGTGCAGAGCTTGGCGTTCATGAAAATTGTATCCAACCTTGCTTGCATAAAAGTCTCCTTTCACAAAGGACATGTAGGGCAAGTTGAATCCGGGGCGAGCTATAGGCGATCAAACCATACAAGTGTCCTTTCCAGTATAAGAGAAAATTCTCCAGACACATTGTCTATCTGGAGAATTTCGAGATTAGCCAGGTGGACTATTTATAAACCAAAATTTAGCGATGGTTCACAAAAAAGCATAGGTGTCAACCAGGTATGTGTGATTAGGTACTGTTCCTTGCTGTTGCGGATAATTCTTTTCGGCTTTTGGCAGTTGGTGCTCGACCACATCTTCTTGTCGCTCATTTTACGACAAACAAAGGCAAAGTGCGTTTGAATACAACCCACAAGCCGATGCCATAGAGCGCGAGCGCCAGCACCAGGCCAGCATGTACTGCCGGCGACGGCAGCATCTGCAGCAGACGGCCGATGTCGTTGGTTCCCCGCACACTGCCAAGATAATTGTAGGCGGTGTTAGCCAGCGGCGCCCAAAACGGACGCGCATGCACAGCCAGAAGACAAGCCCGAAGGTCAGCAGGTCGGCGAGGTAGGGCGCGGCCAATGTGAGCACGCTGGTCGGGCCGCTGAACTGGATATAGCCCCAGCGAAACCCACGCTGCGGATCGACGGTTGGCCAAAACACAAAGCGGGTGATGGTGGCTCCTTCCAGCCAGGCCACCAGCCCGTGACTAACTTCGTGACGCATGGTGCCCACAACCTGGTAGAGCGGATAGGCCAGCAGCCAGACCCAATCGCTTTTTTTGAGTTTGGGGTTCTGCAAAGTCACTATTTGATCACCACCAAGAAATCTGCCGAGGCATAGTCTTCCCAGATCGTTCGCCACGCATCAGCGTCGGGATCGACAAAAGCCATATAGTACGCCCCATGCACCTCATACATCCCCGGCTCGGCAAAAGCGAACCACTTGCCCAGGCTGATCTCGTCTTCAAACACTTCGCCCGGCTTTAGAACGCGCCTGACAGCCATCCCGCCAAAATGGTCGCTGCTGCCAATGTCGTCGACCTGTTTGCCCCGGTAGCGGGCCGCAAACACATATTGATTGTCCCGCTCTGCCCGGTTCCGCCCGCCCTGCATGAACGCGATTTGATTTGTGCCGATGTTGGCGATGCGCAGCGTCACCGTCACCTCAGTTCCGACGGGAAACTCGTGCTGTGCGGGGATAAAGGAAACGAGCAAGGTGTGGCGCGGATGCCGGCGATAAAGCAAGGACGTGCCGAAATACGCCGCCACCTGCCTGGCCTTGTCCTCACCCGCGATGTAGAAACTGATCGAAGATTCTTCCTCCTGCGATGCTCCCGATCCGCTCTGCCGGTAGGCCGTGCCATCGACGATCAGAATATAGGTGGAAGAGTCGATCGCCGCGTTGTACGGAACGGTCAGCGACAGGTAAAATCCCGAATTCGCGTTGTCCTGAGAAACGAGTTCACTCTCTCGAATCTCGACATCCTGTCTGGCGCCGAAAAACAGCTTTTGGCCGTCCTGGCTCATAATCCAGGGCGCCGGCTCACCCTGTTCGCGCAGATAAATGCCATCGTCCGGTGGATCCGCACCGACGACACACGCACTGGCAAACAAAAGCAGTAACATGGCAAGCATCCTTTTCATTTCTCACCTCCAACGACAACATTCAGCCGCACCACAGCTTTGCCGAACCCACCTCGCTCAAACCCGCTCAGGCTCTCGCGCCAGCCGCTTTGCCCCCGTCGTAGCGATGACGACGGCGACAGCCAGCCAGTAAAGCGCGGCAGAAACCACCGAGTGCCACAAACTATCCAGGGGCGAGAGTGACTGCGCGGACAGGATGATGGCACTGCCGGTGATGCCGGCGTGGAACAGCACCATCAGCAACAGGCTGCCCCGGGTATTGTTATAGACCCAGGTCATCAGGACAGACTGCGCGGTCATCAGAATTGGCCCGACGACGATAAAAATGGGAATAAACAGCAGCCCGTACTGGCGCATGCCGACCAGATCCATCGGCAGGTGCCACATCCCCCAGATCACCCCGACGATGAGGCCCGAAACCAGGGCATTGTACCGTTTCATCAGCTTGGGCAAGAAAAATCCGCGCCAGCCCAATTCCTCTCCCAAACTGGAAAAAATCGGCCAAATGAGTCCTATCGCAATGCGGCTGCCAACGTCGCCCAGCGACGCCGGCTTGCCCAGCGCGGCCATCAAGGCAAGCGTCAACACGGAGACAAGCGGCGCGATGAGCAGCGCAGCGACGTACCAAACAGCGCCAACCCGCCACACTTTCAGCCGGCTCAGCAGCGCCCGCAGCCCCTCCTTGCCTTCACTCATCCGCACCGTGATGAGGCCGGCCAAGCTGGGCCCAAAACCGGCCAGCAGCGCCAGGATAAACAACCAGGCCGGCATCCCGGCCGGATCGATGCCCGGCGGCGTGGAAACCAGGATAATGGCAATCAAGATCGGAAGAGCACACGTCTGAACTCCAGTCACCGCTCATTATC
>CAYRXM010000169.1:0-9618 GCA_964428175.1 uncultured Anaerolineae bacterium
GGACAGGCAGCTTTGCTAAAGGCCCAGGTTGTGGAAGAGACGCTGGCTGGAGCTGCCGATGACGCCCAGACGGTGCCGCTTTTCACCTGGCTGGGCGAAAAAGACTTGCGACAATTGCTCAAGACCATGCTTAGCCAACCGCTCGACGCACGGGAAGCGCTATCCGCTCTGCCCCAAGACGAGGAAGCCTTGCGTACATACTGGGACACTGCGGTTTCCAGGAGCAGAGAAGACGCGCTAGAGTCCTTGCTTGCAGACTCGAGCTTTGTGACTGCGCTGGACTTGATCCGCGAGATCAGCCCACTTGACCGACAAGACAGGTTGGTTGTTCAGTGGCAGCAAGTACTGGATGCAGTTGGTATGATGGGCACGCCATCGGCAGACGCATTGCCGGCACTTGACCAGATCAGGCTCAATGTAGGCAGTCAAAAGGCATGGCCGGGCGGAAAGGAAGAACTTCAAGAGGTCAAAACGGCACTGGGCACACTGAGAGATCTGTGGCGAGCAGCCGCCGAATGGTTGACCCTCGAACTCACCGAGGTTGACCAGACGCTGATCGCGCATTACCCTGCGCTGCGAACCCTTTTTGACCGCGCCTCTCAACGCTACGCAGAACTGAAAAAAGAACGTCCAGCCTTGGACTTTGACGATCTGGAAGCTGGAGCGTTGCAGCTCCTGCAAACACAGCCTGCAGTGTGCGCCTACTGGCAAGAGCAAGTACAGGCCTTGTTGGTAGACGAGTTTCAGGATACCAACGAGCGACAGCGCCGTTTATTTGATCTGCTGAATGGCAATTGCGATGTAGTTTGCCGTCCGGGCAAGCTCTTTATCGTCGGCGATGGCAAGCAATCGATTTATCGCTTTCGTGGCGCCGACGTGACCGTCTTTCGCCAAAAGCGCCAAGAGATCGAGAAGAATGGTCGCATATTTGACCTTGACACCTCTTATCGGGCACATCAGGCACTGATCGAGGGATTGAATGCCTTGCTGGAACCGATCTTGGGCAAGAACGAGGATCTCAAGAGACCCTTTGTAGAGCCGTTTGCGCCGTTGCGTCACCATCGCGTATCCCCAATCACTGGAATGCAACCGCCATTCATTGAGATACACATCACTCAAGGGGCCAAACGAGAGGGTGCGTTAGAACAAGCCGCCCGCGCGGTCGTAGTGAGGTTGGTCGAACTTGTAGAGCATAGGCAGATCACAGTTCAAGGGACAGCATCAGATGACAGAACACAGCAAACGCGCGCCCTCAACTATGGAGATATAGCCATCCTATGTCGTGCTTCCGGGTCATTTTCCGCCTATGAAAACGCGCTTGACTCAGCGGGTGTGCCCTTCTTGACCGTGTCTGGGCGCGGTTTTTACGACCGCCCAGAGGTGCGCGACGTGCTCAGTGCCCTACAAGCACTGGCCGATCCGACGGATGACCTGGCACTAGCCGGTTTGCTGCGGTCTCCCGGCTGCGGACTCTCGGATATGGGTTTATATCGGCTGGTTCAAGCTCGCCGGACGCGGACAGCACCCTCGTTGTGGGCAGTGCTCTGTGATGACGATCTGGCATTTCTGGAAGACGAGGCCATCACGGGACAGGCTATACGGGATCTGGTCCAAAAGCTGCACGCCATGGTGGAGCGGGTGCCAGTCGCCGATGTGCTCAAGGCTTTTCTGGATGCTACAGCCTACCGGGCGGCGTTGCTTCGCGCAGGTCAGGCACGCGGAGCGCGTAACCTGGCCAAGCTGCTGTCCGATGCTCTGGCCAGCGAGATTGTAAGCGTGGGCACATTCCTCGAATACATACAACAACTGCGCGATGCAGGCACTCGTGAAGGAGAGGCTCACACTGTCGCCACAGGCGCAGTGCAGATTATGAGCGTACATGCGGCCAAAGGGCTCGAGTTCCCGATCGTCGTCATCGGCGATGCCGGACGCCAGGCCCCGCGTGTCAAGAATGTGTTGATCGACCCTGCATTGGGCGTGCTTCCGTCTCAGGAAAACGAGCGCATTGCCCACAACGCAGCAGGCCAACCTGAGGTACAGAAGGTCAGATCGGCAATCTACCGGTTGGCACAGCGTGCCGCGCAGGATCGAGACGATGCCGAATTTGACCGGTTGCTCTACGTCGCGGCAACTAGAGCCAAGGATGTGCTCCTGATCAGCGGCGTAGAAGGGCGCGGCCTCGATGGCTGGCTAAAGAGGTTGAATGAAGCGTTACCACTCAAAGACTGCCTGAAGGACAACAAAGATGCCCAGGAACCGCAACAAATGATGCTAGATGCTGCCGGCCAGCCAGTGGTTTGCACCATTTACCCCGATGAAATGGATGTTCTTCTGCCGACCGCCGTTGCCAGCACTCCTCCAGCATTGGCCCTGCCTGAGACATTGCCGTTACTGGAGAAACTGCTGCCAGACCTGGTTGTGGTGGATGAGCAAGCACGTGAGGAAACATTGGATCCTCCCAGGCGCGTTTGGCGCGTGGTACCAGAGACAACAAAAGCTGCGGCACCGGCGTGGGTCGTGGGCAAGATCGTACACAGCGCGTTGGAGCAGTGGTTGTTTCCCGACAGCGCACCGTTTGATTGGTACACGTGGGCGGCCGCCGAGGCACAGAGTTGCGGAGTCACCGACCAGAGTGAGGCACGCGACGCTGCAAAACGCGCCGAACGGATACTGACCCGCTTCGAGTCAACAGACCTACATACACGAATGGCCGCGGCCACGCAGCGGTTTCACGAAGTGTCATACAGCCAGATCGACGATCAGGGACAGTTGGAACATGGCGTGATCGACGCGCTGTTTCAAGACGAGTCAGGTTGGGCATTGGTCGAATTCAAGACCGACTATGTGAAGGATGCAAAAGCATTGGAAAACAAGCTGGCAGACCAAGATTATGTGCCGCAGGTGGCGCGTTACCTGGCCGCGGCAGAGCGCCGGCTGGGCGAACGTCCCAGGCCCGTGTTGTGTTTACTGAACTATGCGGGAGCGGTGCATCTGGTAGAGGATCGCTGGTGAGGTGAGCCAAATGCACCAGCCGATGTCTGGCAAGGGTTCAGGAAAATGGTGACTGTTCGATCTTTGGTAAGACCCAACTTGGTGGGGGAGAACTGCCTGCCTGTCACTTCAGGCATCTCCCAAGTGGAGCAGATGTCGCCGAACAGCCCCCAAATGGGCGCCCTTGGGGCAGGGCGCGAAATCTCTACCAAAAATCGAACGATCACGGAAAATGAGCACAGTGACTGCACAAGCTGGATGTGCTGTGCACCGATTGTTCACATTCCTTTTGCCGGAAATAAGGGGAAATGATAGAATATCTATGGTAAGATCAAAGTGAATATCTCATGGTCGTAGTCCAGCCCGACGTCTGATAAGAGTGATGTCAGGTCTCCGCCGTGATCCCAATATGATGGGATTCGTGTCCTACAACGGTATAACCTTTGATCTACCAACCAACAGCTTCCACGTGCCGCACCGAATGGCGTACATCATCGATTTCAGGCACAAATGCATCAGGACAGTGAAAAGTCGATTCAGGAGTCGCTACTGCTTTTTGTGCTGACTCTAGCAGCTTGATGATGACCAAAGGATTGCCAATGGCTGTACGCGTTCATTTGCCTCACCAATTCGCTCTTTTGGGCAAGATTGATCGAAATCCAATATCCCAGCTGCAGATCCCGTATCTCAACAACGAATTCGATATAATCCCATACGATAAACGGGGTATACAAGGCTTTGTTCTCAATCCCCACAGTGAAGATCCGATTCTCGTTGCCACGAGAAAGACATCAACCAAGTCCTTCGGTCGAATCCTTCTTAGCCCTCAGGGAATTCCTACCACTAGAGAGCATTTGGCAGATGCGGGTTGGTTACGTCCTTCTCCAATCGATCCTTCCAGTCTAGCTCCTGAACGATTAGAAGACCGATGCAAAGAAGTGCTTACATCCTGGAAGGATCGGTTTTTCTTTGTCGAAGAGCAACATGTTGAAGATAGAGTAGAGCCTGGTCTTCGTCCTCCTCAGATCGGTGCTCTCTATGCTGCTCTTGCTCACTGGAAAATGACTGAAGATGTCGGCACGATAGTGATGCCGACTGGCACGGGAAAGACCGAAGCTATGCTTGCGATTTTTTGTCGAATTCGTCCGGAACGTCTCCTTGTCATCGTTCCCACATCTGCTTTGCGCGAGCAGACGACCGATAAGTTTGTTTCGCTCGGTCTGCTTAAACAGCTTGGTACAGTTGGAGATGATGCCCTGTTTCCAGTTGTAGGCAAACTTGACCACCAGTTCGATACACGGGAACAGGTTAGGGCCTATTTTCGCTCCTGTAATGTCGTAGTCTCCACTATGAGCGTAATCAGCGGATGTTCTGATGACGTTCAGAGCGAAATTGCCAGGCAATGTAGCCATTTGTTCATAGATGAGGCGCATCACGCCCCAGCCGCCACATGGGACTTTTTCCGCCAAGGCTTTCTTGCATTTGGCAAACTTGTATTACAGTTCACTGCTACCCCGTTTCGGCAGGATGGACGGCATATCGGCGGAAAAGTGATCTTTAACTATCCCCTCCGGAAGGCCCAGGAAGAGGGGTACTTTAAACCGATAAACTTTCTCTCAGTTTGGGAGTATGATCCAGACAAAGCCGACGAAACCATTGCTCAGGCCGCCATTGCACAGCTTGAGCAGGATTTAGCAGGAAAGCATGATCATATTGTGATGGCACGAACTGGTAGCATTGAACGTGCCATTGCCATACATCAAATCTACATGAAAAGGGGGTCGAGATACAACCCTCTTCTCATTCACAGCAGGCAGACGGTAAAAGAAAAGAAAATGGCACTAGACGACTTGCACAGCCGACATTCGCGCATTGTTGTGTGTGTGAATATGCTTGGCGAGGGTTTTGATCTTCCACAGCTCAAGATTGCCGCAATTCATGATGTGCACAAAAGCCTAGCTGTCACAATCCAGTTTACGGGACGGTTTACCCGAACAGCGTCAGATGGCATCGGAGAAGCTACCGTCATAGCAAATGGCGCTGATGCCAAGGTAGAGGAAGCCCTTGAGGATCTGTATGCAAAAGATTCCGATTGGAACAAACTTCTTCGCCACCTAAGTGAGGGCGCCACTGGTCGCCAAATTCGCCGGTCTGAGTTTTTGGATGGCTTCACCGACCCTCCGGCTGAACTTCCACTTCAGAACATCTATCCCAAGATGAGCACAGTCGTGTACCGTACATCGTGTGCTGACTGGAACCCGGGCAAAGTCAGAGATATCGTGAAAGAGGACCGGTTCTTTGCAGGCCCTACTGTCAATAATGAGAAGAAGGTGCTACTCTTCGTGACGAAAGAAGAATCACCAGTTATATGGGGACAGGCCAGGGGACTACAGAATGTGGTCTACGATCTCTATCTATTCCACTGGAGTACAGAACAGAATCTTCTTTACATCAATAGCACAAATAACAGGAGTCTACACACTGAATTGGCACAGGCAATCGCTGGCAATGATGTCGAGCTAATACGCGGAGAACCAGTGTATCGCATTCTCTACGGAATCAATCGTCTCATCCTTATGAATCTAGGATTGCTCCACTTACTCAGCCGAGCTGCACAGTTCACTATGCACGTTGGCTCTGATGTCAAAGCAGGATTGAGCCGCGCTTCATTACAAAACAGGCGAAAGTCGAACCTCTTTGGATACGGATACGAAGAAGGACAGCGAGTAAGCATAGGCGGTTCGCACAAAGGACGTGTATGGGCTCACAAAGTTGCCGAGGGTATCTCAGACTGGGTCGAATGGTGTCACCGAGTCGGCACCAAACTAACTGACGACTCGATCTCTGCCGAAAAGATTCTAGACCATGTCATCGTTCCAGACCTTTTGACTCAGCGTCCGGATTCTGTCCCTCTCACAATCGAGTGGTCAGAGTACTTCCTTGTGAGAAACGAAGAAACGGTTCAGGTAGAAATAAACGGGACCCGGGCTTACTTTTATGAAGTAGGGCTAGAGATTACCAGTTTCAGCACCAAAGGACCAATACGATTCCTGGTATTCACCGAAGAGGAGAGCATCGGGTACGAAGTTGTATTCCATCCGCGCAGTGTAGAGTATCGGCCAATCGGCACTGAAGAAGCCTATATTGTTGCATCCGGCAGATATGAGGCTTTGTCCACCTGGTTCCAGCAGGAGCCACCGACCATACGGTTCGAGAGCAACGGATTTCTGGTGTACAACGAGTGGTATCAACCAAAGGATGAGGACCGTGAACCGTTCGATTATGACCTGATTGAGACGTGGATCTGGAATGGTATTGATCTGCGAAAAGAATCGAAAATGGCAGCCCGAAAATCTCCCCCTGCACTTCTGGCAAGATCGGATTCCATTCAAGGCAGAGTGATAGATGAACTGCTTGATCCAGCGCACGATCCAGATTATGACATTGTGTTCGATGATGACAACACAAATGAAATAGCTGATATTGTGGCAATCAAGGTGGCTGGCGATCGTCTCTTGGTGCACCTATTCCACTGCAAGTATTCGCAAGCAGATCTTGCAGGTGCTCGGGTCCGCGATTTGTACGAGGTTTGCGGACAAGCACAGCGGAGTGTCTATTGGAAAAGCTGCATACAGCATATGTTTGAGCATTTGCAAGTGCGAGAAGTTCAACGCCGGAAAAAATACGGCGTCTCTCGCTTTGAAAAAGGTAATCTAGCGAAGCTGAGTGAAATCGCACGTCGGGCAAGATATCTTGAGCCCGACTTTAGCATCTGGATTGTGCAGCCCGGTTTATCCAAGGGCAGAGTTACGACTGATCAGCTTGATTTGCTTGGCGCCACAGAACTATATCTACAGGAAACATATGCTGTGGACTTGACAGTCATTGCCAGCAATTGATACGAACATTTTCCCTTGTTATATTGCCGGGTATGGGTGATGTGAACGAACGCGCCTTTTGTCGGAAACAGAGGGAAATGGTATAATGTTTATGGTAAGAACAAAATGAAAGCCTCGCAGCCGTGGCCGGCCCGAGGCATGACCGGGGCGATGCGACGCCCAGGTACTGGTATTCTAGCATGCCAGCCCACCCGCCGCAAGTTCCGGCTCGGCGGGTTTTCTGTGTCGAAACCAAGTCAGGAGAAGTGCGGAAATGAAATCCCTTAAACAGCTCTGCGTTCCTCGTGAAACCGTCTTTAACAAGCAACGTCGTGACACGGTTCTCGATCTCACCGATTTGATCGAGGGTAACATCGACCTGGAGGAATTCTTCCGTGAGAACTGGGTCACCGAGGGAATGAAGACCCTGCTCGAACAGGGATTTCAACGACTTGCAGGCCAATCAAGTCAGGGTATATTCAAACTCAAACAGGCGATGGGTGGCGGCAAGACGCACAACTTGCTGACCCTGGCCTTGCTGGCTCGCCATCCCGAATATCGCCAGCGGGTGATGGGGAGTTTCTACACACCCAACCCTGACCTTGGCCCGATCAAGGTGGTCGCCTTTTCTGGGCGGGAGACGGACGCGCCCTTTGGCATTTGGGGCGCAATTGCCGAGCAGTTGGGCAAAAAAGACCAGTTCAAAGACCTCTATTCCCCGCTACGGGCGCCGGGCCAAAAAGCTTGGGAAACACTGCTCAACGGGGAGGCAGTGCTGATTCTGTTGGACGAACTACCGGCCTATTTCCGCGACGCCCGTGCGACAGCCATCGGCAACTCTGACCTGGCCCAAGTCACCGCGACCGCGCTCTCCAACCTGCTCGTCGCCATCGGCAAGGAGGCGTGCAGTCGCGTGTGTTTGGTCATTACCGACCTTGTCGGCACTTATGAAACGGGCAGTGAGCAGATCACGGCGATCCTTTCCGACCTGGAGCAGGAAACCCACCGCACGGCGATGACGCTAGAGCCGGTGCGTATGAACTCGGACGAGCTGTACCACATCTTGCGCAAGCGCATCTTTTTGGACAAAGAAGATGGAGGACTGCCCCCCGACCACGAAATCGAGGCCGTGGCTCAGGGGTATGCCGAGGCCATCCGCGAAGCCAAGCAGATGGACATCACCAACGAATCGCCGGAGCAGTTTGCGGCCCGCATCCAGGTCTCATACCCCTTCCACCCGGCGATCCGCGATCTCTATGCCCGCTTTCGTGAGAACTCGGGTTTTCAGCAAACGCGCGGCCTAATTCGCCTGATGCGCATTGCTGTATCCCGTTTGTGGGATACGGGGATGGCTGACAAGCGCGCGTTGATCGCCGCCCACGACCTGGATTTCAACGATCACGAAACGCGGATGGAAATCGCGCAGATAAACAACACCTTGGAGAATGCCATCGCCCACGATATTGCTTCGGAAGGGGAAGCCGTGGCCGAGATCATGGACAAACGCCTCGGCAGCACCGACACACGGGATGCCTGCCGCTTGCTGTTCATGTCCTCACTGGCGAACGTACCCAACGCCGTCGTTGGGCTTTCGATCCCCGAGTTGATCGCCTATCTGGCCGAGCCGGGGCGCGACCTCTCGCGCCTTCAGACCGAAGTGTTGGCCAAGCTCTCGACCGCGGCCTGGTATCTGCACAGCACCCGCGATGGCAAGCTCTATTTCAGAAACGTTCAAAACCTCAACGCCAAGCTCGAATCGCTGGTCAGAGCCTACCAGAAAGAGCAGGCCGTTCAGGAATTGCGCAAGCGATTGCGCGATCTCTTTGAGCCGGAGCAGGGTTGGTGTTACCAGCGCGTGCTGGCGCTGCCTGCCGTGGACGAAATCGAGTTGGAGCAGGATCGCGTCTCACTGGTGATCGCCGAACCCTTTACGGGAACCGGGCTGCACCCGGAACTACAAACGTTCTGGGAACAGGCCACCTATCAAAACCGGATCGCGTTTCTGAGTGGCGCGCGCAATACCTACGACAGTCTCATCGTGGCCGGGAAACGCCTGCGTGCCATCCAGCAAATTCTGGGCGACCTGGTGGCAGACAAAGTGCCGGCAGACGACCCTCAAAACAAAGAGGCCGAAAAACTGTCCGACGAAATCCAATTGCAATTTCTGTCGGCGGTGCGCGAAACCTTTACCATCCTCTGGTATCCATTCCGTGACATTCAAGACAGCAGCGACAAGCTGGGCCGGGCGGACCTCAGCATGCAGTTCACGGGCAACAACTACAAGGGCGAGCAGCAAATCCGTCAGGCCATGCAAGAAAAGCAGAAATTCGAGACGGACGTAGACAGCGACATTTTCCGGCGCAAGTGCGAACGTCGCTTGTTCACCACCCAATCGCTCCCCTGGCGCGAGATCAAGTTGCGGGCGGCAACAAACCCGCAATGGCAGTGGCACCATCCCGATGCGCTGGAAAACCTCAAGGCCGACGCGCTGCGCAAAGACATCTGGCGCGAAGAGGGCGGCTATGTGGACAAAGGCCCCTTTCCACCGCCGAAAACCAACGTCATCGTCAAGGAGCAGGCCCGCGACGACGAAACCGGCGAGGTTTACTTGCGTCTCACCCCGGTCAACGCCGATACCATCTATTACGATGTGGGCAGCCCGGCGACAACCGCTTCCGCCAAACTGGAAGGGGCGGAACTCACTATTGCCGACCTGGCCGTGGGTTTCCGCGCCGTGGATTCGAGCGGC
>CAYRXM010000170.1:0-9469 GCA_964428175.1 uncultured Anaerolineae bacterium
GGCCGGCCCCTGCGGCGCGGAACCCGCCTGCGTTGGGCCAGTAGCGCCCCCAAAACCCCACGGGGGGGGTCCGCGAGGGAATGGGGGGGTGGGCAGTTGGGTGGTTGGGTGGCTGGCTGCGTTGCTCGGTGGTTGGCGTGATTGTTGGTGCCGTTGCCGCCGTCGATGTGGGCACGGGCGTTGATGCAGGGGCAAGCGTTGCCGTCGGCTCAGATGTTGCTGTTGGCGATGGAACCCGGCACGCTGACAGGCCCGCCAGCAGCAAGCCGGCACCGGCGATCCATGCAAGGCGGCGCATTGAGAAACTCATTGAATCAGCGATTTGTAGAACACCCAGAACGCGCTGCCCATCGTCGCAGCGACGGCGCGGGCGTAGAACGAAATCGGCCCGGTCCAGATGATCTCGCCGCGGGTGTGGCCCGCCCGCTGCCAGTCGACCAGGCAGCGTTTGAGCAGTACCGAGCCGATGCCCAGCCCGCGCAGTTCGGGGGAGGTGAGCATGGGGCCAAAGTGCGTCGGGCCGACCACACTGTGCGCGGCAAAGGCGCTGATACGGCCCTCTTGTTCGGCGACAAAGACGGTTGGCTGCGGATTTTCCAGCGCAATCCCTGTTTCGATGGCCCAACCGGGGTTGTCGTATTCTTGGCACAGCCGCGCGAGGCCGGGTTTGTCGGCCGGGACGGCGCGCCGGACGATGAGACCTCGTGTGCGCAAAAAAGCCTCCCGTTCTGCTGTGTCGAAATCGCGCCCGGCCAGGGCTACGTCCATATTGACCCGCGCGTTGCGGTTGGTTTCATAGCCGCGTCGGTCGAGAAAGACGATGGCCGAGGTGTATTTGACGTTGACGCCGGGGATAAAATAGCGCGGCGGCGCCCAGCCGGCGTTGATCCCTTGCACGCCCTGTCTGACAAATTCATCCTCGATGGCGTCAAACATTGCCGTGCCGATGCCCTGTCGCTGCCGGTCTGCGCGAACCAGGAAGGCCTTGATCCAGCCGGCCTCGTTGTCCTTGCTGCCGAGCACAAAGCCGACCGGCTCGCCATCCTCTTCGGCGGCGATCATCAGTTCTGGAGAGTAGGTCTCGTCGGCAACCGTCTTGCTGCGCACATAGGCCTCGTTCCAGACATTGTTTTCGGGCAGGGCGTTGAACCACTGCGTAAAGGGGGCGACGTGTTTTTCGACAAAAGGCACGATCTTGAGCATGGATTTCCTCCATAAAAGATGAGTTCAGGCGCGAGGTGCATATTGGCGCGCGTACAAGGTCTGGTCATACGGCGCGCGGCGGCCGGGGCATTCCGGGCGCGGGCAGAGCTGGCAGTTCTCGTAGCGCGTCTCGGTGGGGAATTTGATCCCGGAGATGCTTTTGGCCGGGGTCATCAGAAAACTGTCCGAGAGCTGCACGCCGATTGCCGCTGCCGGATCGCCGAGCAGCGCAAACAGCGGACGCTGTTCTTGCAGCGGCCAGTCGGACAGCGAGCCGGGGTTCATCGTCGACAGGTGTCCGGGCGCAAAGCGGGCTTGAATGTGCTCGAGCATGGCCCGGTGCGCCGCTTGCAGGGCCAGTTCCTGGATTTTTTCGACCCAGTATTGGTGCAAGATGTCGTCGAGCGAGCGTTCCCAGGTTTCCAGTTCCATCCCCCCGGTGGCAATGTAGGCAAAGACGCGGTGTACCTGGTCGAGGTTGACCCTGAGCACGCGGCTGGTAAAGGTCAGCCCGTCGATCTGCACCCGGTCGTCGCCGGCGCAATCGACAAAGGCCAGCTTGAACATGGCCTTGGGCCGGGCGATGGTTTCGGCGTGGGCGGCCAACTGCGCCAATTCCTGGTCAAAAGAACTGCCGGCCTGCACGCGCGCTTTTTGGGCCAGCTCGTCGCGGTCGAGGCTAAAGGGAATGTCGGTGAGTAAGATGGGATTAGACATTGCACCTCGTTTCCGGGTCAGGGTGCCAATATTCTACACCAAAACAGGGGCAATGACAAAGCCTCGATTTGCCCGTAGCGCAGATCGTGATAGAATGGCTCTCGATGGGTCTGGTGGAGGGATTGCAAAATGGTCGACCGGCATTTTTTCGAGTGCGTTTATGCCCTGGTGCGGAGGATCCCGCCGGGCAAGGTGGCTTCTTATGGCCAGATTGCGCGGATGCTGGAACATCCACACGCTGCCCGCACGGTAGGCTGGGCGCTGCGTGCGCTCAAGAGCGGCGCCGGCGACGTGCCCTGGTTTCGCGTGGTTACAGCGCAGGGCAGGGTGCATTTCAGCGAGCAGCGCAAGCTGCTGGAGCAAGAAGGGGTTGTTTTCGACGTCCAGGGGCAGATTAATATGAAGGTCTTCCAGTGGGAAGGGCTGTCGCCGGGGGAGGTGGCATGAGTGCTGTGCGGCTTGGGCTTGTTGGCGGGCAGCGCGTTCTTGCCACCGACGGCCCGGTCGATGAGATGCTGGACTTTTATGGCGCTCTGTTCGAGCGGCTGCCCGTTGAGGTGCGGCACGCCGGCCCGCTGACGCGTTATGTCGGCTACCGGTGCGCGCTTGATGGGAAGGATGTCCTGCATTTCTTGGGCATCGAGGTGGAGCAAATCGAGGCTGTTCCGGCGGGGATGGTTGCCTGGACCTTGAATGACGATGCCTGGACGGTGCAGCAGTCGCAGGACGGAGCTGACGTGATGATTGTACAAGCGTCGCTCGCCTGGCGCTGGCGCGAGCCGGCGCCGAGATTCCTCGGCGAATTTGCCGTTCGTCTCCCAGCGATGCCTGGCCTGCCGCCGGTTTCGGGTGAGCGCGAGTTCTGGCTTTCGGCCCACGCCTATGTCGCGCCGGGCGCTGCGGCCGCCAACGACGAGGTGCATCTGGTTCCCTATGATCCGTCTTGGCCGCAGCAGTTTGCCGATTTCGCCGGTTGGCTCAAGGCCGAATTGGGGGATGACTTTGCCCGGCGCGTCGAGCACTATGGGAGCACGGCCATCCCCGGCATGCCGGCCAAGCCGATCATCGATGTGCTGGTTGAGGTGCCGTCCTTTGTCGAGGCCCGGCGGCGGTTGTTGCCGCTTTTCAACGATGTGCAGTGGGAATACTGGTGGCACGCAGAGCACATGGTCTTGATCCGGCGGGAGCGGTTGATGGGACAGCGTACACACCACGTCCACGTTGCGCCGGCGGGACACCGCGTGTGGGATGGACTGGGTTTTCGCGATTACCTGCGCGCTCATCCGCAAGAGGCGGCGGCTTATGCGGCGCTCAAGCACGAGCTGGCCGCGCATTGGGGGCAGGATCGAGAGCGCTATACTGAGGCCAAGACGGCATTTGTGCACGAAATCGCGGTCAAAGCGCGGGGGGCGCAACTGTGCATACACGCTTGAATCATCATACTGCATTCAGCTATTTTCGAATGGGCCTGGCCGCCGGTCTGGTCGACCGGGAGGCGTTGGTTGCCTGGGCGGATAGAGAAATCGTGGCCAGCGCCGATCCGGCGCACGAGATCATCGAGCTTGCCTTGTGCGGGCAGCGCCCGTACAGCGAGATCATCTGGCTGCTGAACCAGTTTCAGGGCGATCCGGACTATGATCTCGGACTGAAATTGTTGTTTGCGCGCGCCGGCGTGCTGTTTGAGCAGCACCCGGAGCGCGTGCAAGAGATCGCTTATGCGCTGCATCTACTCAATGAGGAGGGGTTTTTGCCCCGCGAGGTGCGGGAGAAATTGAATGCGCTCGACGGCGACCTGGATCAGTATAGGCAGGCCAGGATCAGCCGAGCCGAGTTGGGGATCAAAGTGTCGGGTTTTTTGTCTTTGTATGCGGCATTCAGGCCGCAACTTGCCATCGTTCAGGAGGAAAAATGAGCGAACAAAAATTTCGGACCCAAGAGTTCCAGGTGAATGGCGAGATGCTCGTTGCCAAGATCAAGGAGATACTGCGCGAGGGCAATATTCGCCGCGTGATCATCAAGAATGAAGAAGGGCGCGTGCTGGTCGATATTCCGCTGACGTTGGGCGTGGTCGGCGCCTTGCTCGCCCCGCAGTTGGCGGCCATCGGCGCGATTGCGGCGCTGGTGACTCGCTGCACCATTATCGTGGAACAGATGGATGTGATCTAACTTTTTAAGGAGCATAATATGTCCGGCTCGGATGGCTGGGCTGCGCTCAACCTGGAAATGCCCGCGCGCGTGCCGCGCACCGAGTATTCTGTCACCGAGCACTGGGACTTGCTCAAGGCCGTTACCGGCATCGACGTGGGCGTCGACAGTCCGGCCGCGCTCAAAAGGCGGGCCGCGCTGGCCCTGATGATCAAGTGGCATTTCGATTTTCGCTGGTCGACGTTGATCGGCGGCGACGAACTGGCCGCCTGCCACACCGATATGGGCCACGCCGAATACGCGGCCGGCGGCGTCGATCGCCGCGACACCGTCACCTGCCCGTTCGAGACGCCGGAACAGGTGCTGGCCTTTGACCCGTGGGAAACCTATGGCGGGCGTGACCGGGCCGACCTCACCCGGCGTTTCGAGGCGCACTATCGCTGCCAGCAGGTCGAGACGCCGGAGCAGGTGACGATGACCGGCGTCTATGTGACCCTGCTCTCCGGTTTGATCGACATTTTCGGCTGGGAGATGCTGCTCCTCGCCGCCGGAGTCGACCCGGACGGGTTCGGTGCGGTCGCCAACCGCTATGCCTCGTGGATCGGGCAGTATTACGATGCGCTGGGCGCTGCCGATGTGCCGGTGGTGATGGTCCACGACGACATTGTGTGGAGCGCCGGGCCGTTCATCTCGCCCAAATGGTATCGAAAATATATCTTTGCCAACTATCAACGGCTCTTTGCCCCGCTGCTCGCCTCAGGAAAAAAGATCATCTATACGTCGGATGGTGACTATACCCTGTTCATCGACGATCTGGCCGACTGCGGCGTGCATGGTTTCGTGCTTGAACCGTGGACCGATATGGCCTACATCGCCGAGAAATATGGGCAGACCCACGTTTTCATTGGCAATGCGGACACGCGCATCCTGCTCAACGGAAGCAAGGACGAGATTCGCGCTGAGGTGCAGCGCTGCATGGACATCGGCAAACCTTGCCCGGGGTTTTTCATGGCCGTCGGCAACCACATCCCGGCCAACACACCGGTGGAAAACGCGCTGTATTACAACCAGGTGTACGAAGAACTGTGCCGGCGGTAGGGAGGCCGCCGGTGTCGTCGGTTTCGGCAGGCTCAACCGGCTCCAAGCGCGGATCGAACTTGCCCCTTGCGTATCTTGGAGTACAATGGGCTGCGCGCGGACAAATGCGCAAATAACTCGCCAGGAGGATCAAATATGGAATTCAACCGTTATTCTGGCAACCCCATTCTTCTTCCCAACCCCAATCACGAGTGGGAGGCGCTGAACGTCTTTAACTGTGCTGCTGTCCACCACGATGGGTTGTTTCACATGTTTTATCGCGCCCAGGGTGTGCATTACAAATCGTCGATCGGCTACGCGGTCAGCGTGGATGGCCTCGATTGGTCGCGCCTGGACAAGCCGGTGCTGACCTACGGCGGCCCATACGAGACGCGCGGCGTCGAAGACCCGCGTGTGACCGAGATCGACGGTGTTTTTTACATGACCTACACCGGCTATTCGACGCACGGCACGCGGGCCAGCATCGCCCGCAGCAGCAACCTGATCCGCTGGGAAAAGCTGTGCATCGCCCTGCCCGACGAGGACAACAAGGATCACGCCCTGTTTCCTAAAAAGGTCAATGGCCGCTATTGCATGTTTCACCGCCGCCCGCCGAACATCTGGCTGTGCTACTCGGATGACCTGATCCACTGGGACGATCACCAACTGGTGTTTGGCCCGCGTACTGGCTGGGATGGACTCAAAGTGGGCATCAGCGGGCCGCCCATCGAAACGCCCGACGGCTGGCTGCTCGTTTACCACGGCGTCGATGATCGCAACGTGTACCGCCAGGGCCTGGCCCTGCTTGACCGCGACGACCCGGCCCGCGTCCTCTCTCGCCCCGCCGTGTGGGTGATGGAGCCGGAAGAGCCGTGGGAATTCATCGGCGACGTGCCCAACGTGGTCTTTAGCTGCGCCAACCTGGTGGTAGGCGACGAACTGTGGCTTTACTATGGCGGGGCCGACCGTGTTATCGGTCAGGCGAGCTGCAAGATGGCTGCGGCCATGGATTTTCTGTGCCGGGACGGTTGAGAACGCCAGCTGCCTGCGAGGTTAAAGGATTGCCCAAAGCGAACGGGCTGGATGGATTTGCCATCGCCTGTAAAAAATGTTACAATCTTGAATATCTGTGTGTCCGAGCCATTCCACGCACGAAAGGGATGTCATGAGCAAAGAAGGAGAACACGCGCCGACTATCCGGTCACAGGCGCAAAAAATATCGGGGCTGCTGCGTGTACTGGAAGTCACCCGCCAGTTGAACGAGACGCTCAACCTGGAAATGCAGCTCCAACTCATCCAGGAGGCCAGCACCGAACTGACCGAGACGGAGGCCGGGGCGATCTTTTTGCGCGACGCCAAGACCAACGAACTTTTTTTCCTGTCGGCCACCGGCGCGGCCGCCGAGGGCGAAAAAGGCGACAAGCTCAAGAAAATCCCGGTGCCGATGGAAGGCAGCATCGCCGGCTGGGTGGTTTCCAATGGCAAATCGGCAGTCGTCAACGACGTCAAGCACGACACGCGCCATTTCAACAAGACCGACGACGCGACCGATTTCGAAACTCGCTCCATCCTCGCCGTGCCGCTGGTGCGCCGGGGCAAGATCATCGGCGCGCTGGAAGTGCTGAATAAAAAGAGTGATCGTCCGTTTACCGACGAGGACATTGAGATTCTGACCACGCTCGCCGCGCAGGCGGCCGTGTCCATCGAAAATGCGCGCCTGTTCGAGCAAAACGACCTGGTTTCCGAAGTGGTACACGAACTGCGCACGCCGATGACCTCGATCATTGGCTATGCCAGGATGCTCAACATGTCTGGCATCCCCGACGACGCCAAGGGCAAGTTTGCCGAGACGATTCATCGCGAGGCGGCGCGCCTGGGCAAGATGGTCAACGATTTTCTGGAATGGGCGCGTCTGGAATCGGGGCGTATCCGCATGGAAGAAAAACCGGTCGATATGCGCCAGATCGTCCAGGAAACGGCGGCGATTGTCCAACCGCAAGCGCAAGAGCGCGGCATCACCATCGAACTGGAACTGCCCGAAGCGGATATGACGGTGATCGGCGACGAGGCGCGGCTCAAGCAAATCCTGATCAACCTGGCCAGCAACGGCGTCAAGTATAACAAGGACGAAGGGCGGCTGGATTTCATCGCCCGCATTGCAGAAGGCAACCTGTCTGTCGCGGTGCGCGACACCGGGCTGGGCATTCCCGAAGAGAGCCTGGACAAGCTGTTCCAGCGTTTCTATCGCGTGCCCGGCACCGAGCATATCGTGCGCGGCACGGGGTTGGGACTCAACATCGCCAAATCCTTGATCGCGGCGCAGGGCGGGCAGATGGATGTCGAGAGCACGCTGGGCGAGGGGACGACCTTTACGATCACGATGCCTTTGGCGAGCCAACTGCAAGTTTGAGCGCATCCTTTTAGATGATCAAGTTTTCAATATATGTTTCGACCGACTGGGCAAACCTGTCAGGGTTTGCCCAATTTATTTGATGGAGTAAATATGTCAAAACGTCTTTTATTTGCACTCTTGAGCAGCCTGCTCCTGGCCGGTCTCGTCGCCTGCCAATCGACTGTGCAGGTTGCACCGACGGCGACGGCGCTCCCGGCAACGGCTACGCCAACGGCGCTCCCGGCGACGCCGACGGTCGAGCCAACGCCGTCTCCGGCCGCCACCAAAACCAATCCCCAATCGCCGGCGGCCGAAATGGTTATTCCGCCCACCCACGAGCCGACGCCAACTTTTGAGTGGCAGATTCCGCCGCTGGACGAGGACGACTGGATCAAGGGCGGCGACAGCGCCGGGATGATCATCATCGAGTACAGCGACTATCAATGCCCGGCCTGTTCGGGCACCAACACCATCATCGAACGCCTGGCCGAGGCTTTCCCCGACGAACTGCGGGTCGTCCATCGTCATTTTCCGCTTTCCAGTATCCACGACAAGGCCGTTCTCTCTTCTGAGGCCGCCGAGGCCGCCGGCGCGCAGGGCAAGTTTTGGGAGATGCACAACCTGCTGTTCGACCGGCAGAATCAGTGGTCGGGGTTGTCGCTGGAGCAGGCCCAGGCCCAGTTCGTCGAATACGCGCAAGAGTTGGGCCTGAACACACAGACTTTTGCCGATGCGCTCGACAACGGCACCTATCGCGAAAAAGTACAGCAGGCCTACAACGATGCGGTGAACCTGGGGCTGCGCGGCACGCCGACGTTGTTCATCAACGGATTGTATTATGATGGCTCGCGCGATGATGTGACTTTGAGCCTGTACATCCGTTATTTCAATTTCAAGGGGCCGCAGTACGCCACGCCGCCCGACATGTTTATCGATCCGGCGCAGCCCTACTTTGCCACCGTCGAAACCAGCAAGGGCGCATTTTGCATCGAGCTTTATGCCGACAAGACGCCCAAGACGGTCAACAATTTTGTCTTTTTGGCCCAAACCGGGTTTTATGACGGCGCGCCTTTCCACCGCGTGCTGCCCGATTTTATGGCCCAGGCCGGCGATCCATCCGGCACGGGCATCCTCGGCCCGGGCTACCGCTTTGAAGACGAGTTCAGCCCCGACCTGCGCCACGACGGGCCGGGCATCGTGTCGATGGCAAACGGGGGCGCTAACACCAATGGCAGCCAGTTCTTTATCACCTATGTTGCCACGCCGCAGCTTGACGACAAACACAGCGTGTTTGGCAAAGTGGTGCAAGGATTCGAGGTCGTGCAGGCAATCACTCCGCGCGACCCGGAGGGGAACCCCTACGCGCCGTGGGACACGATCACAACCATTCACATCGACTCGGCGTGCCAATAGCATACAACAACAGACCTCCGAGGTTTCAGGTGAACCAACGGTTCATACAACCTCGGAGGTCTGAATTTGACAAGAACTAAATCGTGTGATATTTGTAACTGCTCAGGGGGTGTCAGAAACCAGGTTTTTATGAACATTTAAGCAGCTTTGTGTTATTTGACGATTCAGCTTTTGATCAAAAGGTATCGTTTTATATCAAAAACCTGGTTTCTCGCCGCTCAGGCTGAGCAGTTACTGATATTTTATGCTTCCTGGGTTGACAGCCCCATATTGATAAACGCATCGTCGCTAAAGCGAATATCAAGGACCTTCTATGAAACGCTCGATATCATATCAGCCCAGTTTCCAGGTTGTCGCAGTCTTTTTCCTCATCGGGGCGGTTGCCTTGGCCGGCTGTGCGCCCACACCTGTGCCCAGTCCAACACCAACCCACACCGCTGTACCTACGGCAACTTTGACTGCCTCGATGACTCCTTGTATAAAATACCTGTTGGTTTGCGAAAAAAGGGTATCCCGACGACA
>CAYRXM010000171.1:0-9421 GCA_964428175.1 uncultured Anaerolineae bacterium
CCCTGCGCTTTCAACTCTTTGAAAAAGCGCAGTTTGTGGCCGCGTGAAGTATAACGATCTAGTACTCCACCAAACAAGATTTGATACGCCACCCTTGCTTGCCCGGGCCGGCTTTTCACTCATCATTGTTAGTTTTTATGAGTACTAGACAAAACAAATCGCCCCCGACCTGTCCAGCACATGCCTGAAGGGGCGACCGCGAATTGCGAATAGAGATCAACGGGTTGTCCCAGTCAACACAAACTCATTATAGCACAAAATCGGCGCACATCAAGAACAAAAGTTCGATTGGCCCTCCTTTCTCCACTGCGCACAGTGTTATCCCTGTTCTACATGATCCAACCCGCACCCATGTGACGCGCCGGGTCGGAGCACCCTGCCAGTGTATCATGTGTTCTGCTTCTTGTCCATACGAAATTTTACGTATTGACAAAACGCCCTTTGATGTGATATAATTAGTGCAACACAAAAAAAGGGCGCTCAAGCGCCCTTTTTGTATCTGCCCGGCCTTTATCCAGATTTGACAGATCGCCCAAGATGGGTAGAATACTGACCACCGTCGTTGTCGAGCCGAGTGAAATGTTGAATTTTGACCGTCACCACACCAATACGCCTTTTTCTCCTGCGTCCGTATGCGCGGGCGTTTTCGCCTGCCGGCTCGACAGCGCCCAGGCCCAACTCCAGTCCGAACAAAGCGAACAGCAGCAACAGCAGCAGTCGATACGTGCTGCGCGGCGATCCCTGGAGGCGGGCTTTCGGTAGGTAACTTTTTCATCGCTATAGCCATCAAGGGGCTGCGCACTGCGCAGCCCCTTTTTTTGTTTGAGAGGAGTATCACAATGAATGACAGTCACACTGACAAAGCAGTCCGCGTGCGCATTGCCCCCAGCCCGACGGGCAACTGCCACGTGGGCACCGCCCGAAACGCGCTGTACAATCTGCTCTTTGCCCGCCAGCGAGGCGGCACGTTTATCCTGCGCATCGACGACACCGACGCGCGCCGTTCGACCCTGGCCTCCGAGCAGGGTGTGCTGGAGGGCCTGGCCTGGCTTGGCCTGACCTGGGATGAAGGCCCGGACATCGGCGGGCCGTTCGGTCCCTACCGCCCGTCGGAGCGGCAGGCGACATATACGGCTTATGCGCAGCGGCTGCTCGACGCCGGGCGGGCCTACCCGTGCTTTTGCACGCCCGAAGAACTGAGACTGGAGCGCCAGCAGGCGCGGGCTGCCGGGCTGCCTTATATTTACAGCGGCAAGTGCCGCCACCTGGCCGCGGACGATGCCCGGCGGCGACTGCGCGCCGGGGAGAAGGCCGTGCTGCGCTTTCATATCGATCCCGAACCGATCGCCTACGTCGATCTGGTACAGGGCGCGATCGAGCAGGACGGAGCGCTGATCGGCGATCCGATCATCCTCAGATCCGACGGGCGGCCCGTCTACAGCTTTGCCACTGTGGTCGACGAGATCGAGATGCAGATATCACACGTCTTGCGCAGTGGAGAGCACATCAATAACACGTTTCCGCAGCTCCAGATGTACAAAGCGCTGGGCGTCGAGCCGCCGGCATTCGGCCATTTCAGCCTGCTGCTCAACCCGGATCGCTCCAAGATCAGCAAGCGGGCCGGAGCCACCTACATCGGTGAGTTCCGCGACATGGGCTACCTGCCGGAGACGATCATCAATCACCTGGCCTTGAGCGGCTGGAATCCGGGCACCGAAGAGGAATTTTTCACCTTCGACGACCTGCTGGCTCGCTTTTCGCTCGACCGGTGCAGCAAGGCCAACGCCATTTTCGACCGCACCCGGCTGTTGTGGCTCAACGGCGTGCACATCCGCCATCTCGACACGGCAGCACTGGCACGGCGCATCGTGCCCTATCTGGTCGACGCGGGGCTGCTCGACTCGACCGTGCTGAGCGACGACGAATTCGCCCATCTGGTGCAGTTGGTCGCGCTCGAACAGGAGCGGCTCAAGACACTGGCCGATGCGCCAGACGCGCTGCGCTTTTTCTTCCAGGACCCGGCCGCCGAGGCCTGCGCCGGTCTGCTGAAAGACAATCGCTTTGCCCGGCGTCACCCGCTCGCCGTGCTGCGCGGCGCGCTCGACCATTCGACCGCCGCCCTGAAGGCCATCGACGCGGGCAACTGGGCCGTCGCCAGCCTGGAAGGCACACTCGATGCGCAGACGGATCGCCTGGGCTGGAAGCGCGCCGACCTGCTGATGCCGATCCGCATTGCCATCAGCGGGCGCGAGGCGACACCGCCCTTGTTCGAGACGATGGCCTGTCTGGGCAAGACGGCGACATTGCGCCGCCTCGAGGCGGCGGTGCGCCGGCTGCCCGCCGGGTGAGCGGCAAGAAAATTCGTTATTCGGGTTGCGCCGGCAGAGCCGTTTGATCCCACATCTGTACGGCAATATCCTTGCGTACGTAAAAAGCAAACTTGCCCGGATACGATGGCTCCCAGTCGGCCAACGTCTGATCGTATTTTCGATACAACAGCACGTTCAGGAACGCCCGGCGCTTTTGGGGATCGCGCATGTCGAGCCAGAAATAGTTCTTTTGGGAATTGCGCTTTTCCTCCGGTGGGATGAGAAAGGAGACGGTCATATAGTAATCCTGGTGCGGGAACCACAGATACTTGCGGTTAAAGCGAATGTATCGCTTGCCCAAAAAAGGCTCCACCTTGTCCACCTCGGGATAGCCAACCACCAACACCGGCGCGTTGGTCGTTTCGCGCGTCGGCTGGGTGCCGAAAAAGATGCGATTGGGGAAATTTTGCACAAAATACCACTCGAACGGACAGGTGCCGTCCGAACCGTAAGCGACGCGAATTTCCTGCTCGTCGCCGTACAACTGTCGCGAGATGCGGCGGATTTCTTCGACGGTTTGTTTGGCTCCCGGCGCGCCGTGCGAGTAGACCAGGAACTCTTGCGCCGTGTCGCCGTTGATATAGACGGCCAAAATCGCATAGCGGGCGGTCAGGATGCTGCCAAGCACAAACAAGGTCAAAAACGCTGTCCGCAACCTGGGTCGAGCGCACAATCGACCGGCCACATCATTCACAAAGCGCCCGGCGAGCAAGATCATGGGCTGGGTGATGTGAACGACCATCCACGGCATGCGCTCGCCGGCCCAACTGTAGAGCAGCCAGGCCATCAGAGACCAATAGATGCAGTAGGCGATAAACGTTCGCCGCACCGAGCGGATGGTGTAGACTACCGCCCCCAGAACACTCAAACCCAAAGGCAACCAGTCGTACAACCCGGCGATCATCCCATAATACCACCACGGCTGGCTGCCGCGCTTGACTGCCTGCTGGGCCAGCCAATAGCTCACCGCCCCGACCGTGCCGCTGATCAGGCTCTTGGGGTTGGTGAAAAAGGTCGTGTACAGCAGCACAAAGGGGATCACGGCCACGGCCAGGATCAGATATACCACCTGGAAATCGAATCCCTCCGGCAGCCAGTGTTTGCGCTGCGCCTTGAGCATCCAACGCCACCAGGCATACCCGCCAATCGAAATCCCCAGCGCGGCGGCGAGGAATTGCAGGATCAGAAAAACGGCCGGCGACACCACCCCCGCAGGCATTTGGGCGACGAGCAGCCAGAGCAGCCCGCCCGTCGCGCCGCACAGGATAAACAATGCCGCGATGGCAAGCGCATAAGCCATCACCGACCGCACTGCGGCGCCGGACTGCTCGCCCGGTTCGACCAGTGCCGCGCTGAACAGCAGCGCAATCAATGTGCCGATGGGCAGCACGAGCAATTCCAGCAGTCGGGGCGCGGCTGCGCTCGTCTCATCCGACAGCAATCCCGCCGCGAGCAGCAAAAGCAGCATGAGCAGCACCGGCGCGACGATCGATATCACTCGCCTCACCTTGGGGCCGAGCACCTGCCGCACGAACAGCATCGCCAGAAACGTCGCCCCGACCAAGCCGGTCATCAGCGAGTTTTCCTTGGTGCACAGCGCCATCGACACGGCGAACGCACCCAGGTACAGCCACCTGGGATGGTGCGAGTCGAAATAGCGAAACAGGGCAACGGTCATCAGCATGGCCCAGACGACCATATAAACGTCGTTGCGCAAATAGCGCGCATAATAGAGCATGGTGGGCGAAACCAGCATCATCGTCGACACAGCCAGCGCGCCGACTCGCCCCAGCTCTTTGCGCAAAAAGATCGGCCAGATGACCAGGCTCACCCCAAACAGCGCCGTCGAGATGCGTGCCGTCAAGTCGCTGACGCCAAACAAAAAGTAGAAAAAGGCATTGATGTGATACAAAAACGGCCCGTGCCGCCAGGGATCGTGCTCGAACCCCTGGCCGACGTACAACTCGCGCGAGTACAGGCCGTGCACGCACTCGTCGTGGCTAAAGGTGCGCGAGCCGAGGTCGTAAAAACAGGCCACGATCGAGACGATCACCAACAGGGCATAGATCACTGCTTCCAGCGTGATCTGCTGCCGCCCCAACAAGGGGCGATCCAACCAGGTTATATGTTTCGCTTCTGTCGGGCAAGTCATATTGTCGCTCCCTCCCTTCGCGATCTATCGTCGCATACAGGGATGCGTATTCCATCTTGCCATTACAGAAATACACCATTTGTACGATCCGGGTCAACGCGCCGCTGACCTCACCGACGAGTGTAGTTGCACTGTGGGGCGGCGACCGTGCAAACTCTGCGAGTTCGAGTCGAGTAGGGCAAACGTCTTGCGTTTGCACCGTATCGAGACCCAGGCGCGTCCTCGACCGGTGTGCGCTGCATTTAGCATTTTCATTTGACCTGGCTATACCACTGGAAACATTTTACGTGAACCATCCCCGGATTTTTTGACAAATCTCATCCCTCGTGGTAACATCGGGTACATTCCCACTGGGGGAGACAATTTATGGACTATCGAATCAATGTATTCTGGCGGGCTGTCCCGCCTGAGCGGGCGACGTCGCCCCAGGATCAGGCTATCCCTGACGGACGAGCGGCGGCCCTGCTGACCCAAATCGCTCAACTGGGCATCGACCGCGTGGCGCGCGTCCAGGTGAGCGATTTGTATTTTGTACGCGGCGCACTCACGCCGCAAGACGTAGATCGACTGGCCGGCGAACTCTTGGCCGATCCCATTGTCGAAGGCTACGAGTGCCAACCGATCGTGCAGCCGGGCGAACAGCCGGAGGCTGCTCGAATTGTAGAGGTGGGCTTTCACCCCGGCGTCACCGACCCTGTGGCCTGGCACCTGCTGCGCCGCGCCCAACTGCTCGGCCTGCACGTCGAGGCCGCCGCCACCGGCAAGCGCTACCTTTTCGAAGGCGATCTCGTCACAGACGACCTGCACCGCATTGCCCAGGAGGTGCTGTGCAACGGAGTCATTCAAAGCTATGCCCTCGGCCCTTTGCCGCCGTCGTTCATTCCCCACGCCGCCCCCGCCGACCAGATCGAAACGATCCCGATCCGCGATCTGGATGACGACGCGCTGGCCCGGTTGAGCGTCGAGCGCGTGCTGTTCATGTCGCTCGATGAAATGCGCGCCGTCCAGTCCGAATTTCGCCGCCTGGGCCGCGATCCGACCGACGTGGAACTGGAAACGCTGGCCCAGACCTGGTCGGAGCACTGCCAGCACAAGGCGTTCAAATCGCGGGTCGATTTTACCTGCGCCGAAGGCACCACACGCATTCTACCCACCGGCGAATGTCGCTGCCCGCCGCGCGAGACGATCGACGGCCTGCTGCGCACCTACCTGCGCGCCGCCACCGAGCGGCTCGAAAAGGACTGGGTGCGCTCGGCCTTTGTCGATAATGCGGGGATCGTTGATTTCGATCCCGAGTTCGAAGTCTCGTTCAAGGTCGAAACGCACAACCACCCCTCCGCACTGGAGCCGTTCGGCGGGGCCAACACCGGCGTCGGCGGAGTGATCCGCGACGTGTTGGGCGTCTCCGCGCGGCCCATCGCCAACACCGACGTGCTCTGTTTCGGCCCGCTGGACATGCCACGCGACGAGATGCCGCAGGGCATTTTGCACCCGCGCCGCGTCGCCCGCGGCGTCGTCGACGGCGTGGAGGATTACGGCAACAAGATGGGCATTCCCACCGTCTCCGGCGCGCTGCTCTATGACCCCGGCTACGCGGCCAACCCGCTGGTTTATTGCGGCTGCGTCGGCATTGCCCCCAAAGGCGCGCATCGCAGCGACGCGCAGCCCGGTGACCTGTGCGTCGCCCTCGGCGGTCGCACCGGACGCGACGGCGTACACGGAGCCACCTTTTCTTCCGCCGAACTGACCCACGAAACCGGGGCCACCGTGGGCGCCGTCGTCCAGATCGGCGATCCGATCACCGAAAAGGCCGTGCAGGAAGCGGTGATCCTGGCCCGCGACGAGGGCCTGTACACCGCGATCACCGACTGCGGCGCGGGCGGCTTTTCCTCCGCCGTCGGCGAGATGGGCAAACAGGCCGGCGTCGAGGTCGAACTGGGGGACGTGCGGCTCAAATATCCCGGCCTGCGCCCGTGGGAAATCTGGCTTTCCGAGGCTCAGGAGCGCATGGTGCTGGCCGTGCCGCCGGGCAGCCTGGAACGGTTGAAGCAAATCTGCGATGGCCTGGACGTCGAATGGACGGTGATCGGCCATTTCACCGGCAGCGGGCGGCTGTGCGTGCGCTACAACGGCCAGCTCGCCGCCGACCTGGACATGGATTTCCTGCACGACGGCTGGCCGCAGCCCAATCTCAAGGCCGAGTGGCAGCCAGCAGCGGATGTACTCATCCGAGCAGTCAGCGACAACCCAACCACCCAGCAACACGCAGTGTTGCCACCACCCAGCAACACGCAGTGTTGCCACCACCCAACCACGCGCAGCGTTGCCACCACCTTGCTTCGCATGCTCGCCCACCCCGACGTGTGCAGCAAGGAAGATGTGATCCGCCGCTACGATCACGAAGTTCAGGGCGGCACCCTGATCAAGCCGCTGGTCGGCGTCGAAAACGATGGCCCGTCGGACGCAGCCGTGATCAAGCCGCTGGCGGCCAAGGGATGGGCAGGACTGGCCCTCGGCGTGGGCATTTCACCGCACTATGGCCGCGTCGATCCCTATGCGATGGCCTGGGCGGTGATCGATGAAGCGGTGCGCAACGTCGTCGCCGTCGGCGCAGATCCCGATCGTGTGGCCCTGCTCGACAATTTCTGCTGGGGCAACCCCGCTTTGCCCGACCGGCTTGGCGGGCTGGTGCGCGCGGCGCAGGGCTGCCACGATGCGGCGTTGGCCTACGAAGCGCCGTTCATCTCCGGCAAGGACAGCCTCTACAACGAGTACGTCGATCCGCATGGGGTCAAGCGCGCCATCCCGCCGACGCTGCTGATCTCGTCGCTGGGCATTGTGCCCGACGTACGCCAGTGCGTGACGATGGATTTCAAAGAGGCGGGAAACCTGGTGTACGTCGTCGGCCTGACCAGGAACGAACTGGGCGCGTCGCTGTACCATCGCATTCACGGCCTTTCCGGCGGCATCGTGCCGCAGCCCGTCCCTGACGCACTCGACACGATGCGTGCCCTGCACCGGGCGATTGTGGACGGCCTGGTGCGCGCCTGCCACGACCTCTCGGAGGGCGGATTGGCCGTCGCCGTTTCAGAGATGGCCTTTGCCGGGCGCAAAGGCGTCGAACTCGACCTGGCCGCACTGCCCCGCGCCGACGATGTCGATACACTTGCTGCGCTCTTTGCAGAGAGCAGCGCACGCTTTTTGGTCGAGGTCGCGCCGGAATGCGCCGCCGATTTTGAGCATACTCTGTCGGGCCGGCCGGTAGCCCCCCTGGGCCGCGTCATCGACGGCGATCAGGTGCGCATCGTTGGGTGGGAGGGCGGCACGGCAATTGACGTATCCGTCGATGATTTGCTGCACGCCTGGCAGTCGACGGAACTGGTATAGAAACGCTCAAAAGCCTATGAACTCAAACTCAACATCTGAGAATCAAAACCTATCCGACGATCGATTCATCCATTTTGGAGGACCAGTCGACAGTGTGTGTGTATCACTTCGGGCGTTTGGTGAAAGTCTAGACCCAGATGAAGTAACCAAGTTGCTCAAGTGTTGCCCCACATCTGTAAGATATCGAGGCCAGGTTATTCCAGGAGACCGACTTCAGCGAATAGCAAAAGAGGGTAGTTGGCTTCTTGAAGGGCCTCCACCCTCAGATACAGAACTAGACAAACAAGTTGATGAACTTCTCGACCAAGTAACCGATGACTTGTCGGTCTGGAAATATCTCACAGACAGATTCTATGTTGATGTTTTCTGCGGGCTTTTTCTTGACTGTTTCAATCGTGGGGTCATACTCTCGCCAGAATTAATACAACGATTAGCCGAGCGTAGGCTGAAAATCAATTTGGACATTTATGCAGCAGATGACTGGCCGTCAGAGCTTGAAAAGGGGCTTGATGGCAACGAGTAAACGAGCGAACTGATACAACCCGCAGACCGTCATTTGTCGTCTGTGGGCAACTTGAGGCAGCTAGATGGTTTCTATACCCAAAGTTTTGATCCTTAATGCCACCGGTACCAACCGCGATCACGACGCGGCGCGGGCCGTCGAGCGCGCTGGCGGGCAGCCGGAGATCGTCCACGTCAACCAGCTGCGCGACGATCCGACCCGCCTGCACCAGTTTCAGATGATGATTTTGCCCGGCGGCTTTTCCTACGGTGACGCCCTCGGCGCGGGCCGGCTGTGGGCGTCAGACCTGCGCTGGCTCTTTCAGGATGAGCTGGCCCGCTTTATCGACGCCGGTAAGCCGGTGCTGGGCATCTGCAATGGCTTTCAGGCGCTGGTCAAAAGCGGCTGGCTGCCGGGTCCGCCCCCCCTCAGTCCCCCCCGTAAACGAGGGGGAAGCCCTGCGGCTTATATTTTCCCCCCGCCGCGCGGGGGGGACGAAAGGGGGGGCGCCACGCTCACCCGCAACGCCTCGAACCGGTTCGAGTGTCGCTGGGTGTGGCTGGAACCGAACCCAGACAGCCCGTGCGTATTCACCCAAGGGCTGGCCGAATTGATCTATTGCCCGGTGGCGCACGGTGAAGGCCGTTTCATCCCCGCAAACGACAACGTGTTGGCCCAATTGCAGGCGCAAGGGCAGATTGCATTAACCTATGTCGACCGGGATGGTAGCCTTGCCGACTATCCCGCCAACCCCAACGGCTCGGTCGCCGGCATTGCCGGGGTATGCAATGCGCGCGGCAACGTCCTGGGGTTGATGCCGCACCCCGAAAACCACATTTTCCTGGAGCAACACCCGCAGAGAAAACGGGGCAACCTGGGATTATCGTTGTTTGAGAATGGGACAAGATACGCAAAAAGCACGTGAGACGTGATGCGCTTGCGCCCCACGTTTCACGAAAGAGTGCGGTAAAAGTCAAATCGTGAAATAAAGCCCAAATGGGCATTAACAAT
>CAYRXM010000172.1:0-9390 GCA_964428175.1 uncultured Anaerolineae bacterium
TTACCCATAGCTGAACTTGGCCCTATACCGCGCCAAGTTAGCGGAAACTATAGTACAAGTATTCTGCGCAAAACCTCAAACTATTTTCATCGCTGCCATCTCGGTATAGGTACATGTTGAACCAAGCGCTTCCCCCCGACGCCGCTGCGCGGCCTGCTGGCGGAGAGGAAACGCGCTTTCAGGTAGTTTTCTATTGAAGGGGCTTTACACGCAGTCGCGGTGCGGGTAAAGCCTACCGTTAGACGGCTAAAGATAACCATGGTAAGGAATCGAGACATCTATCAATGAATCAACATTCGATAATCCTTCGATCTGCCAACCCTACTATTGATGAAGGTCTGACGTTTGCCTATTACCTCGATGAAGCCTTTGAAGGTCTCTTTCGTTTGATGCTGGGGCGAAGAGTTGCCGACATCGTCGCAACGGCGTACACCAAACCTAATCACGACTTCTCCTACCAGAATACAATCTTTGCCGAATACGAGCAGACCATCGTTGGTATGGCTACGGGCTACACAACCGAACAGCATCACCGTTCTTCGGATCGACCATTGAAACAGGCTGCCGGTAACCATGTCTTTGAAAAAGTGGGGGTAACGCTACTGTGTTTACGGCTTCGGTTTCTGGGTACTCACACAGATGGCGATTTCTACCTCCAAGCGATTGCTACGAATGGAGAATTTCGCGGTCAGGGTATTGGATCAGTTTTGCTGGAGGCTGTTGAAGACCGGGCGCGTGCGAGTGGATCGACCCGGCTTGTTCTCGATGCCTCCGCCAAGAATGAGGGTGCTCGTAGATTCTATGAGCGTCACGGGATGACCGTCGAGTTGAAGGATACGGCATTTTCTTTTATGCCACGTTTCATTGTTCAGATGACGAAACGACTCTGAGTTCAGGCTGGTTAGTTGCTGCACCCTAACCTGCCGCCCGACAAATCAATGCACGCGAATTGCTACCGCCCGTTTTTACAACAGTTATGCGCTGGCAAAGAAATGGGTATTTGTGGTGTGCCTCGCCAGCCCGCAATCGCGTGATTTTCAAGCGTTGGGCGGCGCGGTCAGGCATCTTGAATTCGGAAGAGAAAAAAGAAAAATGCAAAAGTATGATGATCTTGCCTATGTAACCAATGGGCGTTCTCGTCAAAAACTCGATCTTTTCATCCCAGATGTAGGGAAAAAATGGCCACTCATAATTTGGGTTCCTGGGGGCGGCTTTCGCACGGGAAGCAAAAAAGATCACGTTCCACTTGCGTATCTTGAGTGCGGTTTTGCCGTAGCCAGTCTCAATTATCGACTCAGTCAACATGCCATCTTTCCAGCTCAGATTCAAGATGTCAAAGCGGCTGTACGTTGGTTACGAGCGAATGCCAAGAAATATCGTCTCGATCCCAACCGCTTTGGGGCTTGGGGGGAATCTGCCGGTGGTCACTTGGTCGCCATGCTAGGTGTGACAGGCAACACAAGCACTTTTGACGTGGGTGAGCACTTGGAGATTTCCAGTCAGGTGCAAGCAGTAGCTGATCATTTTGGCCCGACCGATTTTCTACAGATGGATATACAACGGCTGCCGGGAGGAATGGTTCATGATCCTCCCGATTCGCCCGAATCAGAATTGGTTGGCGGAGCCATTCAAACGCATAAAGATCGCGTAGCTAGAGCGAACCCAATCACTTATGTGACCGGGGATGCGCCGCCGTTTTTGATCGTGCATGGCGACCGTGACCCGCTGGTGCCCTACCAACAAAGTGTCATCTTGTATGATGCCTTGGTTGCGCATGGCGTCCCCGTCTCTTTTTATACAGTCATCGGTGAAGGGCATGGTAATTTCAAAGATCCAAAGGTAGCTGAAATTACACTGAAATTCTTTGAACAGCACTTGAAATCTGTCGATTGAAATGAGGGCGTAGCCCAACACTCGTTTCATCCGGCACTGCGGCTGAGCTTTTCCGTTGGGCGGCGGTGGCAAGATTGAGAACCGCTGAACGTATCTTTTCAATAGACCGGGGCAAGTGTAGGGCGGTTTTGCTAACCGCCGCCAGGTCGGATAGCAAATCCGACCTACATTCGCCATTTTCCCCAGAGTGTTGAGAAGATGCCATTGACCATCGAGAACATCGGACTTGCGACCAGGGAAGCGTTTGATGGAAGAGGCGCTGATCAGACAGCACTCCAAGCCGCGCGATTCGAGCGTCTCAAAGAAAGGTACGGACCGGTTGGGTCTGGTCGGAACCTGCCACACAGGCTACAACCTCGTGTGCGCCGATGTCGAGACCGGCAGCGTAAGGATGAACGCGCCGCATCCCGGCGAAGGGACGCGCTTCTTCAGTGGATTCGGACATCGCGATGCGATTGCTGAGTTTGCTCATCGAAAAGCTCCTTTGACATATAGAATAAAGTCAGGCCCGGTCACCAGGAAAAAGACAGCTTGCTAATCGGGGTCATTTCGAACCTAGTGCGTTCGAACGCAACGCGATCGGCGACTGGGAAACCTCAAGTAGACGAGATACTCGAACACGGACAGGTCACGTACCCGTCGCCAATGACGCTGATGCACTGAGGTAGACAGATGTCCACACTCGGGGCAAAGCGCACAGGCAACACGATGGTCGCAGATCAACTCCAATTCTTTATTGTGGTCGTCCTTTTCGTACCACTGAACGGTGAATTCGGGCAAGGCGAGCGTTTCGGTCAGAAACTCGAGATTGGACTTGAATGTGATTTCCGACGTTTGCTGTGCCATTGTGGGCCTCCTGAGGTTGAGAGATGAATCCCAGTTTACCCCAAACGGCCTCTTTGCCTATATCGTCAGCACACTTTTTGTGAAAGAACCATAAAAAAACCCTCCCGCAAATCGAGACCTTGCAGGAGGGTTTTTGAGTTCAGGTCTTGCGGGTGTCATCGGGAAAGTAGAAAGCGCAGATGCAGAAAATGCCCAATAACACGCCGCAGGCTGCCCCAATGATCAAGCCGCCCATGTTGACCTCCTTTAAAAAACCAATACCAGTTGATGGTTGATCCACTCATGCCACCGCCGGAACAAGACAGGGAACCTGGGTTTGTGCGATAGGCACATCCCAGACGTATGGCGACCAAAGGTCGCGACGAATCAATTTCCCCATTTGACACACCCGGTTGCGCACCCGGCTGTCCGCGATGGTCTGCGCCTCTTCTTCCAGCCAGTCACAAAAAGCCTCTTTGAAAGCCAGGTTGGTTTCCCAGTCCGGCTCTTTAAGCAGCGCGATCCAGGCGCGTTTGATCTCGCGCAGGGTGTCAAACCAATCGGGCAAATCGCCGGCCAGGTGATCGAGGGTGGCATGCAGCTCCCAACTTCCCAGCAGACCGGCCAGCCAGATGTGCGGGCAAATCAGTCCGAGCACGACCACGGTGTACCAGTCTTCAATTTGCTCAATCGTCCAGCTGGTTTGACGCCGGGCGTAATCCTGGGCCAGGTCGCGCCATAATTCGGACACGGCCTCGTGCGCGGTTTGACAACTTGAGTCTTGGATGAACGCCTCGCGGCCTCTGGTGAACAGTGTCGGATCCAGGATCATCAGGCGTGGGGCGGGAATCTGGCCCTGCCGGGTCCACTGTTCGAGTGCGCGCACATGGCGGCACGGGTCGGCATCGAGCGCATGTGTGCGGCTGTAAGTGCAATCGCACTGCCAGGCATTGCCATTCCAATGCAGGTGGCGAACCTTGTTGCCATCGCGCAAAAGCAGGATTTGTCTTTGCGCCTGAACGTCCGGCGTTTGCCCACCCAGAATTTGGGCGCGATAGAACTCGTCATGCTGGTCGGAAAGACCTGGAAAAAATCGAGTTGCCATTTTTGAACCTCCATATCTCCAAAAACTGCTGTCCGAGCGGGACATCTCTGCGCCCGATCATTTGTGCGTCTGGCCGATGAGTCCGAGCATCAAGGGCGCGGCAGCAACAAAGATGATTGCGGCTAGAAAAATCGTCACCAGAATCCACATCGCCACGTTTTCCATGTTTATGCCTCCTCTGTTTGTCTTGTGCGGTTTGTTCTGATTCGACTCCATTTTACTATGGCCGATTTGAACCTGCTTGGCAGAAGGATTGTCCGGGCTTTCGGTTTGTATGCACTTGGCTGCGTTTGCTGGCTGCCAATCTGGCAAGCTGGCACAAAAAAAAGCCCCGATGGCGGCATCACCATCGGGGCTTCTTGCAGCGGGCTGGCGCTAATCTTGCATCTCGACCAGTCCCTGGCGGCTCAGTTCATAGATCACCTGCAAGCCGCGCGGGCCGAATGTTTCGCTTAATTCGCGCAGCGTGGTTTGGCCATCGCAGGCCTGCAAGATGGGCAGAGCGTCGGCAGGCAGCGGCGCGATGCGATTTCCGCGCATCAGGACATAGCCGAACGGTTCCTGACGTATTTCACAGGCCGCCAGCGGACGCCACCCCTCGCCCAGTTCGATCCGCTGCGGTGCGGGCGGATCGGCAATCGGGGCGGTCATCAGCGGATCGGTGGGCAGTTTGAGCGTTTCGGCCTGGGCGCGGCAGCCGCCGTGACATTGGCCAAAGGCGGCGCAGCGGTGACACTCGGCCGGAATTCTTTGTCGCCAACCTTCCATTGCACTGTCTTGCCAGATGCTTTCAACAGATTCGCTCAAGAGATTGCCGCATTGGGTCGGCGAGTGGTTGCACGGGCGCAGGTTGCCCCACGGATCGACGGTGCAGTAGGCTACCCCGGCCAGGCAGCCGCTGGAGGAGGAAGTCATAAAACACTGCGGCACACAGTTGCCCAGTTTAACCCGTTTCCCTTGCTGTCGCATCCGTTCGATGCGTAAAACAGCCTCTTTTAGCTCTTCATGCGTCGGCTCGATCCCCGGCGCAGGCGGACCCAGGTAGCGGTTGAACGAGACGTGATCGGCGCCCAGGTCGGCGCAGAGGGCGGGCATTTGTTCCAGCGTGTCCAGGTTGCGGCGGTGGATCACCGTGCTCAAGGCGACCGGCAGCCCGGCGCGGGCAGCGCGGCGGATGTTGGCGACGGTTTCCTCGAACGAGCCGCGCACACCACTGAACGCCTCGTGCGCCTCGGCCGTCGTCCCGTGCAGCGAGACGAGCAGGCCGACGCAGGCCGGGTTGGATTGCAAAACGCGGATGACCTGCGCCGGGTCGGGCCAGCGGGCGTTGGTAAAGACCGAAAAGCGCATCGCCCACTCATCCAGCAGGGCGACCAGTGCGGCCCAGTCGGGGTACAACGTCGGCTCGCCGCCGGTGAGCTTGACCCGGTGGGCGTGCGGGCGGATGCGGGCCAGGATCGTTCGCCAATCGTGCAGGGGCAAAACCTGGGCGGCGCGATCGGTGGCAAAGACATTAAAACAGCCCGGGCAGCGGTTGTTGCAGGCGGGGGTCAGTTCGAGCGCATACAGCACTGGCGCGGAGAGGGTGAGGATCACGGCAGAAAACGCTCCAACAGAATTTCATCTACATAGTCGTCATCTATCTTGAATTGACGATAACGCACGCCGGTTTCGATAAAGTCCAGCTTGCGAAACAGGGCGCGGGCGCGCAGGTTGGTCGAAAAACAGTCGGCGGTGAGCTTGGCAAAACCCTGGGCTTTTGCCCAATCTATCGCCCGTTCCAGCAGCCGGGTACCGATGCCCTGCTCGCGGTAGGGCGGCAGCAGACCGATGCCGATGTCGGCTGCGTGGCGGGTTTTTGGGGCCGTGCCGGGGAATACGCGGCACCAGCCGATGATTTGATCGCCGACCAGGGGCAGCAAAAGGAGGCCCGGCGGTGTCTTCTGACACTGCTGAGCCTCCTCTGATTGATGTAGAATGGCCTCCCATTGGGGCGTGCTGCTGTATTGTTCGGTGAGCAGGTAAACCCGCTCGGCGCAGACGGCGTCGACTGCGGCGATGACGGCGGGCGCGTCGGCGGGCCGGGCGGGACGGATGCAAGGTTTAACCACAGGCGCAGTCGTTGTCGGTGGAGAGCAAGCCGGGTTCAGCGTACTCGGGTTGATTTGCGTCCAAAGCGATAACCCACGGCGCACCCAAGTCTTTGTCTGAAACGAAAAACCCAAAACCGCAAACCGGGCGGACGGTCAGATCGGGTGACTGTTCAGGTGTATTCATATCGTTACCCTCGTTTCCGCCGTTCGGCCAACCGGGCCAACTCATCGTGCCAATAGGTGCGCTTCAAGCCGTACTGCTGTTCGATGCGCTCACAGTGTTGTTCGAGGTCCTTCAGGCGTCCGGAAGGCTCGTTGAACAGCTTTTTGCCGACATCCGTCACCAGTTCTTCGACAAAACGCCGCGCGTTTGAAGAAAACAGATCAAAATATCCTGCTGCCAGGGTCCATAATTCAACCGCTTGGACAATGTCTCCCTGCGCATAGACGACATCGCCGCGGGCCATGTAGATTTTGCCCAAAATTTCCAGATAACCCGGTGCAGGACATTTGAGCAAAGCGGTTGGGTTTTCGGGGGTCAAAACGCATCCTTGAGGCAGCATGGCCTCAGCCTCTTGCAAGATCGCCCATACCTCATCATATCGCCCCAGGAACTGATACAGGTTGCCCAAATCCTGATGGCAATCGGCGCTTTCGGCAAGCATTTTGTTTTGATCTGCCAGTCGGATGGCCTCTTTCAACCGTGTTTCTGACTGCTCGGACAAGCGATCCAGCTCGTTTTGTTCCTTTTTCCCGTAAGCGACCTTGAGCCAATCACGGTAGAGTTTACCCTCTTCAGCACTGGCTTCGATCAGGCGAATAGGCTCTTCCACCTCTTGTTCAAAAATGCCGCGTGCAATCTCGTACAAACCTTGCGCCTGTTTGAACAATGTTTCACTACCCTCAATGTTGCCAGAAGGCGAGTAAGCGCCCTGACGGCGATAGGCTCGTCCGAGCCACAGGCTGCTTAGTCCGATGCCACGCCGATCGTCGAGCATGGTAAAGAGTTGTAAAGCCTCCTTGCATAATCTGGCGGATGTGTATGGATCGTGAAATCGTGCCGCAATGCCGCCCCATACGTTCAGAGTCAACGCTTCGCCCCAATGATATTGCAGCGCTTCAAAGCCCGAAAGCGCTTGTTCACAGTAATACTCGGCATCGATCTTTTCGCCACGCTCGCCATAGATAAAGGCCAGATTGCGCTGCGTGTGAGCCAGCTCCAGCTGCGCACGGCGCATCTTGTTTTCTGCCAGGGGGGTCAGGATACGGATTGCGACCAGATAGTCTTCAATGGCCTGTTCGTACCCGCGCTGCCGGGCATATACATAGCCGCGGTTTTTGTGGGCCAACCCGAGCAGGTATCGCTGCACCTGGGAAGAATTGCTCTGAAGACCTTGCAACTCATCCACCGCCCGGCTCAAATCGTCTATGGCGCGGTCCATTTGTCCCAGATAGGCCAACGCCTCGCCGCGATACACCTGAAGCACAGACTCGAACAACGAGGGTTCCCGGCGGTCAAAGGGCGGATCACCATGATCCCATACCCGGTCGGCGACCTGTCGCGCCTGCACGTTATCGTTGTGGCGCAAAAAGCGCAGCACCCAGCGCGTGCCGCTGTCGCGGGCGATGCGCCGTTCCAGGTGCGCGGTCAAATAGCGGGCTTGGCCCCCAGGGTCTTGAGGCTTGAAAAAGCGCAGCATCTCGTTGCGCAGGCTCATTTCGTACTCGATCCGCCCGCCGGAAAGCGCTTCGTCGGCCCATTCCTGGTAGACGCTCAAACCCTCTTCCTGATTCCGAAGCAGATGATAGTAAAGCTGCTCGACCCGCAAGGCGTCCACGGCGGCCGGGTCAGCCGGCTGCGCGCCGGCGATGATCCGATCATAGTAGTTGATGATCTGGATACAACTGTCCTCCAGATCGACAAAACCGGCCAGGTCTTGATTTTGATCGATCCATTCGTACATCTTGTCGTGCAAAAAGAGCAGGTCGGTGCCCGGGCGCTGCTTGACAAAGGCAAAGCGCCGCATCGGCTCCAGCACGTTTTGACACCGCACCTCGTCCCATCCGGTCACGATGGCAAGCCGCTCGGCGTTGACCCCTTTGCGCAGCAGGTTGATGTAGGGCAAAGCGTACATGGTATCACGCTCGAACTCGCGCATCCAACTGGCGCTTTGCGCTGGTATCTGTGCAAAGGTCAAATGGTCCAGATCGACCGGACGGATCGTGCCTATGTATAACATATCGACGATCATGGACAGGGGCAATGGTTCGCCGCGAGTAAGTGTGTAAAGCCTATTGCCCACCTCGGAGTGGATACCCATGACGGTCTGGCAGCCCAATTCGTCCCCACCTAGCTTGAGCGTCTCAGCCAGCGCATCCAGATAAGCCAGCGTTTCTTCAGAGGTAAATGCGCCCAGCGCATACGAGTGCAAGGTATTGTCCAGCGCCTTGTCCAGTTCTTTTTGAAATGCAGCAGCGCCGGGACGACCGGCCAATACCACCACTGTATTTTCCAGCCGGGGCAGCACCTGCAGCAGCCAGTTGCCGGCTTCGCCCCACAGTTCTTTTTCGGCGTCGAAAATATCCGGGCACAACTGCTGCGTGTAATCGCCCTCGTATTGAATCAGCTCGATTGTGTCAAAGAGAAGAATGGGGCGCGTGTGCCGAGCAAAGGCATTGAAATCCTCCATAAACAGGCCGCGCAAGGTCCGGCGCAAGCCGAGCAGACGCTGCGGGTCGGCGCCGCTGGCGCGCAGCGCGTCATAGTGCCGGCGTTCCTCACGGTAGGTTGAAAAGAATTTTTCCTGGGGATCGAATGTGTGGAGGATGGCCCGTTCAATGCCGCTGCCGAGGTGAAATTCGGCGTGGTAAAAGTCCATGATACCGCTGCACAGGCATGAGGCGTCGGGTGAGCATTCGCCCATGAGCAGGGTAACTTGCTCCAGCAGCCGCGTTTTGCCCAGACCGCCGTCGCCAGTGAAACAGACAAAGCGGCTTGATCCCCACGCCTCAATGGCTTCTTTGATCAGCTTTTTTTCTTTTTCCCGCCCGACCAGTGTGTTTGTGCGCAGCGCTTTGGGAAACTCGATAGACTTCATCGATCCGTCCCTTCTATACACAGACAAGCCTTACTTTAGCAGCAATCATTGTCCGAGAATCCAGTCGCGGCCTGGAACTGCGCCGGTTCAGCGTCCAGTATCATCGAACGATTAGGGGCAGCGCTAAAAGCGTGGATATCGGGTGCATCACAGGCGCAGTCCTGCTCACTGTCCAACCGGGTTGGCGGCACGCGCATATAGCCAACCAAAGAAATCTCGCCGGCGTTTTCGTGCCCTCGATCCGCCATAAAAAAAGCGATTTGGCAATTATTCTGGAGTCGTACTCGGTTCTTGTCCATTTTGTCAAGACACCCCATGCGATACTAGCATTACCCTGAAACGCTCGTTAAAAATGATATAACTGGAATTTGGCAAC
>CAYRXM010000173.1:0-9176 GCA_964428175.1 uncultured Anaerolineae bacterium
CGGTTTTATGAGACTTTGTTAAAGAACCAGGGGTACGATTTTACGAGATTCAACAGGCTTGCATCAATTACTGCCCGCAGCACGCCATACAAATCCAATCCAGGTTCCCGGTACACTCGTCCACCCCGATTACTGCGCGGTATCATCATCCGGCCATCACGTACAAAGACATTGCCGGACAACGTTAAATCAGGAGACGCATCATGCCGCCATCTGCACAAACCGGGTATTTCCGCAACGGCTTGCCTTACAAACGTTCGGGCCACGGCCCGCGTCCGCTGGTCATCTTCCAAGGGCTGACATTCGAACACAAGCCGCAAGCCGTGATGCTCGCGATGTACAAATTCCTGGAAAACGACTACACGCTCTACGGCGTGCTCCGTAAGCCGCAGCCGCCGCAAGGGTACACGCTGGGCGACATGGCGGACGATTGCGCCGTGATGATCCGAGAGGAATTCGGCGGGCCGGTAGATGTGCTCGGTATCTCGACCGGCGGCTCTGTCGCCCTGCACTTTGCCGCGGATCACCCCGATCTGGTGCGGCGACTGGTCATTCATTCGAGCGCGCACACGTTGAACGATACGGCGAAGCAATTGCAAGTGGACGTAGCCCGTCTGGCGCAGCAAGGCCGGTGGAGGCAAGCCTGGGCCATATTGGTAGGCACAATTTATCCGCAGGCGGGCCTCGGAAAATGGCTTTCCCGACCGCTCGTTTGGCTGAGCGCGGGGTTGCTGTCGTTGAGCGCCCCCAAAGACCCCACCGATTTGATCGTCACCGTGGAGGCCGAAGATAAGCTTGCTTTCCAGGATCGCCTGGCCGAGATCACCGCGCCCACGCTGGTGGCCGGCGGCGTAGACGACTTTTTCTACAGCCCCACTTTGTTCCGCGAGACGGCGGCCGGCATCCCCAACGCCAAACTCTGCCTTTACGAGAAGATGGGCCACCCTGCCGGCGGCAAGCAATTTCGCCGGGATGTTCTCGCGTTTTTGTGCGATGAAGACTATAATGAGTAAGTTGCACGCTTCCATGGGGGGAAAATGACACGAGGAGTACAAGCTATGAGTGAAACCTTTGAACTCATCACGGTGAACGCCGACAACCTGGACAAGCAGGGCTTTTTCTGCTACATGAGCAAACGCAAAACGCCGGGTTATCGCCAAAAGCACGATTGGATGGCGGCGCGCCTGGCCGAAGGGCTAAAGCTCCACATGATCCACGAAATCGGCGGGCGGACCGTGGCCTTTATCGAGTACATTCCCGGCGAGTATGCCTGGCGAGCCGTCCACGCGCCCGGCTACTTGCTCATCCATTGCCTCTGGGTGGTGGGCAAGGGCAAGGGGAAGGGTTACGGCGCGCATCTCATCCAGACCTGTCTGGACGACGCGCGCGCCCAGGGCAAACACGGCGTCGTGACGGTCGCCACCGACCGGGTCTGGATGGCGAAAAAGGACATCTTTCTCAAACACGGTTTTGTAGAAGTGGATCAGGCCCCACCCACGTTCCACCTGCTGGCCTACCGCTTCGACGATAGCGCGCCGCTCCCGGTGTTTCCCACCGATTGGGAGGCGCGCCAGGCTCGCTTCGGCGCGGGGCTGACCATCATCCGCACGCCGCAGTGTCCCTACGTCGAGGATGCTACAAATATCGCCTTGGAATTCGCGGCGGATAAAGGCATCCCCTCGCAGGTGGTGACCTTTCAATCTGCGCAGGAGCTACAGGCGAACTCGCCCAGTCCCTACGGTGTCTTTGGCATCGTGCTGGATGGCAGGCTGCTCACCTATCACTATCTCCAGGGCAAGGATATCGACGCTTACACCACGCGCATAGACCCGCACCCCACAGAGCAAGCATAATGTTGGCGCGCATCTCGACGGTTTTCGACTGTACGGCTGAACGACTGTGGAAAGAGATCAGCCGTCCGGCCTCGCTGCGCTTTGTGGCCGCGCCGTTCCTGCACTTTGAGCCGCTGGTCCCCGGCGACTTGAACGGCGAGTGGGTGGTGGGCAAAACATAATCGGGGCCGGGCTGCTGACCGGGATAGTTTGGATGTTTGCGCATCTGTTTTACCGTCATCGCCAGCGGCGTTGGAAGAAACGCTTGCGCCGGAAAATGGAGGATTTGAAATGAACCAAGCCGCAACCTGGAAACCGCTCTACCGCGCAGGCGCGATTGCCGCCTTGCTCGCCGCCCTCATTTTTCGCCGCAACATCGGCGCGGAGGTCTCACTCTTTACCGGCACGGAGGCGATTCCGACCAATGCGGCAGATTGGTTCGGCCTGCTGCACAGCAATCCCTTTTTGGGGCTGTCCTTCCTGGCGGCCTTTGACCTGCTCAACTACCTGCTGGTGGGATTGGTGTTCCTGGCTTTGGCGGCGGCGCTCTGGCCGGCGGGCAAAAGCCGCGCAGCGCTGGCCCTTGCCGGCGGCCTGGTAGGGATCGCGGTCAGTTTTGCCACGAACATTTCGCTTTCGATGACGAGTCTCAGCCAGCAGTACGCCACCGCGGCCGGCGAAGCGCAAAGGGGCGCCTTGCTTTCCGCCGGAGAGGCGCTGCTGGCGTTCAATAACCCGATGTCGAGTTTCCCCTCCACCGGCGCATACGTGACGTTGCTGCTGGTTGCCCTGGCGGGGCTGGCCTTTTCGAGCCTGCTGCTGCGCTCGAACCGCGCCACGGGCGTCGTCGGCCTGCTGGCGGCCGGCTGCGACCTGGCCTATTGCCTGGTTTTTCCCTTGACACCTGTCGCGCCGGTCTACCTGCTCCTGGCCGCTGCCGGGTTGTTCTGGATGGTCTGGCACTTGCTGGCGGCGCGAGTTTTGTTCAAACATGCAAAGGAAAGAGGATGATTGACTTTGTCGCCAAGTTTTGGTATAAATACAGAACTCAAAGACTATTTTAACAATATTTGCGTCGCCAACCGAAGGTTGGATGCGCCTTTGCGGTGAAGGAGTTTTTTCAGGAGACTCGTGATTGTGTTGCAAAAATTGATCCTTCCCGGCTCGCTTTACCTGCTGACCCTGGTCTTTGGCTTTTGGTTGAGCAGGGCCGGGAAACCTTACAACAACCTGTTGTTCAACATCCATAAATTGATCGCCCTGGGCGCGGTCGTCCTGGTGGTCATCTGGTTTTGGCCGATGCCCAGGCCGGTGGATTCTTTGGCCCTCCTCGTTGGCTTGCTCGTCGTCGCTGCTCTGTGCGTGATTGCCCTGTTCGCCAGCGGCGCGCTGATGAGCGCCGGGAAACTGGATTACGCCTTGATGCTCACTATCCATCGGATTGCGCCGGTGTTGCTGACGATTGCGCTGGGGCTGGTGATCTATCTGTTGGGCAAAGAGGGGGTTCCGTGAAAAGGGTGGATCACGCGAAAAAGAGGTTCGGCGACTTGCTCCGTTTTGCAGCAATTAGACGGATCGGTCCCGACTTGGATCAGATCGAGCGATCACTGCATCGTGATGGCCTCGACAAGGGACTGTTTTCAGTTCGTCCAGTCCCAATATGCCCAGGTGCTCCTTGTACCATTCCAGACTCAATGCCACGCTTCGGGCGGCCCGTCCTCGATACAGGCTCAACACCATCACGCCATCCTCTTTCAGGACACGTTTCAGTTCCTTCAACACACCCGCCGGCTCGGGCAGCGTCTCCAACAGCCCCAAGCAGACAAGTACATCAAATTCCCCGGCAGCAAATGGCAATCCAGCCCGCACATCCACTGCCTCGAATCGCGCCCGATCTTCCAACCCGTGCTGCCGTGCCTTTTCTCGGGCCACGCCTATCATCCGCGGCGACCAATCCACTCCCACGACTTGGCCCCGAAAATCGGGCGTACTCGCTATGCTCAACGGCAAATCACCCGCGGCTGTCCCCACGTCCAGTATATGCTCGTCGCCCTGCAGCCCAATGGATCTGACCAGTGAACGCCACCGTTCCGCCTCGCTGTGGGCAGAAAACACAGCCGGTCCGAGGCGATCGTAGACCCAATACATCAATCGCTTGCCAAAATAGCGCCCGTCTGTTAAGAGCACGAACAGCAAGGCCAATAGGCCCGCCCCGACCAGACCAATCAAGATGATCCATTCCATGGCGTTTTTGTCCTCATTCAAGACCTGCGACGTTACCCGGCAGTTGGATCAAGCGTTCCTGCCATTATTCTCGATAACAGGCGAAGCTGAGCGAATGGTTCCAGGATATGGTATTGACCCTTGCTCTTTGAATATCCATCGCACCATGTCTCTTCGCCGTGCCCAAAATGCTCGTCACTTATAATCTGCGGTCGCTGGCCTCAAACAAAACCTGCAAGTTTCTTGCAAGCCCGGCCGGCCATTGATGCAAGCCCAACAGTTTGGATTCTCTCGTTCTCACGCTCTTCGTGGGAATGAGAAAAAGTTGGTCAAGCCAAAAATGACTTGATCGCCTGGATCAACGTCTCAACATCGTCCTGAGTATTGTATCCCTGCACCGACAGGCGGATCATCGGCCGGTCGTTCCAGGTCAGCACCGGGATTTCGATGTTGTACCCCTCGTGCAGGTGCGCCCATAGCGCCTGGGTGTCGCACGGCGGCAGCGGGATGGACGCCATCTGCGCGAACCACTCCGGCCCATCCGCCGTGAGCGGCGCGACGCCGGTGTGCCGCGCAAGTTCGTGCCGGGCATAACGCACCAGATCGTGGCAGGTTTGCTGCACGGATGCCCAGTCGTGCTCGTGTAGAAATTGGATGGCCGCCGGCACGGCCAGAAATGCCGCCAGGTCTCGCGTGCCCTGCGTCTGCTGCTCGTCGACAAAGCGTGTGACGTGCGGCGTCTCGGTTCCCCAACCCCAACTGATCACCAGCGGCTCCAGCATCCCCTGCATTTCCCTGCGCGCATAGAGAAAAGCCGACCCCTTGGGCGCGAGCAGCCACTTGTGGCAGTTCCCCGAGTAAAAGTCTGCGCCCAACTCATCCAGTTGCAATGGAATTTGTCCCGGCGCGTGCGCGCCATCGATGACGGTGATGATGCCGGTCGCTCTGGCCCGGCGCACCAGTTCCTTGACCGGCAAAATCCACGCCGTGGGCGAGGTGATGTGGCTGACAAAGAGCACCCGCGTGCGTTCGGTCACTCCGGCCCAGATGGATTCGACCACCTGCTCGGCCGACTCGATGGGCACGGGGATCGGCTGCCGGACATAGCGCGCGCCGCACCGGGCGCAGTTGAACGCCCAGGTGCGGTCGATGGCCCCATATTCGTGGTCGGTGGACAGCACCTCATCCCCCGGCTGGAGGCGCAGTGATCGCGCAATGATGTTCAGACCAAACGTGGCATTGACCACGTAGACCAGGTTGTCCGGCTCGGCGCCCACGTATTCGGCCAGGGCGCGCCTTGCTTCGTGGATTGCGCTGCCGTGCTTGCGGCCAAATTCGAGCGGCTGGCACTCCAGTTCGAGCTGCCAGTCTTGATAGGCCTGGAAGACCGGGCGCGGGCACGCGCCCTGCGAGCCGTGGTTCAAAAACACTACGTCCGGGCGAAGCAGAAATAAATCTTTCAGATTGATCTCGGTGTGCGTTGTTTTGCCGATGATGTGCATAGATATCCTTCAAAATAAGATGATCAGGCCAGGGAATCCAACATCTCCGGCAGCGCGGCAATGTCGTCGAGGATGTGTCCCAGGCGATGATTTCGGACCACCTCGATGCACCACGCCGGTGTGTAGGGTGTATGTACGAGGAGAAAGGGGATGCCCATCAGCAGCGGCAGTGCGCCCGGCAGCGACAGCGTGTCGGCGACGACGGCAAGCTGTGCATCCCGTTCCTGTTCGCCGAGCAGCGCGCGATAGTAGATTGGCCGGCGCAGGTCGATCTGGCGCTCCGGCGTCACCGCCCAACGTTGAATTTCGCCCTGGTCGGGGTGGGTGAAGTGGTGTGTCCAGCCGGGATCCATCGCGTACTGGCGCGTGTCGCCCAAAATCTCGATTGCGCCGTCAAGGTCGAGCGAGTCGATCTGCCGGCGCACCTTGTCGCCCAGCGAGTTGGTCAGGATGATCGGCGTGCGCTCAGGGTGGGCGAGCAGCGCGTTCAGTGCATCGCGCGCGCCGGGGCGAAAGGCCGGGGGGATCTCGGCGGTGTGGCGGTGAAAAAGGTAGTTGATGCAGTCCATCACCGGGTCGTACTCGGCCTGGGGAAAAGTGCGTTCAACAGCGTTTTTGTACGCCAGATTTTCATTGAGCATCGTTTGCAACGTGGTCGTATTGAGGATGAACGCGCCTTCGTCGCAGTAGGAAGCGATCAAGCCGTTGACCGCCCACCCGTAGCAGTGCGGCGCTTCGAGTAAGGTTTTTCGCGTAGCCAGGTAGTCACTTTCTAGCTGTTGATAACCCACGCCAAGAATTTCGCCGGCCAGTGTGCGCAGCGATTTGTGGCGCAGCGCGTCGGCCTGGGTTTCTTCGGCGGTGAGTGTGCCATCAAAGTCGATGATGATGCGCAAGGACGGCTCCTTATTTTGTCGCCGTAATCCACGGATCACGGCCCAAAGGCAGCGTGTCCGGCGCAGCGAGTTGGGTGACTGCCTGCACGCCGGGGTGCAGCAGGGCATCCAGCGCGTCGACCGTTCGCGGATGCTGCGCCTGGGGCAGCGCCTCGTAGAGCAGCCAGGCGAATGCCGCGCCGCAGTGCGTGGTTTGCACGCTGCGGAAACCGATCTCGTTCAGCCGCTTGCGCCATGTCGACGCCGACGGGTGGCGCAGGGTCAGTTTGAGCGACCGGGTGATCGACGGGCGCAGCTTTTCCAGGCGTTCGACGGTCAGCGTATCCTGGGTGATGTCCTTGCCATCGGGTGCCAGCACGGCTTGGGCTTTTTCTTGGGGCATCGACATGGTGAGGCCATAATGGTCTACCCGCTCGCCGTCAATGTCGCGATAATAGATGACGAGTTTGCAGAGGTCATTTCCAATCCCGGTCAGCCAGGCTTCGAACTCGCTGCCGCGATAGCGTTCCAGTCCTTCGTAGGACAGCCGCAGTTTGCCGTCCGGGCGCAATACGCGGTGCAGCTCTTGCAGCGTCTGGTAGGGATCGGGCGTCTGCTCGACCGACGAGGCGGCGGCAATGCCGTCAAAAGTTTCGTCATCAAAGGGCAGTGGCTGTTCCGGCGCGACATGGACGAACGTGGCATTGTCGATGCCCAGGCGGGCGGCGTTTTCGCGGCACACCTCGACGCGGCGCGGCGAGCCGTCGACGCCGGTGACATGTTCGACAAAGGGGGCCAGGATCAACGAGGGCCAGCCGTCGCCGGGGCCAAAGTCGAGGATGTTGCCGCCGTTTTGCCCGGCGGTGGACAAAAAGTCGAACAAGGAGCCGCGATCGATCCAGTGGCCACGGTCGGTCAGGTCAAAGGGCCGGTAGATGATCGGCAGGCTGCCGCCCGACTGCGAGTCCATATGGTCGTAAAAGAGTTCGGCGGACGTGCAGGGCGTGGGGTGTAGATTGTGTTCGATCCAGTCGAGGGCGGTCACATCTATTTCCTGATAAACGCTTCGACAAGGTCTAACACGGCCTCCGTCCAAAACGGCGCGCCGCCGTGATCGGCGCCCTGGAGTTGGTAGCACTCGGTCTCTTGGCCTGCTTTTTTTAATGCCTCGAACAGCATCACGCTTTGCCCAAAAGGCACCAGGCGGTCCTTGTCGCCATGAATGATCAGCATGGGCGGGATGGCCCGCTCTGGCGAAATGTAGGTCATGGGAACGGTTGGCCTGACCAAGTCTGGATTTTCGCGCACGTTCACCCCGCCGATCAGCATCCCTTCCGGCGATTGGGGGCTGGTGTGATCCATCGTCGATGATTCCTCGCACATTTTGCTGACGTCGGACGGGCCGTAATAGTCGATCACCGCCCTGATCGAAATCGGGTCATCTGCTGGGGATTCATCATCCAGGTCTGGATGGTCCAGGGTCACGCCGGTCATCACCACCGTGTGCCCGCCCGAGGAATCGCCCCACAGGAAAATGTTCCCTGGGTCGGCGTGATAGGCGGCGGCGTGCTGTTTCATAAAGCGGATCGCCGTTTTGGTGTCCTTGATCTGGGCCGGAAACGGGGCGAGCGTGGAGGGGCGATATTCGACGATAGCGACGACAAAGCCGCGCCGGGCAAAGCGCCCAAGCTGGATCAGCGACAGGCCGGTGTTTTGTTTGAACCAGGCCGATCCCTGCACAAAGAGGATCAGCGGAAAGGTAAGGGTTTGGCCTTCGCGCTGCATTGGCTCGATGATGTGCAGGTGCAGCGGCAGCCCCGATTTCTGCGCGTACTCGACGCCGAGGTGGGTGATGCAGCCCCGCTCGCGGAAATCGGCAGGGATGACCCTGATCCCGTCGGCAAAGACGGTGCTGGCGGGAAACGCTTCATAGCTGCTGGGCTGCGGTAGAAGGAATTGACTAACCAGCCCAACAGGTATTCCAAGAATCAACGCAGCAACGACCAAATACACCGCCAAGCCAATGGAATAGATTATTCCTGCGCCAAATATCAGCCCAATACCTGTCATTACCACCCCAACGCCAATACCGAAAAACATGCCGCTGGCTATACCTATTACCAGCCGTTTTGCTGTTTGATCTGTAATTCCCCCAACCAGACCATATAGGATTCCAAGGATAGTTCCAATACCTGAAACCACATAGCCCGTCGTGGTAAAATCATCTAGAAAAAACAGGAATCCGCTTGGATACAAGATCACCTTTCTCATTGCGCTTGCCACTTCATAAATAGCGCCCGACGTAAACCCAATGGTCACTCCCACCAATCCACCAAGCAGCGCCTGTACAACTCGGCGTTTAAAGATTGACAGCCCACTGATCCTGCTGCTGATTTTGTTAATGACTGTCCGTTCTTTCAACAACCATGTGACAATGCCAATATCAAGGCCTCCCAAGACGCCTGCGCTCCCCCCAAGTAGAAACATGTTCATCATCCAGTTCAATGTAACCCAACTCCGAGGGGCACTTGCCAACCCAAAGATTCCCGAAAAGGTCGGGCCAATTATCGCTCCAACTACTGCTCCATGTAAGCCACTCTGAATGCACTTGCGTCTCTCCACCGTTTGAGCGGATACAGCCCCTGCAAACGCTCCTGCCGCCCCACTCAATATCCCTATTGACACATCCCGGTAGTCCCCCTCTTGAGTGTTGTTGAGAAATGAGGTAAGATCAGCATATCGAC
>CAYRXM010000174.1:0-9171 GCA_964428175.1 uncultured Anaerolineae bacterium
CCAAGTGGGCCCATTTTCGACCATCATGTGGAGCCGTTTTAAATTGACAAACACAGGGCAAGTCTGTGTCTCCTTGCCGAGCCTGTTTGGACCTACAGGCTACGTCTGGTTAAGTTTGACTCCCGGTTCGTTGGGGAATAACGTCTGACCTCACACGATGCCCCTAACGCTGTTGAGCTACAGGGTAGCAGCCTGTGGATACACTCGACAGCGGGTGAGGGCTAATTGGCCGCAAGGATGCCGCTCCAGCGCGCCGATTCGACGTGTGCATTCAAGGAGCAGTCACGGCAAGCTCGGCCCGGGCGAACTGGCTCATGTAGAGATGGTAGTAGAAACCTTTTGCGGCCAGCAGAGAATCGTGGGTGCCACGCTCGATGATCTGCCCGTCGTCAATGACCAACACTTGATCAGCGTTGCGGATGGTGCTCAAGCGATGGGCGATCACAAAACTGGTGCGACCCTTCATCAGCTTCAGCAGCGCCTCCTGGATGTGCATCTCGGTACGCGTATCCACGCTGCTGGTCGCTTCGTCCAGGATCAGAATGCGCGGATCGGCCAAGACGGCACGGGCGATAGCCAGCAACTGGCGCTGCCCCTGGCTCAACGTCCCCGCCCGCTCGGCGAGGGAGGTCTGGTAGCCCTCGGACAGATGCTGGATGAACGGATCGGCGTTCGCCAGGCGCGCTGCCGCTATGCACTCCTCGTCCGTGGCGTCCAGCCGCCCATAGCGGATGTTCTCCAGCACCGTCTCGGCGAACAGGAAGGTGTCTTGCAGCACGATCCCCAGTTGCCGGCGCAGGCTATCCTGCCTGACATGGCGGATGTCACATCCGTCCAGGAGGATGGCTCCTTGATCCACATCGTAGAACCGTGAGAGCAGATTGACGATCGTGGTCTTGCCCGCCCCGGTTGGTCCCACCAGGGCCACCATCTGCCCCGGCTCGGCGGTCAGGCTCACGTCCTTGAGAACCGGCACACCCGGCACGTAACCAAAGTCGACGTGATCGAACACCACCTGCCCCTGCAGCGAGGGCAACGCCACGGCATCGGGGTGGTCAGCGACCTGGGGCACTTGATCTAGGAGATCGAAGACTCGTTCGGCGCCAGCCAGGGCCGACTGGATCGAGTTGTACAGGTCCGCCAGGGTGAGCAGAGGCTCATAGAAGCGGCGAGCATAGAGCACAAAGATGGCAATGACGCCCACGCTCGCCGCCCCGCGCAGGGCGAGCCAACCGCCCACGCCGGCGATCAAGACGATGGCCAGATTACTAAAAACGATCAGCATAGGACGCAGCAGCGTCATCATCATCTGGGCGTGGATCGTCGTATCGCGCACGGCCAGGTTGGCGCGCTCGAACTCGGCCAGCGTTGCCCGTTCACGCCGAAAAGCCTGTACCACTCGCAAACCACTGATGTTTTCCTCCATCACCGCGTTCAGCCGGCCCAGGTTGGCTTGCACCTTTTGGAAGCCGCGCCGGGTGCCCCGGCCCATGCGCAGGGTAAAGATCAGCATCAGCGGCACGACGAGCAGCGCCGCGGCGGCCAGCCAGGCATTGAGCAGCAACACCACGATCACTGTGCCCACCAGCGTGAGCAGGCTGGCGCTCAACTCGACGATGCTCTGGGAAAGGACACGGTTGATGGCGTCGATGTCGTTGGTCAGGCGGCTCATCAACTCGCCAGTGGGACGCTGGTCAAAGAAGCGCAGCGAGAGGATCTGCAGGTGCGCGAATACGTCGCGCCGCAAGGCGCGCAGCACCCGCTGGGTGAGGGCGACCACATAGTAGCTCTGGGCATACTGCGCCAGCCAGCCTAACGTGTAGGTGAGGAAGAGGAACGCCACAACGCGCAGCAGACCGGGCTGGTCATTTTGCGCAATGAATTGATCGATAACTACACCTACCAGATAGGGACCGAGAAGACTCAACCCGGTGGTAACGATGACCAGCGCGATCACCAAAGCGATGAGCTTGGCGTGGGGGCGCAGATAGGCTACGAGCCGCGTAAAAACGGCGCGCGCGTCGCGTGGCTTCTCGACGCGACGCCCCATCCGCATGCCCTGCACAGGCATGCCCGCTCCCTGTCCCTCGGCGCGCTCTACGCCCTCCTGCCGGCCAGCCGCCGCGGTGCCGCCCATCCCTTTTGCGTGTGCACCATGTGATGATTCAGTCATGATCCACGCCTCCTCCCGCACCGTTGCCAAGCTGCGATTCATAGATTTCGCGATAGATGGAACAGGTCGCCATCAGCTCGCGATGGTTGCCCACCGCCATGACGCGACCGCCATCGAGGACGACGATCTGGTCGGCCCCCAGCACACTGCTGATGCGCTGCGCCACCAACAAGGTAGTGCGGCCTTCGCCCGACGCCTCCAGCGCGTCCTGTATCCTGACCTCAGTCTTCACATCGACCGAACTGGTGCTGTCATCCAGGATCAGCACGCGGGGCTGTATGAGCAACGCCCGCGCGATGGCCAGGCGCTGCTTCTGGCCCCCGGAGAGGTTGACGCCACGCTGTCCCAACAACGTATCATAGCCATCAGGGAAGCCCATAACAAAATCGTGGGCCTGGGCCGCCCGGGCCGCCGCCATGACATCTTCATCGCTGGCTTCGGGCTGGCCGTAGCGGATATTGTCGCGGATCGTGCCCGAAAACAGGATCGTCTCCTGCGGCGACAGGCCGATCTGTCCACGCAGCGACTCCAGGGTGAGCGCACGCACATCATAGCTGTTCATACAGCCGTCGTCGAGCGTGACCTGTCCCTGCACCACGTCGTAGAAGCGGGGCAGCAGGCTGATCAGCGAGCTTTTGCCCGAGCCGGTAGCCCCCAGCAGGGCGACGGTCTGGCCCGGTTCCATGACCAGGTCGATGTCCTGCAGCACGGGCTCGTGCTCGTGCCCGTCGTAGGTGAAATCCACCCCCTGCAGGTCGATCCGTCCCGTCGCGCCGGGCAGGACCGTGGTCCCATCCGTCACCGTGGGCACCTGGTCGAGCACCTCATAGATGCGCTGGGCCGAGGCTGCCGAGGCCGAGATAAAGCTCACCATCATCCCCAGGTGGCCGAGGACCATCATCACCCAGAGCAGATAGCTGTTGAAAGCGAGGATCTGGCCCAACGAGAGCTGTCCGCGCATCGCCAGCACGCCGCCGACGCCGACCACAAAGACGATGCCCAGGTTCACCAGGTATTGCAGGGTGGGCGGGAGGATGGCGAGGAAGCGCCCCACGCGGATGCTGCGCTCGGTCAGGTCTGCATTGACCTGGTCAAAGCGCGCGTTTTCGTGCGCCGCGCGCACGAACGCTTTGACGGCACGCACCCCGGCCACGTTCTCCTGCAAGATCGTGTTGAGGCGGTCGAGGCGGCGCTGCACCTGCATGAACATGGGCTGCGCCCGGTTGGCGTACCAGAGAAACACGATACTCGCGGCCGGGATGATGAACAGCATGATCAGCGCCAGCCGCCAGTTGGTCAGCGCCATCAGGGTCAGACTGCCCACAAACACCAGCGGGACGCGCAAGAACATGCGGCCCGTGAAAAAGGTGAACTGGGTGACCTGCTGGATGTCACTGGAAAGGCGGGTGAGCAACTGGCCCGTCCGCCATTGGTCCAGGTTGTGGAAGGAGAGCGACAACACCCGTGTAAAGAGGTCGTGCCGCAGGTCGGCGCCCAGGCGCTGAGAGGTGCGCACGGCGCACACCGTGATCCCTAAGGTGGCCGCGGCGCTGACCAGGATCAGGCCGACCATGATCAGTGAGGATTGCAGGATGATGCCCCCGTCGCCCGCCACGATCCCGCGATCCACCGTCCGCTGCAACATCCGGGGGATCGCCAGATCGGCGGCCACGAGACACGCCATTGACAGCCAGTTGAGGACGATCAGCCTGCGGTAGGGTTTCATTGAACGAAGCAAACGTAAGATCGATCTCATCAGTGATCACTCCTCCTCTAGATTCATCAAAATCACAGCGTGATCAGCGTTCCGCCGCCGGAGAGTGCATTCACGGCGCCCACTGCCAGGTCTGTCAGAGAATAACTTTCCATGACCTCGACGGCCGGAACGGATTCAGCCACTGCCTGCTCCTTTCTGCGCGGGGCAGAGACAGCGCAAGCCGCATCGCCGTCTGAGCGCCCGCACGCCGTAGGCCAGGGCCAGCCCGGCCAGGAACCCCACGGCCATGTTGGTCGCCACCGAGAGGCCGGCCGTGACCAGGCACAGCGCCAGCTTCCAGCCGCGCAGCGTAACCGCGCCTTTGCCCAACTGGATGCCGACCAGCAGCATCATCCCGCCCACCAGTGCCATCGGGAAAGCGGCCATGATGTTGGCGATCGACTGGCTCAAGAACAGCCCGATCCCGACCTCGATCAGCCCTTCCAGGATCGGCGTGCCTCCCGTGCGCGCGCCAAAGTAGACCTGCCCGGCCAGGCCGCCCGCGCCATGGCACATCGGCATGCCGCCGAAAAAGGAGGCGACCACGTTCATCACCCCCATGTTGAGCATCAGCTTGCGCTCGCTGACCGCCTTGTCCGGAAAGTACTCGTGGATCAGGGCGGCGGTGGCGATCACCGCGTTGGTGATCGAGAGCGGAACCTGAGCGAAACCGGCCAGCAGCATAGCCCGCCATACGTCGGAGAAGTTGGGCAGCGTCAGCGGCGGCAGGGTTAGCTTGAGCTCCCACGCCGCAGGCAGCCTGCCCTGCCAGGCGACGATGCCCACTCCCAGGGCCATCAGCACCAGAGCGGCGGGCGCGTAGCGGTTCTCGCGCAGCAGGAGCGCAATCGCCACCGCCAACAGCCCCAGCAGCGGCACGGAGGCCATCATCCTCAGCGCCTGCCAGCCCAGGGTGATGCCCAGGGCGAGCTGGATGCCGCGCACGATAAAAGTGGGCGTGATGGCGATGATCTTGCGCAGCAAGCCGGTCAGGACGAGGACGAACCACAGGATGCCCAGGCCAAAGCCAGAAGCATAGATCATCGAAGGAGACCAGCGCTGGGCGATGGCGGCCACGGCGATCACCTTTTTGGGTTGGAGGGGCATCGGCAGACGGTAGATCAGCCCCAGGACGATGTTGGTCAGACCGAGCATGATAAACAACCCGGCCGGGTTGAGGCCGTTGACGGCGATGTAGCCGATAGCCAACGGAAACAAGGTACCGAAATCGCCCATCGAGCCGGCCAGCTCGCGCAGGTTGAACTCGAAATCGCGATGCTTCTTGGGCGTCGGCGTCTCGGCGATCTTGAACTCGTGCGTACTCACTTGTCCCTCCCAGACCTGTGGGCTCAAGCAAAAGCCAACTCGTTCACCACCCTGATAGCAGTCTCTTTGGGGTTGGAACATAAACGAGGCCGGACGGCCAGGGCATAGAGACGCTGATCTGCCCGGCCCTTCAACGGGCGTTCGACAGTCTGCGTTACTTGCTTTCTGGTGGTTCGCTCGACTGCTCACAGGGATGCGCCTGGACATCGCCGTGACATTCCTGGATCTGTTCGGGCGAACACTCGGCAGCCACTTTTTTCTTTTCAGGATGCTCGCATTTACACTTGTCTTGACAGCACACGTCCATCGCCTCCTCTCGACGGTCAGAGTCGATTGGCGCAAAAAACGCATCTCCCAACAGATCGAGTGTCAAACTGCGGTACTCAACCAGCCGCTCCTGGTCCAGGAAATAGTGAATCCGGTAGCCGCGCCGCTCCCCGCGCACGAGCCCCAGGTCTTTCAATACGCGCAGGTGCTGGGACACCGCCGAGGGGGTCACATCCAGTTCGCGCGCCAGGCGACCGACACAAAAGGCCTTTCCCCGCTCCTGTTGGGCCAATAACGCTACGAGGTGCAGCCGGGTCTCGTCGCCAAGCGCTCTGAAAAAACGCGACAGATCGCGCATATGAGTCATACTCGGAACCTTTTGTTTAAGTATCTACTAAATTACTGAATATTATAGCACCACTGGCTCCACCTGTCAAAGTTGCACTTGTCCCGGCAGGCACGGCCTACAAACACTGTCAATGGTTCCAATAGTCCTTGGAACGATCCCAATTGCCCCAAGGTCGACCCTAACACCGAAGCGTATCTCAAGAACGACAGCCAATTCCCTTTCTGGTACGATGCATCTGCTAGGCTCGGGCAGCTTTCACGGACTGCCCTGCAGAGGTAGCACGTTGTGAAGAAAGCGAGATCATCGATCGTGACTATCAGTATCCTGGCCCTAGTCACCCTTGTCCTGGTGACCAGGGTCTCGGCGCAAAGAAAACAAAGGCACCCGAATGTACTGTGTCTGCGTTGTCGTCGCTCCCCTCCCTGGCCGGCATCGCTCTCATCTATGCCACAGCGGCAAAACCGCATTCCCCTTTGGCAGAAGGGCCTGCCGCGCCGGCGTCCCATCCTGTGGTATCCTGTGGAGGATTGTTCGCACACATCATTCACTGGAGGACCACCTTGAAAAAAGCTCGCTCGTCTCTCGTTGTCATCGGTGCGCTGGCCCTGATCACCTTTGTCCTGGTGGCTGGCGTCCTCACCGCCGCGCAAAAGAAAGCCCCCGTCGTCGTCGCTGCCCGCGCCCTGGAAGCAGGCACCAGGCTCTCCCTGGCTGACGTGGAAGTGGTCCAGGTTCACGCCGGGGCCGTCCTCGAAGGCGCATTCGAAACGCCCGAAGACGTTGTCGGCCTGGTGATCACCGTGCAGCGCTTGCCCGGCGACCAGCTCACCGCCGATATGGTCGGCGACGCAGCCCAGAACGCATTGGCCCAGGCACTCGATCCCGGCCATCGCGCCGTAGCGGTCCACGTCGACCAGGCTTCCGGCCTGGCCGGCCTGCTCCGTCCCGGCGACACCGTCTCCGTCGTGGGCATCGTCGATCCATCTACGCTGGGTGGTCTCGGTTACCAACGAGCCACCGGCGCGGGAGCCAAGGTGCTGCTCACCAACCTCAAGGTGCTCTTTGTGCCCTACGAGTTCCGCTACCGCGAGTTGAACACGGAAGACTCGGGCAATGCAATGTCGCCGGTGATGTCCTCGTCCAGCGATCGCGAAAAAGGTGTGATCGTCCTCAGCGTGCCCGTGCAGCCGATCACCGTCACCTGGCAGATATCAATCGTAGTCACATCGGTGAATGGCGTGCCATCTGGCATTGTCAGTCCCGCCCAGACGATCAGCACGACCGCCGGTGTCACTGAAACGACGCCCCTTTTTTCCGGTGCGCCAACAACCACTCAGTCTGAAACAGCGCTCGACGCCAACCCAACCCTCCGCGTCTCGCCGGTGGAACTGATCGCCCTGCTCGACTCGCAGGCCACGATCTTCCTGGCGATGGAACCGGCCAGCAAGGGTGACGAAGTTGAAACTCCCGGCGTCTACCTGGTCGACCTGCTGCCCGACGTGGCCGCAGCACCCGCCGCAGACGACCCCGAAGCGGTCTTTGTCGGAGGGCAATGATGAGCGAAGCAACGAATCAGGTGTCCGTCATCCTGGCCGCGCCGGTGCTGGACACCATCCTGCAGAAAATGTACCCGGTCTTTAGCGCCGACAGTGGCCGCTTTCGCGTGGCCTCCATCGCCGCCAACTGGCCCGACCTGCTGCGCAACACACAGACGATGAAGGCGGACGTGGTGCTGGTCGAGGGTGACGTCGCTTCCACGCCGCAAGAGTTGGCCCAATTCCTGGCAACGATTTCGGGCGTGGCCGTCGTCGTCCTGCCGTCCGGCTGGGCGCAGGCCGAAGGCACCCTTCGCGGGGTAAACAAGGTGCGCGAGGTGTTCATCGGCCCGCACGTCAACTATGCCGAGATTGCCCACAAGGTCTACTCCGCCGCCGTCACCGAGCGCGCCCTGCACCAATCCGCCGCGCCGATGCAGTACGGCGCGGGCAGCATCTCGGCCACCCACGTCGTCGGCCTGAAGGTCTTTGCCTTCTACTCCAGCAAAGGCGGCACCGGCAAGACCACGCTGGCTGCCAACTTTGCCTACGAACTCAATCGGCAGGGCGTGCGCACGCTGCTAATGGGTTTTGATACCCCCGACGACGTCGGCGTGCAGCTCAAGCTCAAGCGCGCCCCCAACTCGATGAACTACTACCGGCGGCCCGGCCCGGAAGGGTTCCAGGCCAGCGTCCAGCGCAAGGACGACCTGGAGGTGATCCTCTCGCCCAACGATTTCGTCCTTTCCTCCCAGGTGGCGCAGAACCAGCACCCCGGCACGATCCAGTCGCTGATCCAGACCGCCTGGACGTCGGGCTACGGCGCGATCGTGATGGACCTGCCGCCGACCGAGGAGGCGTGGGCGGTCGCACCTCTCTTGCTGGCGAATACGCTGATCCTGGTCGCCCTGCCCGGCTACACCGACCAGGTCAAGACGGTGCAGACGGTCCAACTGCTGACCCAGACGCTGTCCGGGCAGCACCGGATTCCGAAAGAGAATATGTTCATCGTGCTCAACCAGTTCAACCGGGAGACGGACAACCTGCTGCCCGATGCGTTCCACCAGGGCGCGGCGTCCTTCCTGGAGGGCTGGTTCCCGCCGGTGTTGACCACGATCCCCTTTTCGCCGCGCGTGCGCCCCTTGCAGAACGAGGGCAAGATGCCGATCGTCTTTGACGATGCCTTTGGCCACGGCGTGCGCGGGCTGATCTCGGCTTTTTACCCAAATCTGAGCAACGGAGCGGCCAATGCGGTCAAGAGCGCTGCCGGCAAGGCCTTCAGCCTGTTCGGCGTCCGGCTCAAGGTCGCAGGATAAGAGGAAACAAGGAATAAGGGACAAGAAAGAAGGGAATAAGGCAAGATGGCAGGAGATAGAGAATGAACCATAGCAACAGTGGACACCCCGGCGGCGGCCTGCTCGATTTCGTCACCCCCGATGCCCTGCAGCGCGGCATCTCCCTCTCGGACGACGATACGCGAACCATTACAGCGGAGGTGATCGGTCGGGTCAACGGCGAGTTCAGTGAAGCTGTCCTTCGCGCTCCCTCGGACGCCGACCGGCAGACCGTGCGCGCCCGCATCGGCGTGCTCGTCGCCGCTGCCGTGCGCCGCACGGGACTCGGCGGCCTTTCCGCCGTGGACGAGGGCCGCCTGGCCGACGAGATCGCCCGCAAGGTGCTGGGGATGGGCTTCCTCGACCTGCTCCTGCCCCCGGCAAGGACCGATCTGACCGAGATCGCGATCACCCCGGCCGGCAAGCTGTGG
>CAYRXM010000175.1:0-9090 GCA_964428175.1 uncultured Anaerolineae bacterium
CCAGTGCGGCTCCACCCATTCCGGGTGCGGCTCAAAGCGCCACCATTCGTAGCGCTCCAGCAGCCGCTTGCTCAACCCGAGCTGCCGCGAGCCGGGCAGAGCCATCGCTTCCGGCCAGGGCGTGTTGCCCCAGGTCAATCCGTGCGGCGACGGCCCGTAGGGCTGCGCCGGCGTGTTGACCTGCCAGATGCCGTTCGCGCCGTAGGTGTGCCCGGCTGCGCCGTTGAGCATGCACACCCAGAACATCAAACGCTGCACTTCCTGCCGGCAGGCTTCGCCGATCCCCTCATAGCACACCTCGGCGTCGATCACCGGCATCGTTGGCGCGCGCCCCATCGCCCGGATCACCGACTGCACCGTGTTGGGCAGCGATTGGCGGTCGCCGTGCCCGGTTTGCAGCATCTCCAGGTCGATCAACGCCGGCGACGACATCTGCTCGCGCCCATCCTGGCCGGGATGGACGGTGATCAGCCGGTGGAAGGGATCGATCTGGCGCACGTAGGCGGCCACCTCGCTCCAGCCCTGGCGCTGGAACGCCTCGTCGGCCGGTTTGTCCACCGACAGGTAATAGGGCATCGTTTGCTCGCCGGCCAGGCACCAGATTGCCGGATACGCGCCGTAGCGGGCGACCAGGTAGCGCCAGTGCTGCTTGATCCGCTCGACGCCCATCAGACGCAGGTAATAGCCCCAGCAGCCGACGATGCAGGGGGCCAGGCCCACCTCGACCAGGTATTGGATGCGCCGGTCGGCGGCGTCGAAATAGGCCGGGTTGATCCGGCTGTTGTCCGCCGTCCACGGAAAGCCGCCCTCGGCCGGGTCAAACACCTCCCCGGCGCCGCGCGGGTCAAACTGATCCATATCGGGGTACGGCCCGGCGACGATCTGGATCACGGTAAAGCCCTTTTCGACGCGATCGAGAGCCAGGGTTTGAAAGCCGCGCGGCCAGTCCAGGCGGCGGCACAGGCCCATCCACCAGGTGTCGGCCAGCCAGAAAAAGGGCGTGCCGTCGGCGTGTTCCAGATGGCGCCGGTCGGCGGCGACGCGCAGCGGCCCGTGGGCGAGCAGCCTGTTGTCGCCCCGGTAGGGCGTCACCTCGAACTCGCCGCGCTGATCGTGCAGGTCGGCGTTGCCGGTGTCGGAACAGAGGGTCTGGTAGCGATAGCGGCCGGTCAGCGGGGTGGAAAAACGCACCCGCCACAGCCTGTCGCCGGCCCAGAATGTCGGTACGCGCTGCGAGGTCCCATCCGGCGCGCTGAACAGGACATCCAGTTCAACCTCGTTGAAGGGATCGGCGTAGCATTGGGTGGAGACAAAGGCCCATTCGTGAACGACGTGCTGCATCATCGATTGCATCTTATACTCCTTTGTGTTTGACAGTCCCCGGCGCATGCTCCTTCGTCCGCTCGACGATCCAGCGATCCAACACGGCCCGGTCCACCCGCCACTCGCGGCCGGCCCGGTAGGCCGGAATTTCGCCCTTGCGGATCAGGTTTCGCGCCGTCAGCGGGTGTAGATGCAGGTATTCGGCCAATTCGGCGACGGTCAGCGTTTCGGGGGTTGAATTCTTGCTCATTTTCTCCTCCACATCAATTATCTTGGGCGGTGCGACCAGGCGCACGCCTTGTTGCGAATACAAGTGTACCATCCGATCGTCAGTACGCGCTAGACGCTCGATATGCGACGGATGATCTCGTCGCCGTGCCGGTAAAGCCAGTGGAATGCGTCCAGGTTCTTCCGGGCCAGATCATCTCGACCGTGGATCAAGAACCACTCCACAAAGATCACCTGGGTCGCCAACATCACGAACCATAGGGCGTCTTTTTCCCGCCTGGACAGGCTGTTCTCGCGGTCGTATCCGGCGATCACTTGGTCAAAGTGCTCCAGCCAACTTGGGTGGGCCAGGTTCCCAAAGAACTGTGCTTTGGCCATATCGGCGAGCAGGTAACCGATGTCATAGACGCGCGGTCCCTTGGGCAGGTGATCGAGGTCGACAAAGCCCGATACGTCGCCGCGATAGAGCAAATAGTTCCCGCCGTGGCAGTCGCCGTGGATGGTCTGCACCGGCAGATTGTCCAGGGCCGGCGCCATTTCAGCCTCCAGAGCAGCCATCACGCCAAAAAATGCGGCTCTCTCTTGACCGGTCAGCGCACTCCGGATGTGCGGGAGGGCTTCCTCGAAAACTCGGCGCGGCAGATCCATCGTCCACGAGTCGATTTGTCCCGAATAGCACGCCAACGCCTTGTGCAGCCTGGCCACCGCCGCGCCGATGTGGGCATAGACCTGCCGGAGGCCGGCCGGCGGAATGGCGTGATCGACCGGCAGCTGTGGGTAAAGCAGATACACCCCATCCTGATCCCTCGGACCAAGCTGCCCGTCGTCGGACAAGATGGGCACCGCCACGGGCACGCCGGATGCGTGCAAGTGCCGGAGCAGGTCGTACTCGGTTTCGATGCGGGTGGCGTTCAGCTTGCCGGCGATGTTCTTGAGGATGAACCGCTCGCCGCACTCTGTGATCACCGTCCAGACGGTCGCCTCGCCGCCCGCCCAGTTCTGATGCGCGGCTTCCAACCCGGCGATCGGGCCGGTGCGCTGAGTCCAGAAACGCAGCGCGTCTCGCGCGTGTTGGGTGTCGGTCATTTCGGTGTCCTTGAAGTCATTCCGGACCTTTTTCCTGGGTATGCTGTGCACTTTGACGCCTTCCAGATGCGGCTCTCGCGCCCGTAACCATTGCCTGGTCACGCGACCGCGATCTGCGCCTGTATGCGCGGACGTCCATAGGTCGCTTCGCCGGTTTTGACCAGGAGATTGGGCAAAATGCTCGCCTCTCCGGGGCTGTGAGTGTGCCCGCACAGCACGGTCAGCCGGCATTCGGGATGGCGCTGCATCGTGTCGGCAAGAAGGTCGCCGACGACGCTGCACGTGAAATGCGGCAGGAACTCGTCGTCGGAGATCTGTCCCTGATGCCAGCACGACGCTTTGAAGGGCGGCACGTGGGTCAGGAGCAGCAGGTGACGAAAGCGTTCGACCGCCGAAAGCAGCGCACCGCGCAGGTAGCCGGCGGCTTCATCTCCCAGCGCATTCAGCCTGGCGAAACGCGCCGGCTGCGAAAGGCCGGTCAACTCGGCGATGTAGAAATAGTCGTTGAGCGTAATCTGGGAGCGAGCGGCGTTACCCAGCCGGCCGTCAGCCCAGGCGCCGTGCCCGATCAGCCCCGTATCTGGGGATAGGGCTACGACGCCGGCATCCGGCAGCCAGTGCAGCCAGGGCGATCCTTTCGCCAGCCTGGCGACGCGCGCCCGCACACCGGCGATCGAACCGCCGTAAAAGTCGTGGTTGCCAAGCACAAAGTAAATCGGACGCCGCACATGCCGCGCGAGCAGGAGGAGGTGCTCCTGGATTCGCGCCGCGATGCTGATGTCGCCACCAATCAGGATGGCATCGGCTTCGCAGCGGGCGACGCTTTGGCAAAAGGCATCTGTTTCCTCTGCGTCGAGAAAGTCCAGATGGATGTCGGTGAGCCAGGCAAGCTGTGTCAATCTACGGCCTTTCAGAAGGATGCGGCATCAATCTTTGCCGTCTTTCACGCGGTCATTCGACGTGCTGCCGGTGTGTGTGACCACGTAGCCGTGCTTCATCCGCCGATCGATCACCTCGGCGGCAAGGCGCAGTGCGTCGTCCATACTCGCGCACTCGTGCACCTGCACGCCGCGCGGGTTTTCTCCGATCCGGCCCCAGCGGCAGATCAGCGCCCAGGTGTTCCAGAGCGTTGGCTGCCAGACGGTCACGTAAAATCGATAGCGATTCCGTTTCGGCTCGACGCTTTCCATCCGAAGATAGTCCACCACCCTGCCACTCCGTTGATTCGATTCCTGATAGAAGCTTAGCACAAGTGTTCGGCTTGCGCAAGTCAACGATCTCCGCCGTGTGCGTCCTTTCTGTGAGACCGTGTTGAGGAGATCGTAAAACGGTGTATAATAGGGCCACATCAGCGCCCGTGATATGACTGACCCAGAGAGAAAACGATATGGACGAAAAGAATAAAGGCACTTTGCCCGCCGATTTCGAAAGCATCGAAGCCGCCGCTGAGTTCTGGGACACGCACGATTTGTCCGACCATTGGGACGAAACGAGCGAGGTCGAACTGGACGTTGAATTGGAACGGCGCGTTGTTTTGATCCCGCTGGAAGCGCAGATCGCCCAAAAGTTGAGCGCCATCGCCCGACAGCAAGGCATCTCTGTCGAAACGCTGGTCAACGTGTGGCTCAGCGAGCGCTTGCAAGAGGCGGTATAACCCATTCATCAGCCAGCCCAACTTCAGATCAACATCTGACGTTCGGGACATAGCCTCTCGACCTGTGCATGATGGACAGCATCGCACTATATCCAACAAAAAAAGCCTGGGAGACATTCCCCAGGCTTTTTCAGTTTATGCCGCCTTGGCCAGGTCAAAGAGCGACATCTGGTTCTCCGGTACGTCAACCTTCTTTCGTCGCGAGCGGGTCGCCTTGACGTCCTCCAAGCGCAGCCCGCGCGCCCGCAGCCACTGCTCGGTCGCTGTCAGCGCACGCGAGCGCACGGTGGGCGAGCCCAGCAGGCTCTCCGTGACCAGGTCGGAGCCGCGCACGCCGAAAATCTGCGTGTCAGCGTCGACGCGCAGGTCTTCGCCGTCCTTGATCGCCCGGATCAGGTCGACCACCAGGCTGGCGTCGCCGGCATCCTCGACCAACGCGCTGGAGACATCCTCACCATAAAGTAACTTACCTGCCAGCAGTTTTTTGCCTGCTCTGGCAAGGGCCTTTTCTTCTAACGTGCCCGGATAGTGGGCGAAAAAAATCTTGACCTTCTTGGTCTGCCCCGGCCGCCACACGCGAGACATCGACTGCCATAACGTGTATAAAGAATACTCAACCTCTACGAAGATAATTGTACAGTATCCATACGTGTGCAGATTCAGCCCAGTTTCTACGAGCCGGGGATTGGTGATCAGCACCTGCCCGGCGTTCCTGGACAGCCACGCGCTGCGCCGGCGCGGATCGACACTGGCGTCCAGCACGGCCACGTCGGCGATGCCGTTGGCCCCCAGGATGGACTTGAGCCGCCCGCGGATGTCGCGCGTGCCGGTCTGGCGGGGATAGACGATCGTCTTGCGTCCCTGCGCCAGTTCGGCGCGCACCGTGTCCACCAGCCACTGCTCCTTGGGCAGCAGCTCGCCCTCCTTGACCTGTGCCGGGCAGTCCAGCGCGTCGTCCGGCGACGCGATCACCTCGTTCCGAAACGCCGAGTTGGGCCGGGCCAGGTTCCACTGCAGCCAGGCGCTGGTCCACACCGGCCAGTGCTCGGTCATCTCGTCCCACGTCCAGCCCCACACCCGGTCGATGTGACCGTTCAGGAAGCCCAGTTCGACCGGCACCATCTCTTCGCTGCACGCGGGCATTTCCATACCCAACTCGCTGATCCGCCCGAACACGGTGGTCGGCAGCAGGAAGCGGATCGCGGTGGGGGCCAGGCCGGGCTGTTCGCGGGTGGAGAGCCGGCGGCGCCGGCGCGCGTTCTGGGCGCCGAACTCGCCCTCTTCGACCTGGTAGACCGTCTCCAGCACGCCAAAGTGCTCGACCCAGCTGCGCTCGCCGTCGAAGGCGTACTCGTCGCGCACCCGCTTCTGGGTGTGGTAGAGCAGGTAAAAGATCGACGACGACAGCCCGCCAAAGAACGTCCCGGTGAGGGTGATCGTCGGCAGGACGCGGGCCAGGGTCTGGAAGGCGTGGGCGATGTCGGTGTCCTTGGACTTGGCCTTGTGCAGTTCGTCAAAGACGAACACCTTGAAGAACGCCGGCAGCCGGTGGGCGACATAGTCGGCCAGCGGCCAGCGCCGGGCGATCACCGGGTGGAACTGGTAGAGCGGAGTCGCGCAGGGACGTTCCTCCCAGGTCTTTTCCTCGTCGTTCCAGGCCGGCACGGTGTGGCGGCAGGTCAGCGGCCGTTTTTCCAGCTCGCGGATCGACATCGCCGTGTTGCCGTCCACCACCGGCTTGCCGCAGCCGGGACAGACCGGCACGTCCTTCTTGGCGACCAGGTTGCCCTTTTTGTCGCGGACAAAGAGCGTTTTGGTGTTGTAGGCAGGCGTCCAGCCGGGGCCCATCTTGATCCGCGAGTGGCTGACGACGACGGCCAGCCGGTCGCCGGGCCGGTAGCGCGCCACCACGCCTTCCAGTTCGGCGATCGTCTCGACGATGACCGCCTTGAGGCCGGGGATCGCGCCCTCGGCTTCCTTGACCCACTCTTCGACCAGGTGGGGCGGGCAGGAGATCAGGGCGGGATAGCCGTCGGACGCGTGCCGCGCGTGCATCAGTTCGAGCGCCGCCAGCGCGGTGCGCGTCTTGCCGGTGCCCATCTCGGCGACCATATGGCCGACGCCGTAGCGTTTGACCGCGCGGGTGAGGGCGACGGCGGCGCGCTTTTGCTTCTCGAACAGGCCGCGTTCCGCCCGGCCGGGGAGCTGCTTGTCCAGCGACAGCCTGCCCAGCACGTCCCACTCCCAGTCTTGCACCTCGGTGCCATAGGGGTGAAACCGTGCCCGGACGTGCTGCCGGAACAGGTCGGCGTGCGCCTTGAGGAACGCGGCGACCTGGTGCGGCGCGGAGAGGTGGACGTAGCCCTGCCCGGATAGGCAGGCGATGTGTGTCTCATAGCGGTCGCGCACCGTCTCGCGGTTGGGATCGACCGGATCGGGGATGACCTCCTGCACCTTGACCGCGCGACCTTTGAAGGCTTTGCCCTGCGCAACGAGCGTGCCGAGCAGCCCGCCGGCGACGACCTGGGCTACGTGGCCGACGTTCAGTTCGCATAGCGGGTCGTCCATCTCGGCGTGGTCGGGAAAGAGGGCGCGCGCGGCCCCGTGGTTGTCGGCGCAGGCCAGGGCGATCTCTTCCCAGGTATAGTCCTTGCGCCGCAGGCGCGGGGTCAGACCAACCGGGCTGAGGGTGTAGCGATGTCCGTTGGGCGCGGTGGGCATCCGGCGGATGTGCGCGTCCCCGTTGGCTTGCCTGGGGAAGAACCGGTAGTAGAGCTCTTGCGCTTCCTCGCCTGTCCTGAGCGCAGTCGAGGGATAGGTGTACTGCGTCCCCTTGCCGGTGTCGCGCGTTGCGAGCACGACGATCTGGCCAAAGCGGTCAAAGCCCTCCGGCCCAGTCTCGTCGGGAAAGCGAAACACCTCAACGTCGCGGTAGTGGGCGGCCAGGTGCTGGCACATCCCCCAGGTCATTTGCTTCCAGGGGACGATCAGCACCAGGACGTGCCCGTCGCCCAGCCAGGCGGTGACGCGCTCGACAAAGTCGCGTTCCAAACGACCGCCATTGCCGTTGCCGTCATATGGGGCATTGAGCCACGCCAGAGAGATCGGGTTCTTGATCAGCGACGGCGACCAGGCCGTCGACTCGAACGGCGCTTCGACCACCGTGTCCAGCCGTGTGGCGGCCTGGCGGGCGCGGTCGGGGCTGATCTCGACGCCCCAAGTCTCTACCGGGCGGTCGGTCTTCTGCCGGAGCAGCCCGGCCAGGCGTTCCAGGGCCAGCCCTTCACCGGCGCAGGGATCGAACAGGCGGATGACGCCTCGCGAAGAAGCTCGCGTACCATCCTGGATGTCGAGTGCAGCGGCGATGGTGTCGACGACGGAAAGCGGGGTGGGATAGTATTCCCCTTTTTCGACTGCGGCAAGTCTTGCCATTGATGTGGTCCTCCAAGTGAAAGCCCAGAGGCGTGGCCTCCGGGCGGTGGATTGTGGCGGTTCGGTTGTCACGCGGCCTGTGGGAAGGCCAGTCGTCTTTCTTTGGCCGCCCGGTCGAACACCTCATCCCAGCCGGCGAGCAGGTCGATGCGGTAAGCCCACGCCATTCCAAAGGTTTCCAGGGGATGGATGAGCTTGTGCCGGCTTCCCTCGGCAAAGAGCACGTCACCCCACTGCGGGATGACCGGGTAGAGGGTGTGCGCGTCGAGCAGACAGGCCAGCGCGTCCTCGCGGCTCAGCCCGTAGCGCGATGTAATCACGGCGTAGGGGGCGGTAACGGCCGGTTCGACGACCAGATGATAGTGGTGGATGTTGGGCAGCGGCATGCGCTTGAACAGGGCATAGCCGACCTCCTTGTCGGCGCGCAGCACCTTGTAGCGGGCGAACCCGGCCGGGGTCAGCGGCGAGCCGCCCAGCACCGAGGCCCAGATCGCCTTGACGGCGGTGTGCGCGCCGGCGATGTCCAGGCTGTAGAGTGTCTTTCGCCCGTTCGAATGGGCACCATTCGCATTTTCTTCAGATGAATCGCCGTAGGCGCAGGCAACCACCTGGGCGGACATGCCGCCTTTGTTCTTGATCGATGCGTAGGAAACAGCCATTGTGATGATCCTTTCTATGCTGCTTTTTCGATGTCTTGATGTGGTTTAGCAAAAGGGACGATATTGGCCGGCGATGCCGGAAGATGGAGCTGTACGGCAGCGGCTTCTGGCTCATCCGAGATGAACATCGAGTGCCGCCGCGCGCCTTCGCCACAGAACCATTTCTGCGCGTTGGGATAGCGATGCAGGTACAGGTGCGCATAGCCGCCCTCGGTGCAGCGCCAGCCGGGGCCGCGTCCCGCCCGGTCGAGCGCGTGGTCGGCTTGGACCGGCGCGCCGCAAATCGGGCAGGGGGACAGCGGTTGAGGTCTGGCGCGCGGCGGCGCGGGCAGTGTGTCCGGTGCGCGTGGACCGCCGGCCTTCAGGTAACGGGCCACGGCGTAGACCGCCGGGCATACCGTGCCCTCGTCCGGGCAGGTGTGGCAGCGCTTGTCCTTGCCGACGACGTGTGTCTGGTCGTCGATGACAACCAGGTATTGGGTGCCCAGGATGTGTACCTGGGCCACAGATGGGGTTTGTGGCATAGACGTCTCCTTTGGGACTTGATGGAATGTCGGGTGGACAAATGCCAAAAGACATCCGCATCGACTATGTTTCGATCTGCTGTTCACGGTGTTCACGATATGGTCTTGACAGAAGAGCTGATTTCAATTAGTATCAGTAGATGGAAAATCTTATTATGTAAACTCGGGTTCTGACTTGTCATAG
>CAYRXM010000176.1:0-8924 GCA_964428175.1 uncultured Anaerolineae bacterium
GAAAATCTGGGCGGTGGTCGCCGCGCGTTGCAGCTTGCGGTTGGTCACTTGAAATTCCTGAATCACTCTCTGCTCGCGCACGTAAGCCTTGACCACGCGCTGTCCGGCGATCGTTTCTTCGATGATCCCGTTCAAATCGCCCAGATGTTCCTGCTGCTCGCGAAAGCCCTTGCGCGTGCGCTTGGAGATCAACTGGCTCAGACCCATCATCATGGGGATAATGATCAGGCTGACGATGGCCAGCCGCCAGTTGAGGATAAACATCATGACGGCCACACCGACGATGCTCAAGGCGCTGGACATCAACTGAGTGACGCCTTCGGCGAGCACGTGGCTGAGCGTCTCCACGTCGTTGGATAGACGGCTCATCAACTCGCCGTGCGTGCGTTGATCGAAAAAGCGCAGCGTCAAGGTTTGCAGCTTGGCGAACAGATCATTGCGAATGTCGCGCACCGTGCGCTGGGCGGCCGTGGCCATCAGGTAGGTGCGCAGCCAGATCAACCCGGCATCGACCAGGGATATGGCAAACATCAATGCCAGAATGCGGGCCAGGCCGGGCAAGTCACCTTGCAAGATAAAGCGGTCGATGGCCTCGCCCATCAGGTATGGCCCCAACAGGCCCAGGCCGGAAGCAGCGGCGACCAGCAACAAAGCGACCGAAAGAATCGTCCTTTGATGGCTCAGGTACTGCCAGATACGCAAAAGGGTGCCACGGATATTTTTGGCGCGCTCCTTGGGGCGCATCAGGTGCCCACCGGGGCCGCCGCGTCCGGGGCCAAAACCGGGGCCGCCCCGCTGTCTTTGATTTGAACTCGACTTACGCTCCGACATGCGTTATTGCTCCGTTTCCGAGGGTCTGGAAACCATTTCCGGATCCCAACTGAGAATCATAGATTTCACGATAAATGGGGCTGGAGGCCAGCAGTTCACGGTGCGTGCCCTCGGCGACGATCTCGCCGTTGTCCAGCACCAGGATTTTGTCGGCGTTGAGCACGGTGCTGATGCGCTGGGCGACGACCAGGCTGGTGTTGAGGGCGACCGAAGACCTGGCCCGCGCGCGCATCATGTCGTCGAGCGCGTTCTGAATTTCGATCTCGGTCTCCACATCGACCGAACTGGTGCTGTCGTCGAGGATCAGCACGGCCGGGTTGGCCAGCAGCGCGCGGGCGATGGCGATGCGCTGTTTCTGCCCGCCAGAGAGGTTGACCCCGCGCTGGCCGACTACGGTATCATAGCCTTCCTCGAATTCGCTGATAAAGCCGTGCGCCTGGGCCGCCTTGGCCGCGGCAATCACTTCTTCATCACTGGCGTCGGGCCGGCCATAGCGGATGTTGTCGCGGATGGTGCCGCTGAACAAGACCGACTCTTGCAAGGCAATGCCGATGTTGTGGCGCAGCGATTCCTGATCGATGTCGCGCACGTCCACTCCGTCGAGGGTGATCCGCCCGCTGCTGACGTCGTAAAAGCGCGGGATCAGGTGGATCAGGCTCGATTTGCCCGAACCGGTCGCACCGAGGATGGCCACCGTCTGCCCCGGCTCGGCCACAAAGTCCAGCTTTTTCAAGACCGGGTCTTGCCCATTGCCATTGTAATTGAACGTCACTCCCTCAAAAGCCACCCGGCCCTGCGAGATAAAGGGCTTGAGTGCGTCGGGTCGATCCTGAATGTCCGGCTCGTTGTTCAGCACTTCTTCGATGCGCTCTGCCGAGGCCTGAGCGCGGGCCAGGTTCATCACCATCATGCTCACAAACATCAACGACATCAGCGTGCGCATCAGATAATTGATAAAGGCGATCAACTGTCCCGCCTGCATCGTCCCGAACACGATCTGGCGGCCACCAAACCACAGCGCGCCGACGATGCCCAGGTTGGCGGCAATCATCATGAACGGCCAGGTGACGGCGATTGTGCGGATCACCTTGATCATCTGGTTCATCAAATTGTCGTTGGCCGCGCCAAAGCGCCGTATCTCGTGCGCGGCGCGCACAAACGCCTTGACCACGCGCACGCCGGACAGGTTTTCCTGCATGACCGTGTTCAAGCCATCGAGCTTGTCTTGCACCTGCATAAACATCGGGTAGGCCTTGCGGATCACCCAGACCAGTAAAGCGACCACCAGCGGGGCCAGCACCAACAGCAGCACGGCCAATTGCGGGCTGGTGATCACGGCCATGATGATGCTGCCGATGAGCAGCATGGGCGAGCGGACCATCATGCGCAGCATCATGGAGACCATTTCCTGCATCTGGGTCACATCGTTGGTCAGGCGGGTGATCAGTTGGCCGGTTTCCAGCCGGTCCAGGTTGCCAAAAGAGAGCGTCTGCACCTTGCGAAAGAGCACGCCGCGCAGGTCGGCGCCAAAGCCTTGCGAGGCCAGCACCGAAAAGACGGTGCAGCCGATGCCGCCCACCGCGCCGATCAGAGCAAAGCCGATCATCCACAGCCCGGTGTTGATCACCATATTGAGGTCATAGCGGGCAATGCCTTCGTCGACGATGCGCTGGATCATGCGCGGCTGCATCAAATCCATTGTCACTTCCAAAATCATCAGCAACGGGGCCAGCACGGCCCAGTGCCAGTAGGGCTTGAGATACTTGCCCAATTTCCAGACAGACTTCATTCTACACTCCTCGATGATTCAAATATGGGATCATTCAGGTTCAATCCTTTGCCTTTGAACTGGCTCATAAACAGATTATAATAAAAGCCCTGCCCGGCCAGCAGTTCCTGGTGTGTGCCCCGCTCGATGATCTCGCCGTCGTTGATGACCAGGATCATATCGGCCTGGCGGATGGTGCTCAGACGGTGGGCGATCACAAAGCTGGTGCGTCCCTGCATCAACCGCAGCAGCCCCTCCTGGATCAGCATCTCGGTGCGCGTGTCCACGCTCGATGTCGCCTCGTCCAAGATCAGGATGCCGGGATCGGCCAGCACGGCGCGGGCGATGGCGACCAGCTGACGCTGGCCCTGGCTGAGGTTGCCGGCCCGCTCGGAGAGCATGGTCTTGTAGCCCTGCGGCAGGCGGCGGATGAACTGGTCGGCGTTGGACAACTGCGCGGCGGCGATCACCTCGTCGTCGCTCGCATCCAGCCGCCCGTAGCGGATGTTTTCCATCACCGTGTCAGAGAACAGATAGGTATCTTGCAGCACCACGCCGAGCTGGCGGCGCAGGTCGGCCTTTTTGAGGCGGCGCAGGTCAATCCCGTCGATGCGGATGCTGCCGCCGTCGATGTCGTAAAAACGCGACAGCAGGTTGACCATGGTGGTTTTCCCTGCCCCCGTCGGGCCGACCAGGGCAATGGTTTGCCCCGGCGCGGCGTGCAGACAAACATCCTTGAGCACCGGCACGCCGGGCACATAGCCGAAATCGACGTGATCGAATTCAACCTCGCCATGTACGTCGTCCAGCGACAGCGCATCGGGCGCGTCGGTCATGTCAGGTTGTTGATCCATCAGGTCAAAGACGCGCTCGGCGCCGGCGATGGCCGCCTGAATCTGGTTGTACAGGTCGCCCAGGTGGCGCAGCGGGTTGGCAAAAGTGCGCGAATAGCTGATGAACGCGGCGATGGTGCCCACGCTGGCCCAGCCGTTCAGCGTCATCCAGCCGCCCAGCCCGGCGACGACGGCAATGTTGGCGTTGCTGAGGATGCCCATCAGCGGCGGCACCAGCATCGCATAACTTTGCGCCTGGACCCCCACCTTGCGCACTACATCGTTAACCTGATCGAATTTGGACATGGTGCTGCCTTGCTGCCCAAAAGCCATGATCACCCGCTGGCCGCTAAACATCTCTTCCAACTGGCCGTTGAGCTGGCCGATGCGCATCTGGAACTCGCGGTAGCCCTTGCGCGTGCGCTGGCCGACAAACCCCACCAGCCACAGCATCAGCGGAAAGACAATCATCGAGCCGAGGGTCAGCCAAAAGTTGAGCGCCAGCATCATCACCAGGATGCCGATCAGCGTCAGTGCGCCGGAAAAAAGCTGGGTGGCATTCTGGGCGATCACCCGGCTGACCGCGTCCAGATCGTTGGTCAGGCGGCTCATCAACTCGCCGTGCGAGTGGCGGTCGAAAAAGCTGAGCGACAGGGTTTGCAAATGTTCAAACAACTCGCGGCGCAGATTGCGCATCACCCGTTGAGTTACGTTGGCGACGATCAAGCTCTCGCCCATGTTGGCCAGCCACGATCCCAGATAGGCCAGCAGCATCCAGGTGGCAAAGCGCCGCAGTTCCTGCTTGTCGCCCTGGCCAAAGCGATCAATGGCCTGCGCCATCAGGTAGGGCGAAACCAGTCCCAGCAGCGTGCTGATGGCAACCAGCAGGAACACCACGCTGAGCGCGGGCAGGTAGGGCTTGAGCTTGGCTAGCAGCCGGCGCAGCGTGCCGCGCACGTCCTGGGCCTTTTCGATGCGCGTGCCGCGCCCGAAACGCCCGCCCGGCCCGTGCGTCGCCTGCGCCGGCCCTGGGCGGCCTGATTGTTGTGTGGGCGGTCTGCTTGACATTGATCGGTCTCTTTCTATGTGCCTTGATCACAAAGCGTGAAACGTGAAAGGGTATGCCTCACGCATTACGCCTCACGCTTCCCATCTCCAAGCTGCGATTCGTAAATCTCTTGATAGAGCGGGCTGCTTTGCATCAACTCGTCGTGCGTGCCCACGGCGGCGATTTGCCCCCGGTCGAGGACGACGATCTTGTCGGCGTTGAGCACGGTGCTGATGCGCTGGGCAACGATGAAACTGGTGCGGCGGTTTTCGCCACACGTGGTGCAGTCTTGCATGAACCGTTCCAACTCGGCTTGCAGCCTGGCCTCGGTCTCAAAATCGACGGCGCTGGTGCTGTCGTCGAGGATGAGCACTTGCGGCTGTACCAGCAACGCACGGGCAATGGCAATACGCTGTTTTTGCCCGCCGGAGAGGTTCACCCCGCGCTCGCCGATCATGGTGTCGTAGCCTTGCGGGAACGAGGTGATAAACTCGTGCGCCTGGGCGGCCTGGGCGGCGGCGACCACCTCGTCTTCGCTCGCTTCCGGGCGGCCATAGCGGATGTTGTCACGGACCGTGCCGCTGAAAAGCACCGCCTCCTGCAGCGACATACCCACCTGCGCGCGCAGTTGATCCAGCGGCAGGTCGCGCACGTCCACCCCATCGAGGGTCACACGCCCCTCGCCGGCGTCGTAAAAACGCGGGATCAGGTGGATCAGCGTGGATTTGCCTGCGCCGGTCGCACCGAGGAGCGCGACCGTCTCGCCGGGTTCGGCGATCAGGTCGATGCCGCGCAGCACCGCCGCGCCGTTGTCGCCATTGGTGTGAGCGCCGTTGTAGCCAAAAGTGACACCTTCAAAGGCCACCCGGCCCTGCACCTGCGGCAGGGGCTGTGCGCTGGGCCGGCTCTGCACCTCCGGCTCACTGTCCAACACTTCCAGGATGCGCGCCGCCGAAGCATCGGCCGACGAAAGCGGGCCGATCATGCCGCCCAGCATCATCAATGGGAACAGCGACGAGGTCATGTAATTGATCGCCGCCAGCAGTTTGCCCACCTCAAAGCCCTGGTCGATGACCATGCTGCCGCCGAACCAGATCACCCCCACCACACCCAGGCTGACCGTGATCTGCATGGTTGGCATCAGAGTGGCCATCAACTGCATCACGCGGATCGTCTGGTTGGTCAGGTCGAGGTTGGCGCGGTCAAAGCGCTGCCCCTCATACTCGTCGCGTACGAAAGCCTTGACCACACGTATGCCAGCCAGGTTTTCCTGCAAGACCTGGTTGAGCCGGTCCAATCGCTGCTGCACGCGAGTAAACATTTCGCGCGAGCGAAACATAACCAGCCACACCAGGGTCAAGATGACTGCCGCCAACGATACCATCACCAGGCCCAGCGCCGGGCTGGTGACAAAAAGCATCACAATGCTGCCCACCACCCACATCGGCGCGCGGGTAAGGATGCGCAGCCCCATCTGGAGAATCATTTGTACCTGGGTGATGTCGCTGGTGGCGCGCACCAAAAGCTGCCCGGTTTGCAGGCGATCCAGGTTGCCAAAGGAAAAAGTTTGCACTTTGCGCACCAGCGCGCTGCGCAGGTCGGCGCCAAAGCCCTGGCTGACCCGCACCGACAGCAGCGTGTTGGCGATGGCAAACAGCGCACTGGAAACCGCCGCGCCGAGCATCATCAATGAGGTGTTGATGATCAGCGGCAGGTTCTGCTGGCGAATGCCCTCGTCGACCACCCGCTGGGTCAGGCGCGGAATGAGCAGATCGCAGGCCACCATCCCCACCAGCAGGGCCAGTGCCCCAAAAGCCAGCCAGCGATACGGTTTGATAAAACCGAACAATTTAAACAGAGACTTCATCGGGGCTCCTTGGGCGACAGGTTGTCGAGCACACGCCGCAGCTGACTTTGCAGCGTGTCCAGCTCGGTCTGGGCAAACCCGGCAAAGGTTTGCTTTTCAAAATCGGCCCAGGCCTTTCCGACTGCGGCCTTGAGACCTCGTCCGGCATCGGTCAAATAGACGCGCGACACGCGCTCGTCGTGCGGGTCGGAGCGGCGCTCGACAAACCCGGCTTTTTCCATCCGCTTGATCATGTTGGTGATCGTCGCCGGCGAACGTCTCAATACCCCGGCCAGCTCCGAATGGGTGCGCCCGTCTTGCTCCCACAGCAGGTGCAGCACAAAGGGCTGCCCGCGGTACAGACCGAGCGATTCCCAGGTCTCGTGCATGCGCTTGTGGTGCATATGGCTGATCGCGCCCAACAACTGGCCGATGGTTTCCGGAGCGGGGGGTAAATTCATGTACTGTCTCCAATTAGCCGATTAATAATTCGTCGGCTTAAGGTTAGCCGGTTAATAGTTAGCTGGCTAAATTATACCACAAGATGGGGGGCTGTCAAGTCAAAAATCTGTAAATTTGTGAGGATGATCCACAAATATCAACTCCCCTGAAAAAAGTCTCTCACGCCAAGTCGCAAAGACGCAAAGATTGTTAAAATAGTCTTTGAGTTCTGTATTTATACCAAAGCTTGGCGACTTGGCGTCTTTGCGTGAGTTTTTTCAGTCAAGTCAAATATGAACCATCCCAATTTGCGTCATCCTGATGGCGCACGTGTCGTTTGTTGACACGCGTGATTCATAGTACAATTTTCATCATGGATGAGCCATCGCGTATCTTGTTCACCAAGCTGTATATCCCGCCGCCCCGTCCCGACCTGGTGCCCCGCCCAGGCCTGATCGCACGCCTGGATGCCGGGCTGCACCGCAAACTGACGCTTGTCTCGGCTCCGGCTGGCTCTGGCAAGACCACGCTGATCGCCGGATGGACCTGCGCCTGCACGCGCGATGTCGCCTGGATTTCGCTGGATGAGGGAGACAACGACCCGGTTCAGTTTTTGACCTACCTGATCGCCGCGCTCTGCCAGATCGATGGACGGATCGGACAAACATTGAAACCCATCCTGCGCTCGACGCAGCTCCCGCCTCTGCCCAACCTGCTCACCTCGCTGATCAACGACATTGCCGCCCTCGGCACGCCGCTGGCGCTCATTCTCGACGACTACCATCACCTCACCTCAACCGAGGTGCACCGCGCCGTGCAATTTCTGATCGAGCGCCAACCCCCCTTTATGCACCTGATCATCAGCACGCGCGAGGATCCGCCACTGCCTTTGTCGACGTGGCGCGCCCAAAGCCAGATGACCGAGATTCAGGAGCGCGAACTGCGCTTTACGGTGGATGAGGTCGCCGCTTTTTTGCGCCAGACGATGGGGCTGAAAGTCTCCATCGAAACCATCCGCGCCCTTGCAGCGCGCACCGAGGGCTGGATCGCCGGGCTTCAGCTGGCCGCACTGTCTCTGCAGGAAGAACAGTGCGAACCGGATGCCTTTCTGTCTGCCTTTAGCGGCGACGACCGCTACGTGATCGACTATTTGATGGCCGAGGTGTTCGAGCGGCAGCCGCCGGCATACCGCCACGACGCGTGCATCCGCTGCTACTGCTGCCAGGAGATGTGCCCCAACCAGGCCATCTATACCCGGACGCCGCTTCTGGGCAAGGTGCTGCTGCGGCGGTGAACGGTGGATGTGCTTTTTGTGTCGGGGTGTAGGGGCGCAGCAGTGCTGCGCCCCTGCTTGCGGTTGTCCTCTCGCACGAACCGGAGTATAATGCCGCCATCCTCTTATGAAAACGTTGGTTGAGCAATAGCTCAACCCAATCCACAAAATTGCGCACTTGATAGAGTTGTTGTCAAGGAGTTAACGATGCAGATTTATGAAAAGCCCAAGGCCAAGTGGAACGAATTGGCCCATCAGCATCGCAAAGGATTGTTCCAAACGTATTGGGGCTCACCAATTATCAAATTAGGCGAACACCAGTATATAGAAGTGCTCTATGTCGAGCCTTCTGACAGGCCAGATCTGCTTTATGCCATACGTCCACAGGGCGTCATTGTTCTCTGCGACGCAAATTCAGTTGTCACCAACGTTACAATCATTAAAAAGATTATGGAACTGAGTTTAGTTCTGGCAAGTTATGGTGCTAAACCATTCTTGGAGCAGGTCGAGTTTTTTGCGTCTGTAACAGAGCGAGATGCTCAGAAAAAAATCAGCGCACCTGAATGGACAATGTGGTTCAAGAATCAAGAACGAGTTTTGTGCAACTATGTTTCAGCAAATGGCTTGAAGACTTTTTTGTGTCTTCTTGAAGAAAAGCAGCGAGCGCTGGCCCAAAGAGCGCTAGAAGCAAACAAGATGCTGCGCGTATTAAATGCCATTCTTGATGGAGAGATTGTGCCGGCCGAGCATATCCAGGCATTAGAGCAACTTGATATGCGTGCAAAGCACTGGAATATTCGAAATACACAGATTCTTATAGAAATGAATGAATACACCGGAAACTAAGTTTCTTTAAATTTTTCGTTTGCAACGTTAACATCGAC
>CAYRXM010000177.1:0-8901 GCA_964428175.1 uncultured Anaerolineae bacterium
TATCCTACACTCTTTCCCTACACGACGCTCTTCCGATCTGAAGAGGCGGTTGCCCAACGTTATGCCAGCTTTGAAAGCGGCATCGGCGCCAAGATTGTCGCCGGCAAGGTGGGATTTAAGGAACTGGAAGCCTATGCGTTGGAGCACGACCAGATCACCAACGCCTCCGGGCGACAGGAAGTGCTGGAGGCGATCATCAATCAGTATATTTAGCTGTATTTTCCGCTCCTAAACAAAAGGCCAGCCCCGGCGACCGGGGCTGGCCTTTTTGATCACCTCGCACCATGGACTCGGGATTTGAGCGTCACAAACACGCTGGCGCGATGGACGTCACCAAGATCACACTATATGCCGGCGCCCCTAACCCAAGAGAAGGACAAATGCATACATCCAGGCCTGCTTGTTCAATTCAAAAGGTGGGGCAAACAAGTTCTCCAAAACCTGTTCCCGATCAGGGCAATACGTCTTTTCATTGGGCCGTTCTCCATTTTGTGCTAAACTTGCCGCACGTGGGCGTGCGGCACTCCTACAAGATGCTATTTTCAGGTCAGGTATTCAATCAAAATCTGTCGGCCACTCGGGGTGTCGATGATGCTCGAAAAAGCGATGCAATTGGGCTTCGGTCGTCCGCGGCGTTGACAACGGCGGCAGGGCCTCCTCGGCGAAAAACTCGGCTCCGCCGGTTTCGATGCTCGTTGTCGCATGACCGCCGACCAATTCGCACAGAAAAAAGATTTTATAGATGTGCATCAGCGACGGCGGGTGATCGTGCAGGTTGCGATCATAGAGGGCCAGCAGCTTGGTCGCCCGCACTTTGTACCCCGATTCCTCATACACCTCGCGCTCCGTCGCCCGGCTGGGCGGCTCGCCGACGTCACACCAGCCGCCGGGCAGCGTCCAGCCGCCATCCTTGAGTTCCTTGACCAGCAAAACCTTGCCGCCTTGAAAGACCACCCCGCGCACGTCGATCTTGGGCGTGGCATAGCCGTGTTGGCCCGCAAACACGGCCTCGATCTGGGGTTGGGTCAGGTTCGAGTGCGCGGCGGCGATCTCGGCGGCGATCTCGCGCACCTGTTCGTATCGCTCGATCTCAAAGGCGTTTTGGGTAAAAGTCAGGCCGCTTTGGGCGATGGCCTGCAATCGCTGCGACCAATCGAGCCAATGAGGGATCATGGTTCTCCTTGTGGATGGACAAAACGAGCTTGCGACTCATAGACCAGCGTCCAGAACAACGGTTCTTGCTGGTATGGATAAACGTCGCGAATAACCCAATCTCGCGGCGGGTTGCCCGCCGCGTCGCCCCAGTACGGCTGCTCGCGGGAAAAAACATCAAACATGTACAATACAGGCGTCCCGTCCTGAGCCAAAAACTGGACGCGCATCCTCGCTCCGCCCGCGTTTCGAACATCGCAGGTCACAGACGGTTCGCAGCACGTCGTCCACCACTCAACTTCCAGTATCTTGTAATCGGGACTTATTCCGGCCGCAGCCAGTTCTGCGAGCACCGCGTCGCGCCGGTCGGTCAGATCGCTCTGCACATCGTCGGGCGAATGCTCGTATATTTCCCACAATCGGTGCGCCGCCGATTCATCGCTGCGCGCGATGGCGCGCACGAACTCGGCGACACGGGCCTGGGGCCAATCTCTGGCCGGATGTTCCAGCAGGTAATCGCGCAGTCCGTCGTTATACTGCACGATCAACCACAGCCCACCCGCGCCAGCGACGAGGCCAGCGACAAAGACAAGCACAACACTGATTTTTCTCAAAATGGAATTTTGGGTCATGGCATGCTTTCCCCTGGATGGGATCGCGAACCGGGTTTCGTTGCGGGGCAGGTTTCTATGCTAGACGCGCTCGATCTGCGCGCCGAGCGCTCGCAGTTTGGCGTCGATGTGCTCGTAGCCACGATCGATCTGCTGGATGTTGCTGATCCGGCTGGCGCCTCGCGCGCACAGTGCGGCGATCAACATCGCCATGCCGGCGCGGATGTCCGGGCTGACCAGCGGCGCGCCGTGCAGCTGCGCCGGGCCGATCACCACTGCCCGGCACGGATCGCAGAGCACAATCCGTGCGCCCATCCCGATCAGCCGGTCGACGAAAAAGAGGCGGCTCTCGAACATCTTTTCCCATATCAGCACCGTGCCCCGCGATTGGGTTGCCACAACCAGGGCGATGCTCATCATGTCGGGCGGAAAGTGCGGCCACGGCCCATCGTCGATCTTGGGGATCGCCCCGTCCAGGTCGGAGCAGATGCACAATTCCTGCCCGCCGGGCACCAGCACGTCGTCGTCGTCATAGTCGATGCGCACGCCGAGGCGTTCGAGCATCAGGTGGGTCATGTGCAGGTACTGGGTGCCGGCGTCCTTGATGCGCAGTTCGCCGCCCGTCACCGCGGCCAGACCGATGAAGCTGCCCACTTCGATGTGATCCGGCCCCAGCGTCCATTCCGCGCCGTGCAGCCGGTCGACGCCGTGGATGACCAGCTTGTTGCTGCCTATACCACCGATCCGCGCGCCCATCCGGCTGAGGAAAAGGCACAGTTCTTGCACGTGCGGCTCGCTGGCCGCATTGCAGATGATCGTCTCGCCTTCGGCCAATACGGCGGCCATAATGGCGTTCTCGGTGCCGGTCACACTGGCTTCGTCCAGGAACATAAACGCGCCGTTTAGCCGCTCGGCGCGGATGATATAGCCGCCGTTGATGCTCACCTGGGCGCCGAGTTTTTGAAAGGCCTGCAAGTGCGTATCCACCCGTCGCCGCCCGATCACGTCGCCGCCCGGCGGAGGCAGTTCGATCCGTCCGCAGCGGGCCAGCATCGGCCCGGCAAACAAGATCGAGGCCCGGATTTCGCCGCACAGCTCGGCGTCGAGCGTCGTTTTGCTGACCGTCTTGGCTTGCAAGGCGATGTCGTGGTCGCTCGACATCTCGACCTGCACGCCGACGTCGGCCAGAATTTCGAGCATCATTTCCACATCGCGGATGTGGGGTACATTGTGCAGGATAATGCGCTCGTCGGTGAGCAGACACGTCGCCAGCAAGGGCAGGGCGGCATTCTTGTTGCCGATCGGTGTGACGGTGCCGCTGAGGGGGTGTCCCCCTTTGATGATAAATTCAGCCATCGTTCACTCCTTTGTGGTTTGCTTGGGCGGCCAATCAAGTGTGTGCACGGCCGGCGCATAGCGCATGCGCCAGAACAGCGGTTCTTCGCGCTGCGGGTAGAGCCGATATACGTCGCGGATAGCCCATCGCGACGGCTGACCCCAGTCCGCTTCAGTGGACAGGTCAAATATATCAAACATGTAGTGGAAAGGCAAACCGGCGCGGGTATACAACTGGACGTCGACCCGCGCGCCGCTGGCGTTGAAATAGGTGTCGGTCACGCCGGGGCCGTTTTCACAGCAGGGTGATGTCCACCACTGCACGTTGAGCACCTGAAATTCGCTGGCCAGGCTGGCAGCGCAGAGATCCTCGATCACCGATTGTCGCCGTTCGCGCAGCAGGGTCAGGCGCGCCGGCTCTGACAGCGCGTCTGGAAGCGGCCACAGATCGCGTGCAGCGGCCCGGTCGCCTTTGGCCAGGGCCGTGACCAGTGCCGCGATCTTGGTTTGCAGCGCTTTGCGCGCGGCGGCTTCTCGAAAAGTGTCGGCATAGACTTGAGCAGTTGGTGAGGTCAACCAGCGCGGAACGATCAGGGTCAGTGGTATCATTGATGCTGCAAGCAGTCCGGCGATCATCCATGTTCCTCCCCGGCAGCACGCGGATTGCGCGAAAATTTTGTGTAGCACCAGGCGCTGCCGATCTTGTGATGCGTTCATTGTACACCAGGAACAATGTCCGTATCAACAACATTGGCACACGCCCGGACGGCATCCTCCCGTCGCTTTGCCGCCGAACGCCGGTCGGTTGTCCTACGGCAAAGGGCATCTCGAAATCGCCAAGATTGCCGTCTTGGTGTATAATAGACGCATCGATGACTTTTTTTCCCAGCAAAGCCATCGATATCATCCTGACGCGACGAGGAGCAGGTATGTCGCCGATCTTTGATCAGCACAGCATCGATTTTATCAGCCACAGCGCCGCGCAGACGCGCCGTCTGGGCGCGCGGCTCGGCGAACTGCTGACCGGGGGTGCTGTGCTGTTTTTTGTCGGCGATCTGGGCAGCGGCAAAACCTGTCTGATCCAGGGGATCGGGCAAGGGCTGGGCGTCCGGGAGCGCATCACCAGCCCGACATTCACGCTGGTCAACGAGTACGAGGGGACCGGCCTGCGGCTCTATCACATCGATCTGTATCGCATCGATGATCCCAGGGCCACATTGACCTTTGGCCTGGACGAGTATATGCACGGCGAAGGCGTTTGCGCGGTCGAGTGGGCGGAGCGGGCCAGGCCGCTGTGGGCCGACGAGTACCTGCTCGTCCGACTGCGCTACATTGATGAGAACAAGCGCGGCTGCACCTTTAGCGCCACCGGCGAACGCTACGATCAACTGGTTCAAACTTTCAAGCACATTGCATTTGGCGTTTGATATGGCTCAAAAACCATTGTTGTTGGCAATCGATACGGCCACCCGCTTTGCCGGGCTGGCTCTTTATGATGGTGAAATCGTTCGCGCCGAAAAATACTGGCTTTCGCAAAACAACCACTCGGTCGAATTGATGCCTGCGCTGGTCGATATGCTGGCCCAGCAGGGGTTCGCGCCCGGCGACCTGGCCGCCGTGGGCGTGACCATCGGGCCGGGGTCGTTTACCGGGCTGCGCATCGGCCTTAGTGTGGCCAAGGGCCTGGCCCTGGCGCACAACCTGGTTGTTTTGGGCGTGCCCACGCTCGACGTGCAGGCGCTCGTCGCCGTGCAGCGGATGCGTGCGCAGCCCAAGCCGCTCGACGACGAGGGCCGGTCGATTGAAGACCAGCCCGAACTGCCCGGCATCGACCGGATGCTGAGTTATTATCCCAACGAGCAGCGACGCCCCATTGTCTCGATCATCCAGGCCGGGCGCGGCCGCTTTTGTGCGGCGCGCTACGAATATCGGCGCGGACAGTGGCAGCGCCGTGGGCGTATGCAGTTGACCACCCTCGACGGGCTGGTCGATCTGATCGGCGAGCGCTGCCTGGTCTGTGGCGAGTTGAGCCAGGACGAGATCGACACGCTGGCCGTGCGTGTTGCTCCGAACGTGGCGTTTGCCTCTCCATCCCAGGCCATGCGCCGGCCTTCCTGCCTGGCCGATCTGGCCTGGCTGCGCTTTGCCCGCGGTGAAGCGGACGACCTGGCCGGCCTGTCGCCAATCTATTTGAGAAGCCTGTGACGCCAATGGCCGAACTCGCACTTCCTGCCGGGTTTCCATTCGATGACCCCACTCTGCCCCAACTGATCGCGCCCATGCGCCTGGACGATGTCGAGCCGATCATGTCCATCGAGGCCAGCGCCTTTTCCGCGCCCTGGCCTGCCTCGGCTTATCGCTATGAATTGACCCACAACGAACTGTCTACCTATCTGGTGCTCAAGCAGCGCGATCCGTCCCCGGCAGTGACCAGGCGCGCCCGGTTTTGGCAGCGATCTGTGCCCCCTGCGCCGGACATATTGGCCTATGGCGGGTTCTGGCTCATGGTCGACGAGGCGCACATCAGCACCATCGCCGTACACGCCGGCTGGCGCGGGCAGAGCCTGGGTGAATGGATGCTCGCCGGGCTGATCGAAGCGGCGCTGCTCCGCCGTGCCGCCGAGATCACCCTGGAGGTGCGCGTCTCGAACACAGTCGCTCAAAACCTGTACCGCAAATATATGTTCATTGTCGTCGGAGAACGCAAACGATATTATCGAGACAACGACGAAGATGCGCTGATCATGACCACACCCCAGGTCGACGACCCGGATTTTGTCCGTCACTTTGCGGAACTCAAGACTCGGCTCGAGCAGAAATTAAAGGAGAGATGATGGCCCACAAGATGCGCTCTGACGGCACACCATACAACATCCTGGAGCAGAATCTGAAACGGCTTGGCACGACGATGCTCCTTTTTTCGATCTATGATCTGATCGTCGCCTTGCTTTTTTTGATCTGGCCGCAGTGGTTTCTCAACCTGCTCGATTACAGCGGGGCGCGGTACGAGTTTCGCACGTTTGCCCTGGTTCACCTGCTTTTGCCTTGTTTTTGCCTGCTGGCCTGGATGGACCCCAAACGCAACATCGTCATCGTCACCGGAGCGATCATGGCCCGTGTGGTGTATGCCGTCGTGCTGGCGATCTGGATTCTGATCGACCAGGTGCCGCTCGCTTTTGCCGCTTTTGGCGGGATCAGCCTGCTCTTTGCCGGGCTGCACTATTATTTCCTGCGCCGCAGCGATTTTGGTTTTTGGGAAATCCTCAGCCGCGCCGGCAACCCGCCCGGCGTCAGCGGCAGGCGGTTCAAGTAGAAAGGGGGCAGCGTGTGCTCCGAAAAGTGGCCGATTCACCGTTGAATGTGGTCGTCGCTAGCCTGGCGGCGCTGTCACTGGCTTTGAGTCTGGGCCTCAGCGTTGTGCTGATCGGCGGGGTTTTGGGCGCGCTTGCGCTGGCCCGCGGCGTGGCCGATGACCTCGACCGGTTGAGCAACAGCACCATTGCCTATACTGTCCCCCTCAGCCAGAGCGTGCCGGTGCGCGTCCAGATCGATGTCAGCCGGCAGCTGACCGTGCCGATCAGCCTGGTGGTTGAAGAATCGGTGCCCATCAATGCCGAAATCCCCTTTCAGCACACGCTGCGCGTGCCGGTTGAACTGGATATCGATCAAACCATTGCCGTCGATACCGGTGTGCCCTTTGTCGATCAAATCATGGTGCCGATCAGCCAAGTGATTGTCATCGATGAGACGTTCGGCATTCCGGTGCAGATTCCTTTTTACGGCGAGCGCACAATCAGCATCCCCATCCGCGCCAGCATTCCGGTGAAAATGGATGTGGCCGTGCCGGTCAGCAAAACTATCCCCGTCAAGACCGACATTCCGGTTGCTTTTACGGTGTCTGAAGAGATTCCGGTGGCCATCGACGTGAATGTGCCGGTCTCGCTGACCGTGCCGATCCGCATCCCGGTGCAAACGACGGTCACCATCCCGTTCAGCCAGACGATCCCGATCGAAACCGAGGTGCCGGTGGTGCTCGACGTGCCGATCGAGATCGCCATCGCCGAGACGCCGTTCGGGCAGTTTTTGCGCGATCTGGGTGCGCGTCTGCGCCTGAGCCAGAAAAGGAGCGAACCCCGTCTTGACTCAACCAGGTAGACAAGCGCTGCTGCCCTCCGAAGAGCGGCGCAACATCCGGCACGTGATGCTCGACGGCATTGGCATTGGGCTGATTTCAGCCGGCGGCTCGTTCGTATCGGTGTTCGTGGTGCGTCTGGGCGCGTCGCCTTTCTGGGTCAGTCTGCTCTCGTCGATCCCGGCGACGATTGCCTTGCTGACAACTCTGCCCTGGTCGCGCTTTTTGGAGCGGCAGACCCGCCCGCAGTTTGTGCTTTCCTGGTCGCGCCTGTCGGGGTATGCCATGTATTTGCCGGTGGCCCTGCTGCCATTTGTGATCAAGGGTGAGTGGACGCCGCGGCTGATCGTTATTCTTTGGTCGCTGACCGCGCTCAGCGGCAGCCTGACCAACCTCGCTTTTACGCTGACCATGGGCTATGCCGTGCCGCCGCACCGGCGGGCCTTTTTGATGAGCCGCCGCTGGATCGTGATGGGCATTGCCCAATCGCTGGCTCTGCCCGTGGTGAGCTGGCTGATCGAAAATCTGACCTTTCCGCTTGGCTACCAGATCGTTTTTATGGCCAACGTGGCCATCGCGTTTTGGTCTTTTTTCTGGACGCGCAAGATCAAGGTCGAAAAGGCGAGCAAGCCGCGTACTGCCGCGCCGCGACACGCCCCGGGCAGCGGTCTGCGCGCCAGCCTGAGTGAGGTCTGGCAGGCCAAACCCTTTCTGGCTTTTATCAGCGGCAAGGTGCTGTACCACCTCGGCCTGGCGATGGTTGGTTCGTTGATCAACATCTATTGGATCAAGCACCTCGACTTTTCGGATGCCTGGGTTGGCACGATGACAACCACTTCGACGGTTGCCACGCTGCTCGCCTATTTGCCCTGGGTGCGCATCAAGCGCAAGATCGGCACCTGGAAGCTGACCATCGTCTCTGTGCTGGGCAGTTCGCTTTACCCGGTCTTGCTTTCGCTGGCCGGGTCGCCGGGCTGGACGCTGCCGGTGGTCGCTTTTAATGGGGCCATCGGTGCGGGGCTGAACCTGGCCTTTTTCGATGCTTTGTTGGAGGTTTGCCCGCCGAACAAAGAGGAGCGTTTCATCGCCCTCAATGCCGTCGCCGTTCACATGACCGGTGTGGTCGGCCCGCCGGCTGGCGCGGCGATGCTCGGCCTGCTCGACATCCACTGGGTGCTGGCCCTGGGGTCGCTGGTCGCGTTGGGTGGGGTGGTCGTGTTTGTGTGGGCCGGTTTGCGCAAGGTGACCCGTTCGGCTGCTGAATCGCCGGCCGCTGTTGGCGGGCGGTCTATGCTCCGGCTGCACCGCCGCCCAAGCGCCAGGCCCAACAGGCGGCGCGGACGCACTCGCGTGGCGCTGCGTCGTCGCCCTAAAAGGGGCAGCCGGGCCGCCCAACAATCATCGGCGCAAGGAGAAAACTGCAATGATGGTCAATGCCAATAAACCCCTTTGAGGCAGTTTGACATAACATTCCAAACGAGGAGAGCGGCACGCCTCGTTGTTCCACAACGCCGTGCCACCTCGATTGCGTATCGTATTGCATCGTCAAGCACCAGGCGTGCCTGACTCTTCAAAAACCCGCCCAGGATTGAAATGCGCCCTTTCCCGCGGGTTATTTCTCGACTTTTGCAGCACGTTGACAACTGAATGACCAAGCAGTCAGCCATTGAC
>CAYRXM010000178.1:0-4264 GCA_964428175.1 uncultured Anaerolineae bacterium
CGGCGTGGTGGCACTCACTTATACCGGCGCGCAGCAGGTGGACTGGTTGGGCATCATGCTTTTGCTCAGTTCCGGCGCGTTGTACGCCTGGCACCTGGTGCTGGGACAGTGGACGCTGGTCGATGTGGATTCGCGCTCGGTCACGCTGTATGTGCTCTCGACGATGGCCGTCGTCGTGACCGTCGCCCGGCTGGTCAACGGCGCGCCCTGGACGCCGATTTCGACCGAGGGCTGGCTGGCCGTCGCCGGGCTAACCATTTTTCCGACTATTCTGGCCCGTCTGTTGATGTTTGCCGGGCTGCAAACCCTGGGCGGCGTGCAGACCTCGCTGCTTGGCCTGGCCGAACTGTTGGTCGCCTTGCTGGTGGCGTTTTTCTGGCTGGGCGAGCGGCTGACGCTCTTGCAATGGCTGGGGGGATTGCTGCTCGTCGCCAGCGTGATGCTGGGACGGCGGGAAAGCGACCTTGCGGTCAGCCTCAAGGAACTGCTCGACGAGGGGCGCTGGCGCGAGCTGGTTGAATAAAACGAGCGCCGCCGGTCATGGCTTGATGAACGTCTCCGGCACCCAGCCTTTTTGATCGCCGGCTGAGATGCGATAATAGGTTCGCCCCTCCGGCTCGGACCACACCTCCTCGTGAACGTTGACCGTCGTATCGTGTGGCAGTTCACCGACTTTGCCCCCGCGCGAAATGCCATCGCCAACCTTTTCCCACAGGATGACCGCGTCGCCGGCCTGCTCGCAGGGCGGGCACCACAGGGTTGCCTGGTACAAAACCGGTCCGGGCGTCGGCGTGACGCTGAGCCGTTCGCGGCGGATGGCCTGCCCGCGCGGCACCACCTGGGTGACGGTCAGCGTGAGCAGTACAATGCCGCAAAACATGCTGATGATCATTGCTCCGGCCAGCATCAGGTAGCGGTAGCCCTGCCTGCGCCGCCGTTCAATGCGCAGGCGCTCGACCACTGAGGGGAGGGGAGACGCTTCTTGCGCGGCAAGGCCGGGTGCCAAGCTCGACTGGATGGGCGGGGTCGCCCGCGCAGTAGGTGGTCGCTCGATGGGCGGTTTGGGTTGGACGAACGGTTTGGATTCGCCGGGGGCTGCTTGGGCTGTAGACATCGGTGGCAGAGACACCGCCTGTGACTCCGGCGGTGGGCTGAGCAGGTTCAGCCGGGCCAGCGCCTCCGCGTTGTCCGGCTCGATCGCCAGCACGCGCATCAGACAGTCAAGCTTGTGCGCGCGTTGTTCGACCACCTCGCACATCAGCAGCCAGGCCGGCGCGCTGCGCGGCTCGGTGCGCAAAACGTCGGTCAGCAGCCGGCGCGCGCGCTCGCGGTCGCCGGATTGAAGGGCCTGTCGGGCCTGGTGGAGCAGGGTTGAACTCGTCATAACGTCATTTTATCAAAGAACCCCGAATTTTCCAAAAATTCGGGGTTCTCTTTGTGCTTGGGATTATGCTATTTTTCGCACACTCACCGTGATTGGTTCGCCATCCAGCTCAAATTGGTCGACAAAGCTGCCTTCTGGCGGCGATCCGGCGATCAGCTCTACGGCCAGCGTTTCTTCGGCGATGTATGCGCCCAACGCCGTAAAAACGGCGTTCAGCGCGTCGCCGGTCTGGTAGGTGAGGGTGATGCGATCCTCGATCTCGAACCCGGCAGCCTTGCGCGCATCCTGGATGCGCCGCACCAGGTCGCGGGCCAGGCCTTCCTGCACCAGTTCAGGCGTCAACGCGGTGTCGATGCCGACCACCACGCCGCCGCCATCGGCGACGGCCAGCCCCTCGCGGGCGCGCATGCGCACCTGGGCTTCTTCGGGCAGCAGTTCGACCGCCACACCATCCACGTCGACCGTCACCGCCTGGCCGCTTTGGAGTTGGTGCGCCAGCGACAGCGGATCGAGCGCGCTGACGGCCTGGCGCAGTTTGGGGAACAGCGGGCCGTGCTTTTTGCCCAGCACGCGCGGGTCGAGGCCGATTTCGTAATGTACCAGGTCGTCGGCCCGGCGCACAAACTCGATGGCTTTGACATTCAGTTCGTCGAGCACCACGTCGGACAGTCGTTCCAGGCGGGCCTGCTGGCGCGCGTCGGCGACGACGACGGCCTGGGCCAGTGGCTGGCGCAGTTTGACGTTGGACGTGCTGCGCGCCGAGCGGCCCAGCGAGGCGACCATGATGGCCAGGTCCATGTCGGCCAGGAGTTCGGTGTCGATCAGTGCTGTGTCGGCGGCGGGCCAATCCTGGTGGTGGACGCTGGAAACCTGGTTTTTGTCAAAAACCAGGTTTCTGACCAGGTTTTGATACATCGTCTCGACGACAAAGGGTGTAAAGGGCGCGAGCAGCAGGCAGAGTTTGGTCAACACCTCGTACAGCGTGTTGTAGGCGGCGTCTTTGTCCGAATCATTTTCGCCGGCGCTGCGCCAGAAACGGCGGCGGCTGCGGCGCACGTACCAGTTGCTCACCAGGTCGATAAACGCCTCGATCTGGTTGGCCGCGTCGAACACATCATAGTCGTCCAGTTCGGCGGTCACGTCGGCGACGAGTTGGTTGAGCCGGGCCAGCATCCAGCGGTCGAGCAGGGGCAATTCAGACCTGTCAGATTTCTCATGCCTGACAGGTCTCCATTCATCCAGCCGGGCATAGTTGCAGAAAAAGGCATAGACGTTCCACAGCGGGATTAGAAAGCGGCGGCGTGTCTCGTCGGCCAGTTTGTAGCCGAACAAGAGATTTTGCTCCGGCTTGTGCGTGCAAAACATCCAGCGCATCACGTCGACGCCCATCTGTTCGGCGGCGTTGTCGAACCAGATGGCGTTGCCCCAGCTTTTGTGCATCTGCCGGCCATCTTCGGCGTAGCACAGCGCATAGGTGTAGCAGTGTTTGAACGGCGTGCGGCGGGTCATCACCGTGCTCATGGTGAGCAGCGAGTAGAACCAGTTGCGAAACTGGCCGGGAAAGCTCTCGCTGATCAGGTCGGCGGGAGACCATTTCTCCCAGTAGGCGCGGTCGGTGCGATAGCGCACGGTCGACAGGGCCACACTGCCGGCGTCGAGCCAGGGGTTGCCCACGTCGGTGATGCGGCTGATCGTTTTGCCGCACTGCGGGCAGCGGATTTTGACCGCGTCGATCCACGGGCGGTGCGGGGTGTGGCCTTCGAACCTGTCCCAGCCTTCCACCGATTTGGCTCGCAGTTCTTCCGGGCTGCCGATCACTTCAAAGTGGCCGCACGAGCACTCCCAGATGGGCAGGGCCAGGCCCCAGTAGCGCTTTTTCGAGATCATCCAGTCGTGCATGTTGCGCAGCCAGTCCATCTCGCGCTCCAAACCGAACGAGGGATACCATTTGGTTTCATTTTGCACCACGTCCATGATCTGGTAGCGCAGGTTGCGTTCTTTTTCCTCCCGAGTGACCTCGTCGAATGGTTTTTCGAGTTGCGCGCCCATGTTGATGAACCACTCGTCGACCAGCCGGAAGACCAGTTCTTCGCCGCAGCGCCAGCACTGCGGGTAGCGGTGGGTGTAATTTTCGATGCGATAGACCAGCCCTTTTTGGCGCAGGTTGTCAAAGATGGGCTGGCGCACCTCGTGGACGCTCATACCGGTCAGCCAGTCGAAACCGGGGCCATAGATGCCCAGTTCGTCCATCGGCGCGACCACCGGCAGGGCAAATTCCTTGCTCAGTTGAAAGTCCTCCGCACCGCAGCCGGGCGCAATGTGGACGATGCCCGTGCCTTCGGCTTCGCCGACCTCGTCCCAGGCGATGACGCGGTGGGTATAGGACTTGAGCGTGTCGGCGATCACCGGCAGTTCGTCGAACGGGCCGTCGTAGGTCCAGCCGACCAGATCGGCGCCCGGTTTTTCGTCGAGCAGCGTATAGTCGCCGCGAACGGCGTTTTTGACCGCGCCTTTGGAAAGCCAGAAGCGTTTTCCCCCTTGTTCGAGCAAGACGTAGGGCAGTTCTGGGTGGACGGCGGCGGCGATGTTGCTGGTCAGCGTCCAGGGCGTGGTCGTCCACACCAGCAGCGACTCATCCTTGCGCCCATGCAGCGGAAAGCGGAGAAAGATGCTGGGATGGGTCAGCTCGACATAGCCCTCGGTGACGATTTCGTGCTGCGAGATGCCGGTGCCGCAGCGGGCACACCAGGGCATTACGTCGTGGCCTTTGTAGACCCAGCCGCGCTCGTGGCAGCTTTTGAGCACCGACCAGATGGTATAGTTGTTTTCGGTCGAAAAGGTAAAATACGAGCCGCCAGATCGGAAGAGCGTCGTGTAGGG
>CAYRXM010000178.1:4274-5686 GCA_964428175.1 uncultured Anaerolineae bacterium
CGCGGTCGGTCACGGGGCTGTCTGGCCCTTGCACGGTGATGATTTGAGCCGGGTCATCGGCCATTTTTTGTTCCAGCATGAGCAGTGTTTGTGGGTCGTTCCAATCCATCCAGTAGCCCAGGCGGATGCTCTGTTCGGTCTGCCGGGCGGCGTATTTGAGCACGCGCCGCTTGCACAGGTTGACAAAGTCTTCCAGGCCGTGCGCTTCGATGTCGCGCTTGGTGGTGTAGCCGAGTTCTTTTTCGACCTCGACCTCGACCCACAAACCCTGGCAGTCAAAGCCGTTCTGGTAGCGCGTGTCGTGGCCCTTGAGCGCCCAGTAGCGGTGGAACAGGTCTTTGTAGGTGCGCCCCCAGGCGTGATGGACGCCCATGGGGTTGTTGGCAGTGATCGGCCCGTCGACAAAGCTCCAGGTTTTCTTGCCTTCGTTCAGTTTGCGCCGCGTTTCGAAAGCCTTGATGCGATCCCAAAAACTCAAGACCTCGTGTTCTTGAGCGACAAAATCGACTTGGGTGGGAACTTGGGTAAACATAGGTTTCTCCATTATATGTGATGCGTGATGCGTGATACGTAATGCGTAATGCGTGATGCGTGATGCGTAATTATTCGTCTAATTCTATTCTTAACCGTTTGTTTATCTTGCCTTTGCTTTCGTGCTTGACCACACGTATCCGGCCGACTTCGCGCGTGTTGCCTACGTGCGTGCCGCCATCGGCCTGAAGGTCAAGCCCTTCGATCTCGACGACACGCAAGCTGGTAATGCCTGCCGGCAGCAAATTGATTTTTGTGCGGATCAGGTCGGGAATCTGGAAAGCCTCCTCACGCGGCAGAATTTTGACTGCAATCTCGCGCGCGGCGGCGACCTCGGCGTTGATTTTCTCTTCGACCTCTTGGGCAAAGTTGGCCGTCATGTGTTCTAGTTCGAAATCCATCCGCGCGGCGAGCGGCTCCATGTTGCCGCCGGTAACTTGCGCGCCGTAATCGCGCCAGATCACGCCGCAGAGGATGTGCAGCGCGGTGTGTGTGCGCATCAACCTGAAGCGGTGATCCCAGTCGAGCAGGCCGTAAACCCTGGCCCCGACCGGCGGCAGGGCATAGAGGTCGCTGGTTTCGAGCCAGTGCAGCATGGCGCTGCCGTCTTTTTTGATCGCGCTCAGTTGATAGTTGTGGTTGTTCCAATAGATGCTGCCCCGGTCGGCGGGCTGGCCGCCCCCGCCGGGGTAAAAGGCGCTGCGGTCGAGTACGAGTGCGTCGTCTTGAACGGCGAGCACCTCGGCGAGCCATTTTTGCAGATAAGCGTCGGTTTGATAGAGCAGTTTGGTCATTTTGGCCCTCGTCTTGTTCTATAACACAAAAAGCGCCTTCGTCCCGCAAGGGACGAAAGCGCCAGACACTTTCGCGGTACCACCCTT
>CAYRXM010000178.1:5696-8762 GCA_964428175.1 uncultured Anaerolineae bacterium
CGTCCACAAAGGGACGAGAGCCTGCGCGCCCGCGGTACCACCCTTGTTAGCCTGCCAGGCAGGCTCACTCTGTGAGATACAGTCATATCTCTGCTTTGATAACGGAGGGCATCTCCGGCCAAATCTACTTGGTGCGGCGATTCTGCGATGAATGTCCCGTTCGGTTGGCGACTCTGGAGGGATTTTCGGGCCGCTCGTTCATGTCCGGCTTGCACCGCTTCCGAACTCGCTGGATGAGAGAGTGACCCTACTCGTCTCCGTCAACGTCATTGCGCACATTATATCATAGATTGGGGGCGCTGTCAAAGCTTTTTGGCCTTGTCCAGCACGTTGCGCACCGTGCGCGTCAGCAAGGCCGAAGAAAACGGTTTTTGCACAAAGTTTGCGTCGGTGTGGTCGATGCCGTGGCGGGTGATGGTCTCGTCGGTATAGCCGGACATAAAGATGGTGCGCAGGTTGGGCCGCAGTTGCCGCAGTTGGACGATCAAATCTTTGCCGCTCAACACGCCGGGGATCACCACGTCGGCGATGACCAGTTCGATTGGCCCGGCATATTGCGCGCACAGGTCAAGCGCGGCCGCGGCGTCGGCGGCCTGGAGGACGGTGTAGCCGCTTTGTTGCAGGATGCGCTGGGCGAAAGATCTGACGGCATCTTCGTCTTCGACGAGCAAGATCGTCTCGCTGCCGGTGGCGAGGTCGGTGCTGTCGGTGTCTGGTTGGGGGGTTGCAGGCGTGTTTGAGGTGCTCGGCCAATAGATGCTTAGGGTTGTTCCCTGTTCGGGGGTGCTATCGACCTGGATGTGACCGCCGCCTTGCCTGACGATGCCGTAAACTGTGGCCAGGCCAAGTCCGGTGCCCTGGCCTTTTTCTTTGGTGGTGAAAAACGGCTCAAAGAGGTGCGATTTGACTTCCTCGCTCATGCCAGCGCCGTTGTCGATGACCCGGAGCAGGACGTAATCGACCGGTTCGGCGTGTTCGACAAACCAGTGTGTGTCTGCATCCAGGCGCACATTTTGCGTCTGAACTCTGACCTGGCCGCCGGCGGGCATGGCGTCGCGGGCATTGATCACCAGGTTCATCACCACCTGCTCGATCTGGCTGTGGTCGGCCTGGATAGGTTTGAGTTCGGGATCGAATAGGGTGTCGAGGACGATGTCTTCGCCGATCAACCGCTGGATCATTTTCTGCATGTCGCCGATGACGGTGTTCAGGTCGAGCACGGTGGGTTGGGGGGTCTGCTTGCGGCTAAAGATCAACAACTGCCGGGTCAGGTTGATCGAGCGTTCGACGGCCTGGAGCACTTGCAGCACATCGTCGCGGCGCGGGTCGTTCTTGTCCAATTGCAGGAGCAGCAGTTCGGCATAGCCGGTGATGGCGGTGAGGTGGTTGTTGAAATCGTGGGCGATGCCGCCGGCCAGCCGTCCAACGGCTTCCATCTTTTGTGCCTGAAGGAATTGGGCTTCAAAACGCTGGCGTGCCTGTTCCTGCTCGATGCTGTGCAGGGCAAAGGCGACGTCGTCGATCATTTCTATGAATAGTTCTTGTTCTTCCGCGTCGGCGGGGAAATCGGCCGGGGTGGCGACGCAGAGCACGCCGTATGTCTTGTGCGCGTAGGACAGCCGACCGATGAGCGTGCCCAGGTTGTTCTGTGGATTGAACAAGGGACAATTCCGGCATTCGGGAGTATCCGGCATTCTTGTGTGAACCTGGTCGAGGGTCAAGGCCTGTTGCACGCAGGGCGGCAGGTGGGCGGGAGAGCGGTCCTGACTGCACTGCCGGATTGACGACAGGATGCTGCTGGACGGCCCGGCCTGGGCCATAATGATCGATTGGCCCACCGTCGGCCTGCACTGGGCATCGAGCAGAGCAACCCAGGCATTGACATAGCCGCGCGTTTGCACCAGGCTTTGGCAGGCTGCTTCGAGGAGGCGCTGTGGGTCTCGCTCACGGGTGATCAGCCGGTTGACGCTGCGGATGGCGTTGAGGACGGCGTTGAGGTGGGCGATGCGTGCTTCGGCGTGACGTTTTTCGATAATGTGCTGCCATTCGCGCAGGGCGCGTTCGGCAATGTGGGGCATGTCGGCCAATGACTCGACCGATTTGACCACGTAATCAAGCGCGCCGGCCTTGATCGCGTCGACGGCGACCTGCTCGTTGCCGTGGCTGGTCATTACGACGGTGGGGCAGCAGGGCGGATTTTGCAGATGATCCAAGAGTTCGATGGCTTGCCCGTCGGGCAGCAGCCAGTCGGTGATCATCAGATCGAGATGTGTTTGGGCGTTGGAGTGATTGAGGACGAGTTTGGCCTGGGCAATGTTTTGGGCGATGACGAGTTCAACTGCCAGATCAGAGTCTTCAAAGGCGCGCCGGATCAGCTCGATGTGCGAAAACTCGTCTTCTACCAACAAGAGCCTGATCATCGTTTACCCTCGCCGTGATTCGACTTTGATTAAAATGATACCACAAACGGGGCAAAAACTCAACCTCTCCACGGCCGGCGGTTCCAGGCCAGCCAGTATAGGCCCAGATCGTTGATCAGTTTGGAGAATTTTTCAAAGTCGATTGGTTTGACCAGATAGCTGTTGGCGTGGCTCTCGTAGGCCAGGGTCAGGTCGCGTTCGGCCTCTGAGGTGGTGAGGATGACCACCGGGATGGCGAGCAATGCGGGGTCGTTTTTGATCTTTTGCAGGACTTGCAGCCCGCTGATTTTGGGCAGGCGTAGATCGAGCAGGATGATGTGCGGGCGGGGGCTGGTGGACGGATCGGCAAATTGTGCCCGCCGGCCGAGATAGTCTAACGCGGATTCGCCGTCGATGACGTGATGGATTTTGTTGGCGATGCGATGCTCCTGAAAGTTGCGAATGACCATTTCGGCGTGCGCCGGGTTGTCTTCAACGAGCAGGATGATCAGGGGTTCGCCTTTCATTATGTCTCCTTGCGCCATTGATGACCACTGGCGTTCGCGTTCGTACATGGTGATTGGTTGAGCTCCAGCCAGTATAGTCCTAGATTGTGCATCAAGATCGGAAGAGCGTCGTGTAGGGAAAGAGTGTAGGATAGGGTGTA
>CAYRXM010000179.1:0-8698 GCA_964428175.1 uncultured Anaerolineae bacterium
GAGATAATGAGCGGTGACTGGAGTTCAGACGTGTGCTCTTCCGATCTAAGACCCACATGTGCAGCGGGATGTCCTCTTGAAACGCCTGCCCCAGCATCCAATCGATGAAGGCGCGGGCCAGCGCGCGCTGCTTGCTGCCCTTGAGGATGCCCACGAACTCGATCTGGCGAAAGCATGTCCCCGGCGCGAGCAAGGCCGCGGTCGGCGGCTCGCTGTACTTGCCTTCGCCATAGTAGACCTCGGCGGCCGGGCTGGTGGCATAGCTGACTACGATCGGGCGGCTGCCTTCGCTGGCCGCCGTGAACTGGCCGTAATAGGCCTCCGACCAGCCGCTTTCCACCCACACCTGGTTGTCGCGCAGGGCCTGCCAGTAGTCGAGGTAGCCGTCACCGCCGAAATGGTTCACCGTGGCCAGCAAAAAGGCCAGCCCCGGCGACGAGGTGGCTGGGTTTTCGACCACGGTCAGTCCCTTGTACTCGGGCCGGGTCAGGTCTTCCAGCGATGTGGGTGGGGCGATGCCTCTGTCGGCGAACCAGGCCCGGTCATAGTTGAGGCACACGTCGCCCCAGCTGACCGGCAGCAGGCGGTGTTGTGGATCGAGCACCAGCGCCGGGGCGATGTTTTCGAGTTCGGGCGAGGTGTAGGCCTCAAACATATCCTCTTGCAGTGCGCGGCTCAAAAAGGTGTTATCGACGCCAAAGAACAGGTCGGCCAGCGGGTTCTTCTTGCTCAGAATCGCCTTGTTCAGCGCTTCGCCGGTGTCGCCCGATTTGAGGATCGTCACTTTGACGCCGTGTTGTTCCTGAAAAGCGGCGATCAGCGCTTCGCCGATGTCGAAACTGTCATGGGTCATGATGACCAATTCGTTCGCTTGCGCCCGCGCGCAGCCGGGCAAGACGGCCAGCGCGCCCAGCAGCAAAAAAATCCATCCTTTTTTCATTTGTACAAGCCTCCTTGAAAAATAAAAACGCCAACCGGGGTGGTTGGCGTTTGCTCACAACATACTTGTTTTTGCTTCCCTCCGCCGGCATGATCCGTCAGGTTCAAAGGGTCGACGGTAGAACAACCGTCCTCTCAGCCCGGTACTTTCGGGCTCCCCTAGCGATTCGATTGTTATGGGCTGCGGGTTATGGTTCTGTTCCTCCCTCGGCGGCGATTTGCTCGCGCAGCGCCTTGCGATGCTCCAACACTTTTTGTGCCAGTTCGCGGAGCGATGCGAGCATTGGTTCCCAGCCGGCTTGATCCTGGTGGTCGGCGCCGTGCAGCAGAGTGGCCAGCGGTTCGCCGATGCGTTCCGATTCCTGCCATTGCTGTTCCAGTTCTTCGAGCCGCTGCGCCCCGACCAATCCGTCGGCGGCCTGGTCGTTGAGCCGGGCGATCTGCTTGAGAAACGCGCTGCCCTGCATCATCACCATCTGCGGGTCGGTCTCGACGGCGATGGTCATAAATTCTTGCCATTGGGCAATGATCACCTGGCGTTCCTGGCGCGCCTGGATCACTTGGGCCGGCGGCGCTGCTGCTGCGGGTTCGACGGTGGGCTGTTTTTTTTCGATCTGGGGCGTTGGCCCGGCTGCTTTTGCCTCCGGTTCGACGGCGGCAGGTTTTTCCGGCTCGGCCGGCGGCATTCTTTCGCGCAGGTAATCCAGTCCGGCCCGGGCGCGCTCGTTGCGCGGGTTGATCGCCAGCACTTTTTCCAGGCAGGTGATTTTTTCTCGGTCTTCGACCACGCTGCTAAGCCAGAGCCAGCCTTGTTCGTTCATCTCGTCGAGCCGGACGACGCGGCGCAAAAGCTGGTTGGCCCGTTCCTGGTTTTGCTGCCGCAGCGCCTGGATGCTGTGCTGGATCAACTCCTGGACGGTCAGCCCGCTTTCCGGGTCGACGGCGATAAACTGGCAGCGGCAGGTTTCGTGGGTGCAGCCACGGATCGGCAGGCGGGGCACTTCGGCGGGGGCGTAGGTGCGTTTGGCCAAAGCTTGGCAGGTTTCGCAAGCGTCGTCGGCGCAGAGGATGCGTATCTGCGCGCCGGAGCGCGCCAGGCGCATTGCCGTTTGTTCGCTGTATGTGCTTTCGATCCAATCCATGGCCCGGACTCCGTCAGTGTCTTTCACGGAACTCGTTCTATCTTATTGTACAACACTTTAAACGACAATGCAAAAAAATATTTTGTTATGTTTATTCGTTCGGCGCGGTTCTTTTTGTCACACGCCGGGCCTTTACTTTTGCGCGCGGTTCATAGTATACTGTTTTGTGCCGGCGATTCTCCCGTCAGCAAAGTCTTTTGGGGCGACCCGGGCAGCGTGCCGCAACGTCGAATCAAACAGCGTCAGGAGACAAAATGTCCAACAACACAAGCCATTTCGAACGGTTGGGCGAGATCGCCTTGCGGCAATACGGCATCAAACATGCCGCGCTCGAATTTATCTCTGGCACAGACAACATGGTTTTTCGAGTGCACGCCCCGGATCAGCAGTATGTGCTGCGCATCGATCAGGGTGCGCCAACGCCTGGCGCGCTGTCGATGCTCAAGGGCGAATTGCTCTGGCTGAACGCGATACGGCGCGACACCGATTTGCTGGCGCCCGAACCGGTCGCTACGCTCGACCATACCTGGGTGGCGGTGGTTGCCCTTCCGGCGATGACGGAAGCCCTTCCGGCGACGCCGGAGGTTCACCCGGCGACTTTGCTGCGCTGGCTGCCGGGATCAATCGTCGGTGAGCAAACGACGCCGGACATTGCCGCCGGGATGGGGGCGTTTATGGCGCGCTTGCACGACCACACCGGGCGGTTTCGCCTGCCCGCCGACGCCGACCGCTCCCACACAAACTGGAACAAACTGGCCTACTGGCAAGATCGGCGCAATGATACGTCCAAGACGCTGACGCCGGAACAGCGCGACGTGTGTGCGGCGGCTTCAGCGCAGCTTTTGGCCGACATTGAGCAGATCGGCGCCGCGCAGGATTATGGCCTGATCCATGCCGATCTGCATCCTCACAACTGCCTGCTGCACGAGGGCCAACTCGGTGTGCTCGATTTCGGCGATTGTCGCTATGCGTCCCATTTTTACGATATGGCGGTGCCGTTGGTTTATCTGCGCGAGCGCCCGGACTATGAAACGCTGCGGGCGGCGTTTTTGGAGGGCTATAGCCGGGTTCGTCCCCTGCCGACGCGCTGCGAGTCTGCGCTCGACGTCTTTATGGCTGCGCGTGCGTTCGACAACATCGAATGGATTCACTTTGACTGGCCCAATATCACCCATCTTCCGTTTGGCCCGGCGCTTGTCGATGTCTCCGTGCGCCAGATTCACCGTTATCTCGAGTTGGTAGCGAGGTGAATAAATGAAAGAGATTTTGCAGTACATTGACGATCACGCCGACGAATTTATCGCCCGCGTGCAGCGCTTGTGCCGGCAGCCGAGCATCGCCGCGCAGGGGATAGGGATGGATGAAACGGCCGCCATCGTCGGTGATATGCTGCGCCAAATCGGCGCCGATGTCCGGCTGGTGCCCACATCGGGCTACCCGGTGGTTTTTGGCCAGATCGACGGGCCGGCGGGGAGCAAAACACTCGGCTTTTACAACCACTATGACGTGCAGCCGCCCGAGCCGCTGGAGCTATGGGAGAGCGAGCCGTTTGACGCCCAAATCCGCGACGGCAAGCTCTACGCGCGCGGCGTGGCCGACAACAAGGCCAATTTCGTGTCCCGCGCCTGTGCTGTCGAAGCCTATCGAGCGGTCAAAGGCCCGCTGCCGCTGACGGTCAAGTTTATCGTCGAGGGCGAGGAGGAAATCGGCAGCGTGCATCTCAAAGAGTTTGTGCGCGACCACCGCAGCCTGGTGATGTGCGACGGGCTGATCTGGGAGACCGGCTATAAAAATCACGGCGATCAGTTAGTCGTTTCACTGGGGCTGAAAGGCATCCTGTACGTCGAGCTGCACGCCCACGGCGCGAACACCGACCTGCACTCAGCCAACGCGGCGATGGTGCCCGGCCCGGCCTGGCGGCTGGTTTGGGCGCTGAACACGCTCAAAGGGCCGGACGAACGGGTGCTGATCCCCGGCTTTTACGACGATGTGCGCCCGGCAACGCCGGCCGAGATGGCGCTGCTCCAAAAGATGCCGTTCGACGAGGCGGAACAAAAGGCCGCGCTGGGCATCGATCACTTTGTCAACGACCTGACCGGCCTGCCGCTCAAGGACAAGTACCTGTTCCAGCCGACATGCAACATCTGCGGGTTGGGGGCCGGATACACCGGCGAAGGACTCAAGACGGTGATGCCCAACCACGCAATGTGCAAGATCGATTTCCGCCTGGTGCCGGATCAAGGCCCGTTCAAGATTTTCGACGCGCTGCGCGCGCACCTGGACGCACAGGGCTTTGCCGACATCGAGGTCAAACTGCTCGACGGCGACTGGGCGCAGCGCACCGACCCGGAGGCTGAGATCGTCCGGGCGGTCGAAGCGTCGGCGCGCCGGGTCTATGCCCAACCGCCGGTGATCGCCCCGACGATGGCCGGCAGCGGGCCGGGTCACACCCTGTGCGGCGAGTTGGGCATTCCCTCGGCGGGAGCGGGCGCCGGTTATTACGACAGCCGCTCGCACGCGCCGAACGAGAACATCCGCATTGCCGATTTCATCGAGGGGATCAAACATATCGCTGTGTTGTTGGATGAGTTTGCCGGATAAAAGACTAGTCAGAAATTTCAGAAAGGAGTTTCAAATGGTGTACGTTGCTGATTCTAAACGGTACGATTCGATGCAATACCGTCGCTGCGGCAGGAGCGGCCTGCTGCTGCCCGCCGTCTCGCTGGGGCTATGGCACAACTTTGGCGGCGTCGACACGTTCGAGAATGCCCGCGCGATGGTGCTGCGTGCCTTTGACCTGGGCATCACCCACTTTGACCTGGCCAACAACTATGGCCCGCCGCCCGGCTCGGCCGAGGAGACCTTTGGCCGGATTCTGGCCCAAGACCTCAAGCCCTACCGCGACGAGTTGATCATCTCCAGCAAGGCCGGCTATTATATGTGGCCCGGCCCTTACGGCGAGTGGGGCGGGCGCAAATACCTCCTCGCCAGCCTCGATCAAAGCCTCAAGCGGATGGGGCTGGAGTACGTGGACATTTTCTACAGCCACCGCCCCGACCCCAACACGCCGCTCGAAGAGACGATGGGCGCGCTGGACGCCGTCGTGCGTTCGGGCAAGGCGCTGTATGTGGGCATCTCGTCGTACAACCCCGAGCAGACGCGCCAGGCGGCGCGGATTTTGCGCGACCTGGGCACGCCTTGCCTGATCCACCAGCCGTCGTACAACATGTTCAACCGCTGGATCGAAGACGGGCTGCTCGACGTGCTCGACGAGGAAGGCGTGGGCTGCATTGTGTTTTCGCCGCTGGCACAGGGTTTGCTCAGCGACCGCTACCTGGCCGGCATCCCAGAAGATTCTCGCGCCAGCAAGCCGCACGGATTCCTCAAGGCGCGCCAGATCACCGACGAGCGGCTGGCCCAGGTAAGCAAGCTGAACGAACTGGCGCAAAGTCGCGGCCAGACGCTGGCCCAGATGGCCCTGGCCTGGAATCTGCGCCATCCCGGGATGACCTCAGTGCTGGTTGGGGCGAGCAAGGTGGGGCAGGTCGAGGACAACGTGGCCGCGCTGAACACCCTCGATTTTTCGGCTCAGGAACTGGCGGCCATCGAGGCGATCCTGGCGGCGTAAAAAAATCTTCTCGAAAGCGCTCAGCTTTCGAAAAGATGAATCAATCTGCGTACACGGCCTGGCGCAGCCCCTTGAGATAGCCGATGGCAAACAGCCGCCCGATGTTGGAATAGCCGGGGTAATCGTTGCGGTCGCCTTCCATCGTCGGCACGTGGTCGGGACGGCAAACCCCTTCAAAGCCGACCTCGCGATAGGCGCGCAGACAGGCCAGCATGTCGGTCTGCCCGTCGTCGTGGAAGGTCTCGACAAACTTTTCGGGCGTGCCGCGCACGTCGCGGAAGTGGACAAAGAAAATCTTGCCCTGCTTGCCGAAATGGCGGATCGCGGCGGGCAGGTCGTCGGTCATCAGGGCAAAATTGCCCTGGCACAGCGCGATGCCATTGACCGGGCTGGGGTAGAGGTCGAGCAGCCGTTGATAGTTGTCGATGCTGCGCATGATCCGCCCCAGGCCGCGGATCGGCGACAGCGGCGGGTCGTCGGGGTGCATGGCCAGCCGCACGCCCGCTTTTTCGGCCACCGGCACTACCGCTCGCAGGAAATAGTCCAGGGTTTCCCACAGCGTCTCTTCGCTGACGATCCCGTACTCGGTGAGTGGGGCGTCTTTCATCAACGAGTGGTCATAGCCGGTGGCGAGTGCGCCGCCGCGCGAGGGGATAGTGGTCGAGGTGCGCATCCAGTTAAACACCGGCATCCATTCGTAGCACCACACCGGGATGCCCACCTTGCCCATGTTCTCGATCAGCGTGATCGCCGTCTCGATCTCTTCGTCGCGGCCGGGCAGGCCGAGCTTGGCCCTGTTCAGCGGCGGGCGGCTTTCCAGCACGTCGAGGGTAAAGCCAAAGTCGTTATACATCGTTTTCAGCCGTACCAGCGACATATAGCTCCAGGGCAGGCTTTCCTTGTCCACGCCGAGGCCGCCCCTGAAATCCATCCCGCCGACAGCGTGGGTGAGGCCGCACTGTTTGACCATCGTCCACAGCGCGGAAGGGTGGGGCGGCAGCATTTCGGCAATTTCAATCACGATGAACTCCTCGAACCCACAATGAGCCAGGCCAGCCCACCGATCAACAGCAAGGTTGGGAGCAGGCAGCCCGGCAGCTTGAGCAGACAGCCCCGGCGCGAATTAAACGACCACCACTTGCCGCCGGTGCTCACACTGACTCCCCGGCGGCTCACGTTGAGGCCGGTCTTGCCACCGACGCGCACCGACGGCGACGAAACCTTGACCCCATCTTCATCCACGTAAACGCGCGGTTTGCGCACCCGAATCCATTTCTTGTTGCGAGTCATGCTCAATCCTCCTCATACTGTGCGCCTATTGTAGCACAGGTGACAGAGCGAGGCAAAAGAAAACCCGCAGCCGTCAAACGGCTGCGGGTTGATCGGGCCTGTTTATTCGATGGGGCAGGCCGCTTCTCGGGGCTCAGGCGGTGGTCGCTTTTTGCGCTCGAACATCTTGAGCGTCATGCAGACCATCCAGTTCCAGTGTAGGGCCAGGTGTGCGCCGACGCCGGCGATCATGGCTATGCTGCTCCAGGTATGCAGGGTATCCCAGGTGTGCGTACTCAGCAAGAGCACCGTCTGCCCGTAGAAGGGATTTCGCCCGCCCTGGTAGCCACTCGGCGCGGCAAAGAGCACCAATCCCGACAGCGCCGAGAGCACAAAGGTGATTGCAATAGCCACATCGACCCAATAGTTTATCTTGGCTCTAGACATTGTTAACCTCCCCGGTTCGCAATTTGATTCTTGCGTTGGCCCTGGCCCGACCACATCGGCCGAGCCGAGGTGTCGCGCAAGGTGATGATTTGCCCACTGCTGACGTTTTCAACTTGGGCAGCTTTGAATTCGCCGTCTTCCCAATAGCCGGAGACGTTGACCTGATCGCCCACCTTGAGCACAAAGCCCTGCGCCTCGCGGTAATGGCTCGGCCCCAAGCCGATCTGCATCCGTTCGCCGCCGGCGGTTTCGATCACCAATTCGACCGTTTCAATCACCGTTCCCGAGATGCTCTGCCATTCGGCATGGCTCGCATAGGGTTGGATATTCTGCCATTGACCGGTGCCCTGACCAGGCTGCACAAACTCATTCTCAACGGCTGGCACATGTGGGCCGCGTGTTTGCGCCTGTCCATTGCCGGCGATCACCGCGCGTTCCACTTGGCCGTGATTGCCGGCAATGTGCTCCTCACTTCCTTGCCGGATCAGCGCGACTCCGCCGGCAACCATCGCGCCGACCATAGCCACAAGAAAGATCCCGGTTATGATTTTTTGTATCATTGACATCACTCCTCTTAAATGTGTGAATGCTTTAGGATGACGGACAGATTCACCGTCAAGATCAAACTCAGTAGCTCCAATATAACCGGAAATTGTGAAGCGATTGTAAAGCGGGCATGTGGAAATGTGAACAGTCACAGATTGGCCTTTTGCCCTCCCTGCGGTATAATCGGACTATGATCTCGACTTTTGCAGTACGTTGACAACTGAATACTCCACCAAGTAGACAAAACCAAGGAACATGGTGTACGATCCTAGAAAACCACGCATTTCTGGAGGTGCAACATGTTTCCCTTGGTTGAATTTCCCGAGTTGATCCAACATTATGCGCCGTTCTTTGAAGGGGTTTTCTCTGAACAAGCTTTCATCGAGTTCAAGCGCTACATCAGCGGGTTGGTGGTTTCCGAAAACAAGAGTGTTGAGGGCATCAACCGGCTATTCATGCATGAAAGCCGAAACCAGAGCAGTCTGAATCGTCTGGTCACGCAAAGCCCCTTCTCGTTGAAGACCTTGAATGAGAAACGATTGGGTCTTTTGGACCGGTTGCCAGCGACCCAGATCAAGCAACGCGGCGTGCTCAGTGTAGACGATACCTTGCTCACGCATTATGGCCAGTGCTTTGAACAGATTGCCTACCTGTTCGACCATGTTCAGCAATGCTCAGTAGATGGAAACTTGGCTGTTTGAATTATACGTAATTATAAAGCATTCTT
>CAYRXM010000180.1:0-8641 GCA_964428175.1 uncultured Anaerolineae bacterium
GATAATGAGCGGTGACTGGAGTTCAGACGTGTGCTCTTCCGATCTCTCGACCGCGGTGTGCAGGCCCTCGGCCTTGCAGCGCCGCAGTGTTTCCAGGCTGAACTCGGGCTGCATCAGCGGCTCACCGCCAGAAAGGGTGATCCCGCCGCCGGACTGCTCGTAAAAGGGCCGGTCGCGCAGCACTTCGTCGATCAGTTCATCGACCGACCACCAGCGCCCGGCCATGACCAGCGCTTCGGCGTAGCAGGTGTCCACACACTGACCGCAGGCCCGGCACAGGTCGCGCCGGAACTGCCGTTGTCCATTTTCGATCAGGTGCGCCCCTTGCGGGCAGCGCTCGAAACACGCCCCGCAGCCGATGCAGCGATCCGGGAAAATCTGCACTTCCAACTGTTTGCGCCAGGTCTCCGGGTTGTGACACCAAAAGCAGCGCAGCGGGCAGCCCTTGAAAAACACCGTGGTGCGAATGCCCGGCCCATCGTGGATGGAAAAGCGTTGGACGTTGGTGATCAACCCGCATAAATTTTGCTCCATATTCTCCTCAACGAAAAATCCACGCCCGGAGAAGCGCCGTACGCCCACGTGCGGCGGTCAAACAATGACCCCCGCTCAAAAAAAGTCCGGGCGAGGCAGATGCCTCGCCCGGATTACACTGTACAACGCGTTGGGCCGGCTGTCAACTATCAGCCGGACAGGCGAATCCGCTCCCGGCCTTCCAGCAGCGCGGCCGCGCCGATGAGCGCCGTAAACCCGAGCACCACCCAGATCGACAGCCCGCCGCGTCCCGTCGAGGGCAGCGGCGACGGCTTTTCATCTGCCTTGGCCCCACCGCCGACCACCAGGGTCTCCACTTGCAGTTCATAGCTGGTCGCGGCATCGCGTTCGCCGCCGCCGGCCTGATCGGAGGTGAGGTTGGCGTGATGGATCAGCCGGGCGCCGACGGCGACATCGCTCTTGATCCGCGCCTCAATTTCCACAAAAAACGACTCGAAAGAAGGCTCAAACATGCCCATCTCGAACGACAGGCGCTGCCCATAGCGGTGAATGATGCCCCGCGTGGTCGAATAGGTGGTGATTTCGACCCCTTCGGGCAGGTCACAGGTCAGCCAGACGTTGGTGGCCTTTTGCCCGGCGACGTTGGAGACCTGAAGCTGGTATTTGAGGGTATCGCCCGGCCTGGCCTGCGCCTTGTCGACGATCAGGGCCAGATCGACCTTGCGCACGGTAGTGTCCAGTACCGTTGCCTCCTGCGGTTCGGGGTTCAGCGGATCGACGGTGGGGCGCGGTGTGACGGTAATCTGCAACGGCGGCGCTGCATTGACCTGGGATGATGCGGCCCAGACCCCGGAAATGACCAAAAAGCAGACCAGTGTGACCCAGACCAGTGCTTGTTTCGAGTTGCTCATTGTGCTGCTCCCCTCGCCAAACGTGCGCATGGTGGCGATGCGGTTAATCGACATAATGTAACCCTATTATACCACTGCTGGTGCAATTTGTAAACTGGCAATTTGTCATAACATGATACGGGTCATCGCTGCGGTTTGAACACGCACACGCTGAGCGGCGGTATGGTCAGGTTGAGCGAGTAGGCCCGTCCCTGCCAGAACTGCTCTTCCGACCAGAACCCGCCCCGGTTGCCCATATTGCTGCCGCCGTAATCGGCGGCGTCGCTGTTGAGCACTTCGCGGTACATGCAGTGTTCTGGCACGCCGATGCGATAGCCCTCGCGCGGCGTGGGCGTCAGGTTGCAGACGACCACCAGGTAATCGCCGGGGTGCGCGGCGCGCCGGACGTACGAGATGATGCTGTTTTCCCAGTCGTGCAGGTCGATCCACTCAAAGCCGGCCGGATCAAAGTCGCGTTCGTACAGCGCCGGTTCGCTGCGATAGAGCCGGTTCAGGTCGGCGACAAAGCGCCGCATTTGCTGGTGCGGTTCCCATTGCAAGAGGTGCCAGTCGAGGCTGTGCGCCTCGCTCCATTCGCGCCACTGGCCGAACTCGCTGCCCATAAAGAGCAGTTTTTTGCCAGGGTGGGTATACATGAAACCGTAATAGGCGCGCAGGTTGGCCCATTTCTGCCAGTCGTCGCCGGGCATCTTGCCGAGCATCGATCCCTTGCCGTGTACCACCTCGTCGTGCGAGATGACCTGGATGAAATTTTCGGTAAAGGCATAGACCATGCCAAAAGTCAGGTCGTTGTGATGATATTTACGATAGATGGGGTCTTTGCTGATGTAGCGCAGCGTGTCGTTCATCCAGCCCATATTCCATTTGAACCCAAAGCCCAGCCCGCCGAGGTAAGTTGGCCTGGAGACGCCCGAAAATGAGGTCGATTCTTCGGCGATGGTGATCACGCCGGGGAAATACTGGTAGCACAGTTCGTTAAAGCGGCGGATAAAGGCAATCGCTTCCAGGTTTTCGTTGCCGCCATAGACGTTGGGCGACCACTCGCCCGGCTGGCGCGAATAGTCGAGGTAGAGCAGCGAGGCCACCGCGTCCACACGCAGCCCGTCGGCGTGGTACTTGTCCAACCAGAACAGCCCGCTGGAGATAAGAAAATTGCGCACTTCGTTGCGCCCGAAATTGAAAATCAACGTGCCCCAGTCTTTGTGCTCGCCCTTGCGCGGATCGTCGTATTCGTACAACGCTGTGCCGTCAAAACGGGCCAGGCCGTGCGTGTCGCGCGGAAAGTGCGCCGGCACCCAGTCGAGGATCACCCCGATGCCGTTTTGGTGGCAGTGATCGACGAAATACATGAAATCCTGCGGCGTGCCCAAGCGGCTGGTCGGCGCAAAATAGCCGGTCACCTGGTAGCCCCACGAGGCGTCAAGCGGGTGTTCCATCACCGGCATCAATTCGATGTGTGTGTAGCCCAGTTCGCTCACGTAATCGACCAGCTTGTGGGCCAGTTCGCGGTAGGTCAAAAAGCGGCCGCCTTCTTCCGGCGCGCGCATCCACGATCCGAGATGCACCTCATAGATCGCCAGCGGCTTGTAGAGCAGGTTGGTCTGCGCGCGCTGTTCCATCCAATCGGCGTCGCCCCACTCATAGCCTTCGATGTCCCAGAATATCGATCCCGTGCGCGGGCGCGTTTCGGCATGGAGCGCGTATTGGTCGGCCTTTTCCAACAGCTCGCCGCGCGGAGGGCGAATCTTGAACTTGTACACCTCGCCCGGTCCGATGTTGGGGATGAACAGCTCCCACACGCCGCTGCCGCCGCGCACGCGCATGGGGTAGCGGCGCTCATCCCAGGCGCAGAAATTGCCCACCACGCTGACCGCCTGCGCGTTGGGCGCCCACACGGCAAAAAGGGCGCCGTGCACCCCGCCGATCTCGACCGGGTGCGCGCCGAGCCGGTCATAGCTCTTGAAATGGTTGCCCTCGCCGATCAGTTGCAGGTCAAAGTCAGAGATGACGGGCAAAAACGAATACGGATCGACGATCTCCCACCTGTACCCCTCGACGTTGGTGGCGCGCAGTCGATAGCCGAACACCTCGGCGCGGCTGGCGCAGATCGCCTCATAGAGGCCGTCGATGTGAACGCGGGCCATGGGGTACTCGTCGCCGTTCTCGGCGACCACGGTCAGCGTGTCGGCATGCGGCACCATCGCCCGCACGGCGACGACCCGTTCGCCCTCCCACTCGACGATGTGCGCGCCGAGCACGTCAAAGGGATCGTGGTGGCGCATTTGCACGATGCGGTTCATTTCATGGGCAGATAATGTGCTGTTCATTTGATCGTCCTTTTCAATCTAGCGCCGGTTTTTCAGCGTAAAAAATCAGGGATAGTTCAAATATGAGCCGAAATAACGAGACAGCGCTCACGCTAATTGGGCTTACCCGCTTTCCATCATCCCGGCGAGCGCGGCCAAGTCATCCAGCCAGTTCAGCAGCAGTTCGCCCGACGTCGATCGCGCGTGCGCGCGCAGCCAGACCTGCCGCGGTTGTACGTATAGCTCAACCGTGCCCATCGCCTGCGCATCGATCAACAGGCGCGAGAGCACGGCCTGCGCCTCCGGATCGGCCAACAGGCGGGTGACGGTCACTGTGTCGGTCGTGTAAACCTGTACTCCAGCCAACCCCAAATGGGTGACATCTACTTGGGCGCAGCCGCGGCAGTCGAGCAATGGGCGCGTAACGCCTGCCGCCAGCCGCAGGTCCGACAGCGCCTCGACGGTCATATCAATTACTGCCGACCGGCTGCGCTGCGGCGGCATATAGCGCACCGTCGCCGGGCGATCTCGCACCGTGCCCCGGTACTCGCGCCCGACCAGCATATAGCCATGTGCGGTGAACCCAGCCTCGACAAAGACCGGGTCGAATGCGCGCCCGCCTGCCAGCACGCCGGCGATCAAGTAGACGGTGAACCCGCCGATGAACAACAATCCCAGCACGCCGGTGGCGATCGCCGCCACCAGATTACGGCCCTTGCTGAACGGCTCCGGCAGCGGCCTGGGCAGCGGAATCGCCAGAATGATGATCGCACAGATAAAAATGGCCAAAATGCCCCCGAACAGCACCAAAACCCAGCGCATCACTCTCTCCTCGTCTCATTCGCGCAGGCGCGCAGCGCCCTCATCGCCACAGCCAGCGATTCAAAGGGCGCGTCGGGCAGAACGCCACTGGCCTCGACGGTGAGCGGGCCGGTGTAACCCCACTCCACGCATATCTTGCGCATTGCTGCGGACAGCGTAAACGTGGCGCGGCCCAAAGGGAACCACTCATCGCGCACGGCCCAGCGGTCGCCGGCCAGCGCGGCAGAGACGTGGACGTTGACGATGTGCTCGTGGATTTCTGCAAACCTGTCCAATTCATCGTACAGAGCCGCCCAGCGCAGATCGAGTGTGATGTGCTCAAAGGCCCGCGCCAGGTCGAACGGCGTGCATCCGGGCAGGTGGGTGGGCACGTTTTCGACTGCCGTCCTCACGCCCGGATGCCGCGCCGCTGCCTCGTCCAACGCCCCTTTGAGCCGCGCCGGGTCGAACGCTTCCTTCCAGGTATCCCACAGGTGAATCACGCACACCCCGGCCCGCACCGCCTCGGCCAGGGCCAGCGCCTCTTCGATTAGCCGCTTGCCGTGCTCGACTTCTTGCGTCTGTTCGGCGCAGAGGCAAATGCCCACGTCGCGGTTGGCGTGCACGGAAAGGATGGGGAGGCCCGCGCGGTTCAATCGCCCGGCCAGCGCATCGACGGTGTATTTGGCGCTCTGCGTCCAGGCCGCGAGCCGATTTTGACGCTCATCTCTGGGCGGCGAACGCGCATCCCACTCGGCCAAGTTTTGCAGCTCAAAGCCGTCGACGACGCCGGCAGCCAGGAAGCGCCGGCACAACTCGATCGTTGCATCCAGGTCGTAATAGGGCCGGCCCAGCACCTTGACCAGCGGCGCCGGGGCCAATGAGATGAGATTGTTTCCTCGTTTATCATCCATCTTTATTGAGATTCAAATATCGCCAGCTTGAACACGTGCTCGATGTCATCAACAACATCGATGCTTTCGAGCCACTCTTGTTGGGCGACGCGCACCGTGCTCGGGCCAAATGAGCATACAGCAATCCGGCGGCGCTTCGCCTGCCAGCGCAGCCGTTCGAGCACGTCAGTAAGAATCGAGCCGGTAAAGGGCGTAAACAGGTAAAAGATCGTGCCATCCTCGTAAGCCAGGTCGCGCGCGTCGGCATTGATAAACTCGACGCCGGACAAAGCAAAGCGTTCCGCGCTGCGTTGGGCGTACTGGCAAAAGGCGGGCTGGTATTCAACACCTCTGGTCCGAACGCCGGTGAGCAGGTGTACCAGGATTGACACCTGGCCCAGCCCCGAACCAAGGTCATAGAAAACGCTTGTCTGGTCCATCGGCGCGCGATCGGCCAGTTCCAGAACGGCCCGCGCGGGCGTCGGTTCGAGGTGGATCATCTCGCTGGCACGCGCACGGCTTTCTTCCGGCCGGGGTTCGCTCAGAAACAGGCCGGCGATCAACGCGTCGAGGCCGTCGAAATCGTAATGCGCCTGTCGCGCCGCACCGTCATAATCTGTATAATGGCTTAACTCGCGCCGCAAGCACGCGCCACGCCACTCGCCGCATTGGATGCGCGCCCGAACCGTATCGAATACCGCCCGATCAATCTGCTCCCAGCGCCGCTGCAAGGTGTCGGCCTGTGCCGCCAGCGCAATCTTGTCCCGCTGATCGGACAAATAGCGAATGCCCTCGCGCACAAAGCGGAGCGTGTCCAGCGCCTCGGCGCGCCCGTCGAGGTTGGTTTCGATCTCAAGGTTCTCGTTGGCTTGCAGCGCGTCGAGCACACGGCGGATCTCGTCGGGTGTCATGGAAAAGCACGCAGCACGATGGGCAAAAAGACCAGCCGTCGCTGCTGGGCAAGCATCAAATCCTGGGGTGTGGCGTCATAGTAGGCAATCGACATCAGATCGGCCGGATTGATCGCCAGCGAGACATAGCTGCCCAGCGCGTGAGTGGCGCTGTTGGAAACGACATCCTCGCACTGCCAGGTATGCGATGTGATAGGTGTTGGTCCAGGTAAGGTGATCGTTGGGCCACAGTTGCCGAACAAACCCACCCGGTGAGCCAGGCGGATGGACGTGCCGGTACAGTCCGGGCAGCCATAGGCGATGTAAGGCGTGTTGGCGCTGTTGGCGGCCAGCGAGATGCCCACATCGCTCCCGGCATTGCCGATGGTGTCAATCACCTCGCACTGCCAGTCGTTGCCGGGGCCACAGTTACCGCTGCCGCTGCCCTTAAAGTAAGCCTGTTTGAGCATGCTGTGGGCTGGGGTGGTCGAGTCGTAGCCATAGTAGGCGATGCGTACAGGATCCTCACTGCTGGTTCCCAGCCGCAAAGAGGCATACCGTCCCACGTCGCCCGTACTGTCGATGGTAATGCACTGCCAGCTGTTGTCGCCGGGGCCGCAGTTGCCCAGACCGGGCAATTTCCGCCAGGCATAGCGCAAATCTCCGTTTTGGCCGTCGTAATAGGCCACATAAGGTGTATCGCTCGAGCTTATGCCCAATGAAGTGTGCTGGCCCATGTTTGTCCCGGCCTCGATCGGGTCACATTGCCAGCCAGAACCGCCCGGACCGCAGTTGCCGCCGCTGTCGACCGGATAGGCGTGGTACAAATAGCCCTGGTTGGTCGCAGAATTATAGCGCTGATAGGTGATATGTGGCTTGCGGCTGCTGTCATAGCTGAGCGAAGCAAACCGTCCTATCAGCAAAAGGCCGCTGCCCTGATCGACGGGGATGATGCCCCAACTGCACCCGTGCGGTGTGCACCAATAGGCCGCGTACTTGAGCGAATAGTTGGTGGCATCATAATAGGCTACGCCCGGATAGCCGCTGAGCGGGTCAAAGTCCAGCGAGCTGTAGCGACCCACGTCGATGTTGGTGGGCGTATAGCCGTCGACGGTTTCACAGCGCCAGTCGCTGCGCGGGCCGCAGTTTCCACCCGACCCGACATAGTGGGCCACGCGCAGGTCGCCCTGGGATGCGTCATAATAACTGATATAGAGCGCGCCGGTGTCCGGCCGGATGCCCGCTGACACGTACTGCCCCAGGTTGGCGGTGGATTCGATGGTCTCCACGAACCACGATGTGGCTCCGCCGGCCGCCGGGGTCACCTGCCCGGAAGCCGTTTTGACCAGGGCCAGCACCAGCACAAGCACGACCAACCCAACCAGTTTCCCTTTCATTTTCTACCTCCGTTCCTGATGCCGTCTATACCAGGCGTCTGATCAACGATGCGATGAGACGTTAAGAACGGTGCTGACCACAAACAGCACGGCATAGATATACCACAACGGCCGCCAGATCGTTGCCAGCGGCCACCAGTAAAACATTTGAGTTGACGTATACAATAGCACATAGGGGATGAACACCGGCCACAGGATCGGGGAGCGCCACTCGACCGGGCGAGCGATATCCACGATGTAGCCCCATATCGCCCAGGCCGCGTAGAGAAACCCGCCCAGCCATAGATGCCACGGCTTGCCGTCGATCAAAAGCAGCACACTGACCACAACCGCCGGCACGGCCAGCGCGTAGACGATCCAGCCCCAGCGCAGGGCGGCATCGAAATTCCATTTTCTGATCGCAAAATAGATCAGCAGGACGATCTGGATGAAAAAAGAGGTACAGATAAAGAGAACATCATCACGATGGAGTGCAGCCATTTCAGTGTTCCTCGTCGCCAAGCAACAACAATCCACTCAGGGTCAATCCGCAGGTGATCTCCTGGCGCTTGATCATCGACCGGATTTCCTGTCTATCGAACCAGCGAACTGCCGATATTTCGTTTTCATCCAGTTGCCCGCTTTTCATTCCCGCCCGGCAACGTACGAGATAAACGCGCATATTCGAAATGCCACACAGAGGATGGTACTGATACATCTCGCTGTGACCGTATGTCTCATACCCGGTCTCTTCGCACACTTCGCGTTCAGCCGCATCGAGCGCCGATTCATCCGCTTCAATTTTTCCCGCCGGCAGTTCCCAGGTCACCAGTCCGGTTGGGTAGCGCGCGATGCGCTCCATCAAAACCTGTCCCTGATCGTTTTCTACAATCACGGAAACAGACCCACGCCCAAAATCTAGCATTACCCTGAAACGCTCGTTAAAAATGATATAACTGGAATTTGGCA
>CAYRXM010000181.1:0-8603 GCA_964428175.1 uncultured Anaerolineae bacterium
GCTCTATCTTGTCATAGATGGGCGTTCAAGTCAAATTTACCGGAAAGTATAGTACAAGCAAAAAGGTAGAAGATATGAACGAGAATCAACTTGTTTCAAAACCTGTAAGCAACGTTGCGTGAGCATTTGCGCCAAGCGGACGAGCGCGATGTGGACCACGTCCGACCCAGTCAACTGGCGCATGCCCTGCACGCGGCAGGACAGGACATTGCGGGCATCAGCATGCGCTGGGTTGTTGAGGGATGGGATGTTCCAGATATACCTTTATTATAGCAAGGTACTGGACTTTCGCCTAAATGACGAGTAAGCACGCCCACGTGCGAACGGTAACACAAGCTGCGGCACGGCGTTGTGAAGCATTGAAATACATCTCATCGCCTCCGACGAGTTGCGCGGAAAGGTCATAGCGGTGTATACTCTAATGCGATTCCCCTGAAAAAGGTCGAATACGACAGACAGTCCCCAACGATCAGAACATCAATATTTTACAAAAGGAGAAAACTATGTCTGACAAAATTCGTATCGGTGTGATCGGCGTCGGCCAGATCGGCAAGCACCACCTGAACACCTACCAGAAAATCGAAGGCGCACAGATCGTCGCCGCCGCCGACATCAACGAAGCAGAACTGAACCGCGTCGGCGAGACCTATGGCATCCCCAACCGCTATACCGATTTCCGCGAACTGCTCAAACGCGACGACATCCAGGCCGTCGACGTGTGCCTGCACAACAACTTTCACATGCCCATGACCGTCGCCGCGCTGGAAGCGGGCAAGGACGTGTACTGCGAAAAGCCGATGGCCGGAGCCTACATCGACGCGGAGCGCATGCTGACCACGGCCAAAAGGCTGGGTCGCAAGCTGTCGATCCAGCTCAGCACCCTGTATGCCAAAGAAACCAGGGCCGCCCGCTGGCTGATCGACAACGGCTACCTGGGCCACGTCTACCACGCGCGCTCGACCGGCTTCCGCCGCCGCGGACGGCCCTTTGTCGACGGCTATGGTAGCCCGGCCTTTGTGCAGAAAAACAACTCGGCCGGCGGCGCGATGTACGACATGGGCGTCTATCACATCGCCCAGATGCTCTACCTGCTCGGCAATCCCCAGGTCGAGCGCGTGACCGGCAAGACCTACCAGCAAGTCGATATGGACGAGGGACGCAAAGCCTCCAGCGGCTATAACGTTGAAGAACTGGGGCTGGGTTTCGTGCGACTGGGGGGCAACATCTCGCTGGACATCATCGAAGCGTGGGCCATTTTGCTGGACAAGTTCGAGGGATCGGTGGTGGTCGGATCAAAGGGCGGCGTGCGGCTGGATCCGTTCGGCTATTTCCACAGCATCGGCGACCTGGACATGAACGCCACGGCCAACCTGGATGGGTTCATGTACCGCGTCCACAACGTGCAGGGCGTCGGCGACGAATACGACGGGCCGCAGCAGCACTGGATTGCCGCGCTGCAGGGCCGCGTCGAGTTGCTGCCGACCGCCGAGCTTGCGCTGAACACGATGTTGATCTCGGAAGGGATTTACCTGTCGGAAAAATTGGGCCGCGAGGTCACAGCCGAAGAAGTACGGAAAAACTCGGTATCAAGCGCGGTTCAAGTCTAGGAGCGTGCTGAAAAAGTGGCAATTCTCGCGCAAAGCCGCCAAGAACGCCAAGAATAGCGCAAAAGAAAGAAAATGCCAGATATTCTAAAATGCTTTGCGTCGCCAACCAGTGGTTGGATGCGCCTTTGCGTGAGACTGGGTCTTTCAGCGGTCTCCTCGGAAACCTGGAAAATCGTCATCGACAACCCTTGCGAAGGTTGCGCCAGCTTGGCGAGTTGGAACCTCCGCAAGGGTTGATGTTATTCCTGCGCCGTCACCGCTTCCAAAATCGCGTGCTCGCGACGCTGCATCAAGGCGGCCAACGGCTTGAGCGTCAGCGCATACAAACCCACGCTATAGATCAACCCCAGGGGCAAAGTGAGAATCAGGCCCGGACGCCAGTAGATATACGGCAGCACGATCAAGGCCAGCACCGGCGGCGTCGAAATCGCCCAGGCCAGCATTCCCCACAAATTGCCATTCCGATTGCTGCCCATCTTGAGCTGCGCCCGGTATGGGCCGATCAAGGCGGCCAGCGTGTAGGCCGGCGCTCCGCCAATTTGCATGCAAATGCCCAGATAGACGCCCAGCGGCAGGACAACCCAGCTTTTGGTAAACAGCATCAGGACAATCAAAGCCAATGCAAGCAGTCCCGTCGACAAGAATAGCATTATCAGGTTGGCGGACAGGATCACCCAGCGGCGGTCGACGCCGGAAAAAGCCAGTGTGCCAAATCCTTCACGGTCAATGCTGCCAAAATAGTTCGAGGTCAGCCCCATGTTAAAGGCCATACTGACCATCATCACCACAAAGCCGCCCACCGCCAGCGGCACCACATCGCGCAATTTATCCGAGGCAGGCATCATTGTAAACGGAATGAGGACCGCCAGCGCCGACATCAAAGCCGCAAACACCATCTGCCTGACGGCGGGGCTGCGGCGCACGTAAAGCCAATCCTTGCGCAGCAGCGCTCGCAGGGGCGGCGGGCCGAACCCTTTCACCTCCCGCCCGCGATGATTGCGCCGCACACGCACGCGCTCGGCGCCGACACCCAGCGCCGCGCCCTGCATCAAGCGCCGGGTGATGCCCGCGTGCGCCCACAGCAGCACGGCGACAAAGCCCCAGGAAGCGAGCAAAAAGCCCAGCGCCGTGCCCCACTCGCCGACGACCGCCGCGCCCATGCCCAGCGTCGACCAACTGGTGGGCAGCCATCTCAACAGCCGCGACGGCTGGACGACCTCCCAAAACTCACTGAGCGTGGTAATCGCATTTAACCGTTCCACATCGATAAACAGCGCAAGCTGATCTTGAAACGGCACCCTGGAATAGTTGTCCGTTGCCTGCTGGAGGAACATTTGCCCAAAACCGCAAAACATCATCGGGACGGTCAGCAAAGTCAGCATCAACGTGCGCAGCCGCCGGTCGCCGGCGACGAGATCGAAAAAATCGTCCACGATCCGCCCGGCGAGGGCCAGCATCGCCCAGGTGGGCAGCGCGCCCAGGAGGATCAGCGGCAGCGCCAACGGCTGGTGCCAGGCCAGGCCAACGATTTCGCCGGCGATTATGCATACCGACCAGGCGCCGGTCATGGTCAGCGCCGACATCAACGTACTGCCCCAGACCAGGCTGCGAAAAGAGACCGGGTAGGTGAACAGGCGGGTCATCTCGAAGCGTTCTACGGTCTGCGAGTTGTACGAGGCCGGCAAGAGCAGCCACATGAAAAGCATCAGCGTGTTGGCCAGCAAAATCACTTCCAGGGTGGCCCGCGGCGACAGCAGCAAGATAAACATCACCGCCAGCCCGATGCCCACCAGTACCGCCATCGGCATGGTGACCGCAAACATCAACACGCGCAGCAGCAGTTGCAGCACCCGCAGCCGGTCGCTCCAGCGACGGCTGCGAAACATCGACAGGGTCAGCCGGGTCTGAAGCCAGAACAGGGTTTTCAACTCAGCCCACATCGCCGCCCTCCGTCGAGCTTCCGGTCAGCCAACCCAACAGCCCCTCGTCCTGATCATCGACGCCCACCGTCTTGACAAACACATCTTCCAGCGGCGCGTCATCGGGCAGTCCGGCGCGCTGCCGCAGTTCAGGAATGCTGCCCTCGCCGACCAGCCGCCCCTTGTTGATGATGCCCACCCGGTCACAAAAGCGCTCGGCCAGTTCCATCACGTGGGTCGAAAAGAAAACCGTCGTCCCGCGCCGGTCGACCATGTCGCGCAGCACGTCCTTGATCGCCCGCGTCGAGATCGGGTCGATGCTTTGAAAGGGTTCGTCGAGAAACAGGATTTCGGGGGTGTGGATCAGCGCACAGGCCATTGACGTTTTTTTGCGCATGCCCTGTGAATAATCGAGGATCATCTTGTCGATGCTGTCGGTCAATTCGAGCATTTCGAGCAGGGGCGGAACCCGCTTGTCGATCTCGGCGCGGCTCAGCCCGTGCAAGCGCCCCACCAGCTCGATCTGCTCGGCGGCGGTCAGCCGCTCATAAAGGCTCAACGTTTCGGGCAAAACGCCGATGCGCCGCTTGATCTCGAGCGTTTCCGCGATGACGTCAAAACCGGCCACCGACGCCGTGCCCGCCGTCGGCGGCAGCAAACCGGTGAGCATGTTGATCGTCGTCGACTTGCCCGCGCCGTTCGGCCCCAAAAAGCCAAAGATCACTCCACGCGGCACGGTTAAAACCAGTTGATCGACGGCGACAAGGTCGCCATAACGGCGAGTCAGGTTCTCGGTACGAATGGCCCATTCAGAGTCCGGCATGATCACACTCCATTGAATTGGCAAACAACGCAGCCAATAGAAATACGACGGCGCGTCCGCTTTGGTTCGGACCATTCTATCACAATTGAGCGGGGAGACAAAAAAAGCCCTGAAGCCAGGCTCCAGGGCTTGAGAACGAACTCGCACTATCCCAACAGCAAATACGGCTGCTCGATCAACTGACCGATGCGCTGTAAAAAGCGCGCCGCCGGCGCGCCATCGACCAGGCGGTGATCGAAAGCCAGGCTGAGGACAAGCATGCTGCGCACCACAATCTGTCCATCGCGCACGGCCGGCTTGCCGACGATGCGCCCTACACCCAGAATCGCCGCTTCGGGCAGGTTGATGATCGGCGTAAAGGCGTCGATGCCGTACATGCCCAGGTTGGTGATGGTGAACGTGCCGCCGCTCAGATCGTCGGGCAGCGACTTGCCCACCCGCGCCCGCTCGACCAGGGTGCGAAATTCCGCCCCAAACTGGCGCAGTCCTTTTAGGTCGGCGTCGCGGATCACCGGCACCAACAGGCCGAGATCGGTGTCCACCGCCATCCCTACGTTGATATGCGCCAATCGTTCTATCGTGTCGCCGTTCAGCCGCGCGTTCATATACGGGAACTCGCGCAAGGCACGGGCCGCGATGAGGCCCAGCAGGTCGTTGTAGCCGGGCGCAAAACCCCACTCCTGGCTCATCGCTCTCTTGATCTGCTCGCGCACCTCGACCAGCGCCGTCGCATCGACCTCGCTGAACAGGGTCACACGGGCGACCATCTGCGCGCTGGCGGCCATCCGCCCGGCGATGATCCCGCGCAGGCCGGTCATCGGCTGGGTAGCCGCCACCTCGGCTGGCCCAAGTTTGATCGGCGATGGTGTGAGAGTTGGGGCAGTCGCAGCAGACGAAACCGGCACGGCTCCAGCGACCACGTCGGCTCCAGCGACCACGTCGGCTCCAGCGACCACGTCGGCTCCAGCGACCACGTCGGCTGAAGCGACTGCGTCGGCTGCCGCGACTATGTCACCGCGAGTGATCTTGCCGCCCACGCCGCTGCCGGCGACGGCGCGCAGATCGACGCCCATCTCGACGGCCATTTTTTGGGCCACCGGTGTGACTTTGGGTCGCTTTTCGTCAAAGGACAATACATCTCGCTCGACAATTCGCCCGCCCGGCCCGCTGCCTTGAATTTGGCTCAAATCGACGCCCAGTTCTCCGGCCCGCATGCGCGCGCGCGGCGAAACAAAGGCGCGCCCTGCGGGCGCAGTTGCAGGTTGAAGGTTCTCGGTCGCAGGTTGAACCGCCTCAACCTGCTCAACCAAACTTGCCTTTTCCCTTGTTTCCTTGTCTACTTCTTCCCCAACCTTTTCCTCCATCGTCGCCGCGATGATCCCCACCGGCGTCAGCACTGGCACGGTGGCCCCGGTCGGCACGATGATCTTGCGCAAAAAGCCTTCTGCCGTCGCCTCGACTTCCAGCGTGGCCTTGTCGGTTTCCACAGCAAAGAGCGGCTCGCCGCGCCGCACCGCATCCCCTTCGCCCTTGAACCACTCGACCAGGGTACCTTCGTTCATCGTCTCGCCCAGAACGGGCAGAATAACCTCAGTTGCCATCGTCTCTCCTAGCAAACGCAAACTGCAAACCAATATTTCTATTTGTAATTTGCCATTCTATGCCAATACCTTGCGTATCCCCGCGATCACCGCATTCACATTCGGCACGGCGGCGTCTTCCAGCGGTTCGCTCATCGGCACGGGCACGTCGGCGGCGCAGACACGGACAACGGGCGCGTCGAGCCAGTCGAACAATTCTTCCTGGATGCGCATGGCCAGCTCGCTGATGAACGAGCCGGTCTTGTAAGCTTCGCTCACACCGACCACGCGGCCAGTCTTTTTGACCGAGGCGGCGACGGTGTCCATATCCAGCGGCTTGAGCGTGCGCAGGTCGATCACTTCGACGCTGATGCCCTCGGCGGCCAACCTTTCGGCGGCTTCCAGCGCGCGGTAGACCATGCGGCTGTAGGTGACGACGGTCACGTCCTTGCCCTCGCGCTTGACGTCGGCCACGCCAAAGGGGATGATGTAATCCCCGTCGGGCACGAACCCTTTGACGCCGTAGAGCATCTTGTGCTCGATAAACATCACCGGGTTGTCGTCACGGATCGCTGCCTTGAGCAAGCCTTTGGCATCGTACGGTGTGGAAGGCATCACCACGTAAATGCCGGGGAAATGCGTCCACAGCGCTTCGAGCGACTGGGAGTGATGTGCGGCGATGCAGCGCCCGGCTCCGCCCTCGGTGCGGACCACCATCGGCACCCTGGTTTTGCCGCCAAACATATAGCGGTTTTTGGCTCCCTGGTTGGCGATCTGATCCATGGCCAGCGGGGTAAAGTCGACATACATGATCTCGGCCACCGGGCGCAGGCCGGACATGGCCGCGCCGACCGCCGCCCCGCCGATGGTCGCTTCGGAGATGGGCGTGTCGCGCACGCGCACTTGGCCAAATTCCTGGTACAGATCGCGGGTTGCGCCATACGCGCCGCCGTACAGGCCAATGTCTTCGCCCAGCAAAAACACGGCCGGGTCGCGGCGCATCTCTTCGCCCAGCGAGTCGCGGATGGCCTGCCAGTAGGGGATCTCGCGCCCGGCGGCACTGCCGGCCCGGATCTGGTCGCGCAGCTCGCGCTCGCGCCGCACATCGGCGTCGGTCCACTTGAACGGGGCATAGACAAACTGTTCCAGCTCGGCGGGATCGGGCTGCGGGGAAGAAAGGGCAAAGTCGGTCGCTTCCTTGATCGCCCGCTCGACCTGCGCCTGCAAGGCGTCGATCTCGGCCTGGGTTGCTACACCGGCCTTGATCAGCCGGGCGGCAAACGAAGGGATCGGATCGCGGCCCTTCCACTCGGCCTCTTCCTCTTTGCTGCGATACACGCGCGGATCGGAGCGGGAGTGTCCATACCAGCGGTAGGTCTGGCACTCGACCAGCGATGGCCCTTCGCCGCGCCGGGCACGCTCCACCGCCCGGCCGACCGCTTCGCGCACGGCCAGCACGTCCATGCCATCGACCACCTCGCCGGGAATGCAGTAGGCACAGCCGCGGTCGGCGATGGTCAACTCGCAAGTGGCTACCTTGGCCGCCGCCTTGCCGATGGGCACCGACATGCCGTAGAGGTTGTTCTCGACGATATAGACCACCGGCAGGTGCCACAGAGAGGCCATGTTGAGCGATTCGTGAAAGTTGCCGGTGTTCGACGCGCCGTCGCCAAAAAAGCACAGCACGACGCGGTCGCTGTTTGCAGCGCCTTGCGCTGCCAGCATTTGCTGGGCCAACGCCGCGCCGGTAGCCACCGGGATATTCCCGCCGACGATGCCGGTCGCGCCCAGGTTGCCCTTTTCGACATCGGCGATGTGCATCGAGCCGCCGCGGCCCAGGCAGTAGCCGGTGGCGCGGCCGCACAGTTCGGCCATCATCTTGTTGTAATGGATCTGGCGGGCCACATCGCCCTCGGCCAGCGACGCGCCGCGCGCGTGACAGTGGCCGTGACCGCGGTGTGTGCTGGTGATCAGATCGTCGTCGCGCAGGGTGGATATGGCTCCCACGGCGACGGCTTCTTCGCCAGCGTAGAGGTGCGACGCACCCTTGATCACATTCTGTCCCAGCAGATCGTAGACGGTCTCCTCAAAGCGGCGAATTTCCCACATCTGGCGGAGCAGATCGAGAGCTTGATCTTTGCTCAGGTCAGAAATGGAGAAAAGATTGCTAGATATGCCTGTCATTTCAACTCCTTAACAGAAGGCTCAACCTTCCAGAGATAAAGTCCATTACCATCTCTAAAATAAGGTAAAATGCGCTAATTAAAGTAAAGACTCCCAAAGTAATGCCCAGCAACGACAACCACTGGATTGGCCTCCCCAGTCCATTCGCATAACCTTTGATCAAAACTGTCACACAGATGGTTGGCGCATAGATAAAAATGGGAATACAAAGGAGTACTTTCGAATGCTGGACATCCGATTCCCATCCTTCGCCAGAGATGTATTCAAGATCGTGCGCCATCCGGTACCTGGTTGCAGATGCCAGCCCTTCCGCTAACGGCCAACTCGAAAGCAGAAAAATCAAATGGATGGCAAGTCCAATCCACGGCAGCCAGCGACAAACGGGCTTGGAATGTTTTTTTGTGGAGACAAATGCTCTACCCTCAAAATCCATAATCTATAGTTTTCCCTAACTGATTATGTAAACTGATTTCCGATTGGGCAAAAACAG
>CAYRXM010000182.1:0-8582 GCA_964428175.1 uncultured Anaerolineae bacterium
TGTTTTCAAGGTGCAAATGCCCTCAACAAGGGGGTTTTTCAGCGGTCTCCTAGGTGCATATGAGGTGCGGCTAGTTGATGTATCGCTGATTAAGACAGTTTTTCCTGCGATTGCCCGGCCGGGCGAGATGATCACCTTTACGCTGGCCTTTTCCAACGATGGCTGTATCACTGCCACGCACACGATCATTACCGACCCAATTCCCACTTTCTTATTGATTACCTCGGTTCTTTCTCATGGTATTGCCATTACCGACACAGGCTATACACCGCCCTACGTCTGGGCGGTGCAAGATTTACTGCCTGGCGCGGGCGGTGTGATCACCCTCACCGGACAGTTAACGAGCCCCTTGGCCGACGGGGTCTATACCAATACAGCCATCATCGCCGCCGATGGCGACGTCTGGGTGGAAAACAACACAGCGATCGCAACCATTACAGTGACCAGTGCCGAATATCTTATTTATCTGCCTTTGGTGGTGAAACATACGTACTGAACACAGATATGAGAGATAAATGAACATCTAATATGTTAACATCGCTCCCGAACTAAAAGAGCAGATCAAGAAGCAATCTGCTTCCAATGCCAGCGACTTGGTTCGATTTGATGAAAATTACTTTTCACTGGTCGGAATGGTCGCTGACAAACCTAATAATCCAAGGAGCTACTCATGCGCATTGGCATTACTTGTTATCCTACTCACGGCGGCAGTGGGGTTGTTGCTACCGAACTGGGCAAGCACCTGGCCGAGATGGGCCACGAGGTGGCCTTTATCAGCTACTCGGTGCCGCTGCGGCTGGGCGATCCGCCGGACGGCGTCACCTTTCACGAGGTGCAGGTCGTCGAGTACCCGCTGCTCAAAAACTTTCCCTACACCCTGGCCCTGGCCTCCAAGATGGCCGAAGTGGCCAGGATGAAAAAACTGGACGTCTTGCACGTCCATTATGCCATTCCCTTTGCCGCCGCCGCGCTGCTGGCCCGGCAGATGGTGCCCGGCCTCAAGATCGTCACCACGCTGCACGGCACCGACGTGACCCTGGTCGGCAACAACCCCTCCTTCAAATCGGTGACCGAGCTGTCGATCAACGCCTCCGATGCGGTGACAGCAGTGTCCAATCACCTGAAGGATGCGACCTATCACGAGTTTGCGGTTGAAAAAGAGATCGATGTGATCTATAATTTCATCGATCCGGTACGCCACGACCGACCCATCCCGCCATGCCTGGGCAAAAAGCGCGAGGATCAAATCACCCTGATGCACATTTCCAATTTCCGCCCGGTCAAGCGCGTCGTCGACGTGGTCAAAATCTTTGCCCTGGTCGCCGCCGAGATCGATGCGCGCCTGGTGTTAATCGGCGATGGGCCGGATCAGGTCAAGGCCATCCAGGCCACGCAGAAACTGGGCGTGCTGGATCGGGTCAGCCTGCTCGGCGTGGTCGATCAGGTGGCGCCCTATTTGCAGGCCGCCGACCTCTTTTTGCTGCCCAGCGAGATCGAGAGTTTTGGGTTGGTGGCCCTGGAGGCGATGGCCAGCGGCGTGCCTGTCGTCGCCAGCGATGTGGGCGGCATCCCCGAAGTGGTCAGGCACGGCGAAACCGGCTATCTTGCGCCATTGGGGCACGTGGAGCAGATGGCCGACTATGCGCTCAAGATCGTGTCCGATTGCACCATTCAAAAACGGTTTGCCAGCGCAGCCCGCCAGCACGCCATTCAGAAATTTGATTATCACAACATTGTTCCGCAATATGAGGCCGTGTATAAACGAGTTTTAGCCGATTGAAAAAGTCGAAGGGAGGTTACAGACTTGGAAAAAGAAGCGTTGATTAAGATGTTGAACAAAGACCTGGCCGACGAGCACATCTCGGTGATCCGCTATCTGATCCACGCCTATCAGGAAGGCGAGGACACGCCCTTTGGCGCGATGCTGCTGTCGATGGCGCGCGAAGAGATGTGGCACATGGATTGGCTGGGCGATGTACTCGGCGAACTGGGCGCCGAGCCGGACATGACTCCCGGCATCTATCCTCACGATCCCACCTCGAACGCCACACTGCTGCGCTCCTACATTGCCTGGGAGGACAACCTGATCGTCGAGTATGCCAAACAGGCGGCAATGGTCGACGACCCGGAGATCAAGCGCGTGTTGATGCAGCAGAGCATCGAGTCCGAGATCCACAGCCAGCGCTTTGCCGACATGCTCGAAAAACTGGGCGAGGCCGCCAACGAGCCGCGCTGTTTCAGTGACAGCGGCGAATTTTCGACCGGGTTGCTCGGCCGGCTGCAAGGCGAGATGAGTGACGAGTACAAATTGATGCTCCAGCACTTGCGCGACGCCTTTGTCTTTGAGGATGCGGGGTCGGTGAGCAGCGAACTGGAACTGACCGCCATGCGCCACATGAAACACCTCTCGCACTTGGCCGAAGAATTGGCCGAGGCCGGGCATATGCCCCAATTTGTGCCGCCCAGACTGCTCCACTCGAGCAATCTGGAAACGGCGCTCAAGAACAACCTCGAGCTGACCCAGCAGGCCCAGGCGCGCTTTGAGGCGCTGTTCGAGGACGACGAACTGGCCGAACACAAGGGTCTCAAGACCGAGGTCAAGCAAATGATCAACCAGGAAGCATTCCTGGCCGAGCAGGTTGAGGAAATGATCGAGGGCGTTGAGGCGGCTGCATCAACGGATGAACCGCCGCCGCCAGAAGACAAAAGCCCACTGGGCAAGTGGACGGTGGGCAGTTTGATTAAAAAAGACTAGGAGGTCATACAATGTCTGATTTTTTGATGCGAGAAGGCGCACCTTTTGAAAAAGAAGGCTGGAAAGCGATTGATCACGTTGTCGTTCACACCGTCCAAAAGCTGCTGGTCGGCCGCCGCTTCATCGAGCTGACCGGGCCGCTGGGCGTCGGCGTGCAGACGGTGCCGCTTTGGGGCGTCGGCGCGGCCGAGGGCGCAGCGCAAGTAACCAAACGCGATTTTTTGACCATGCAGGTGATCCAGCAAGATTTTATGCTGTCTGCGCTGGATATGGAGACGGCTCAAGCCCAGGGTATGGGCATTGAACTTGGCCCGGCGGCGGTCGCCGCGGCGGCCTGCGCCCATGCCGAAGACGAACTGGTGTTGGGTGGGCTGCTCAAGACCAAGGGCAGCAAGAGCGTCTCATTGGGCGATTGGAACGAGCCGGACAGCGCCTTGAACGATGTCGTTGCGGCGACGGAAGCGCTGGTCGCCGGCGGCTTTTTCGGCCCTTATGCGGTGGTGCTCAGCCCGGCGCTCTATGCCAAAACACAGCGCGTGGCGCGCGGGATGGGCCGTTTGGTGTCCAAGTTGATCGCCGATGTTGCCGAGGCCGGCCTGTTCCAGTCGCCGTTCCTCAAGGCCGAGCAAGGGCTGGTGGTTGCCGTCGGCAAGCACAACATGGACCTGGTAATCGGGCAGGACCTGATCACGGCCTATCTGGGAAACGAAGAACTCGACCATCGCTTCCGGGTGATGGAAAGCCTGGTTTTGCGTGTCAAGCGCCCCGGCGCGATCTGCGTGCTGGGCAAGTAACAACAACCGACGACCGACCGCAGACGGCCACAGGTTTTGGAGGGTGGCGGTCTGCGGCCGGTGGTCTGATTGATTCGGAGGATCTAAATCGATGGGTAACGATGCATTGGATGTGCTCAAAAAAGCGTTGAAACTGGAACAGGATGGCAAGGCCTTTTACCGGCAAGCCGCCGAGCGCACCGCCGACCCAAAGGGTAAAGCCATGTTTGCCTCTTTGGCCGACGACGAGGTGATGCACGCCGGGATGATCGAGCGCCAGATCGCCGCGCTGACCGAAGGCGAAGATTGGCTGTCGCTCGATCTGGTGATCAGGGATGTCGATCTGGATTCGCCGCTTTTCCCCCAGGGCAAAGCGGCGTTTGAAAAGGCCGTCGCCGCCGATTCGAACGAGCTGGAGGCGCTGGCCTTTGCGCTCGGGATCGAAAACGACAGCTATGAGTTGTACGCCAAAATGGCCATGATGGCCGATGACCTCAATGCCCGGCAGATGTACCAGTATCTGGCGGCTGCCGAGCGTACACACTTTGATTTGCTGATGAGCAACTATGAGAGCCTTTCGACCATGAGCGGGTGGGTCTAGACGCTCGCAGTCACGGATCAAAGCCCCAGGGATCGCTCGAGACTTGGGGCTTTGATTTCACAACTTGTGTCGGGGATGCGTGTTTTCAAGATGTGAGAGCGATTCTCATACCAGCATTGTCGAATGGAGGGCAAGATCATGGTTCACATTGTGACCGATACCACGTCTGGACTGCCGGAAGACGTGGCCTGGCAGTACGACATCCCCATCATTCCCCAGGTAATCAACTTTGGACAGGAATCGTATCTCGAATGTGTCGAGATGAACTCCAAGCAGTTCATGGAGAAACTGCTGGCCTCGACCGAACTGCCGCGCACGGCAGCGCCGCCGCCCGAATTGTTTCGCCCTCATTTCGAACGCTTTGCCGCCGGCGGCAAGTCGATCTTGTGCATCCACCCTTCATCCAAGCTGAGCGGCACGGTGCGCTCGGCGACGGTGGCCCGGGCCGAGTTTCCCCAGGCCGACATCCGCGTGATGGACACCGGGACGATCGGCGGGCCGCTGGCCTGGATGGTGATTCGCGCCGCGCGCTGGGCCGCCGAGGGCCTGGATGCGGACACGATCTGGGCGCGGCTGGAAGATTTGAAAACGCGCATGCGCATCTATTTTACCGTCGATACGCTCGAGTATCTCCAGCGCGGCGGGCGCATCGGCGGGGCCAAGGCCCTGCTGGGCAATTTGCTGCAAATCCGGCCCATTTTGACCATCCAGGATGGGCAGATCGAACCGCTGGCCAACGAGCGGACGCGCAAGCGCGCGCTCAAGTACATCATGGGCTTGGCCGGCGAACTGGCCCCGCGCGGCGGCGAACCCATGTTTTCGATCATGCACGCGGCTGCGCCGGACGTGGCCCAGGAACTGGCCCTCGAACTTGGCGAGCAGTTTGGCGACGTGCAGGTGCTGGTGATGGACCTGGTTCCGGCCATCGTCACCCACGGCGGCCCCGGTGCGATGGGGCTGAGCTTTTTCGTCTGATCGCGTGGACGGCCAATCACACCAACTCGACGCAAACCCCAACCGGGAGGCCCAGATGGTCCAAATCTTGAAAATCGACACCACCCGCAGGCGCGACGCGCGCCGTTTCGTGCGCTTTCAGTTCGATCTGTACCGCGATTCGCCCTACTGGGTGCCGCCCATGCTTTCGGACGCATACCGGCAGGTCGACCGCCGGCGCAATCCCTTCTTTTTGCACTCCGATGCCGACTTTTTCCTGGCCCAGGAAGGCAATGAGGTGGTCGGGCGGATTGTGGTCATGGAAAATCGCAACTACAACGCTTATCACCGGAAAAAATATGGCTTTTTCTACCTGTTTGACACCATTAACGATCAAAGTGTGGTCGACGGGCTGTTCGACGCGGCCTTTGATTGGTGCCGGCAGCGCGGGCTGGAACGGATCATCGGCCCCAAGGGGTTCAACGTCTTTGAAGGGTATGGGATGCTGCAAAAGGGCTTTGACTATATGCCGGCCATGAGCATCCCCTACAATTATGACTATTACTGCCGGTTGGTCGAAAACGTCGGCCTGGAAAAAGAAGTGGATTTTACGTCGTTTCTGATTCAGGTGGCGACGTTTGAAATGCCCGAACGGGTTCTTGGCCTGGCCAACAAAGTGGAACAGCGGCGGGGATTGCAGGTCAAAAAGTTCGAGTCCAAAGCTGAATTGAGGGCCATCGTTCCGGCCGTCATTGCCGCTTATAACGAAACATTCGTCGACAACTGGGAGTATGTGCCGGTGACGCCGGAAGAAGGCGCGGTTGCCGCCGCGCAAATGCTGCTGCTGCTCCAGCCGGAAATGGCCAAGATCATCGTCAAAGACGAAAAAATTGTTGGGTTTCTATTGGCTTTTCTTAATATCGGCAAGGCGCTCCAAAAATGCCGGGGGCGGCTGTTCCCGCTGGGCTGGTATTACCTTTTGCGCGAGATGAAATGCACCACCCAGGTTGACGTCAATGGCATGGGCATTTTGGAAGAATATCGCGGCATGGGTGGCAACGTCGTCTTGTACAAAGCCTTGTACGATTCATTGATTGGGAAACAGTTCGTGCAAGGGGAAATGGTGCAGATGGCTGACTTTGTAGCGCGCATGCTCGCCGACGCGCACACCCTCGGCGGGGAACCACACAAAATACATCGCGTGTATCGAAGGGATGTGTAGATAAATATAAACCCCCGGTGTTTTCAAAACATCGGGGGTTTTGCTTTATCCGACCTCGACGATCCGAAAAGAACTGCTGAAACTGGCATTGAGTGACGCTCGCGCGCCGCAATATTTCTCTTCCGAAAGCTGGATCGAACGCTCGACATCGTTGGGCTTGATCCCTTTGCCATAAACGACGTATTCCAGGTGGATGGCGGTATAGCGCCTTGGGTGTTCCTCGGCGCGCTCGCCGCTCAGGTTGATCTCGAAACCGGTGACGTGGGCGCGCTTTTTCTCCAAGATGCTGATCACGTCCATCGCTGTGCAGCCGCCCAGGCCCAGCAGCACCAACTCCATCGGCGACGCGCCGCTGCCGCCGTCGTGGCTGTCGAGAACGACGGCGGGGCCATCGCCCGCGCGGCCCACGAATTGCAAGCCGTCTGTCCATTTCAGGGTTGCGTTTGTGGACATTTTACACTCCTTTTAGTAGGTTGGGTTGAACGAATGTGAAACCCAACCACACTCCGCCGATTGGATGAATGTTGGGTCTCGTGCCTCGACCCAACCTACTTGTTTGATGTTGCCTGCTCGCTCAAAAACCGGTCGGCCTGGATCGCCGCCATCGCACCCGATCCGGCGGCGATGACGCACTGCCTAAAGTCGGGGTTTTGCACGTCGCCGGCGGCGAACACGCCGGGCACGTTGGTGCGCTGGTGGTCGTCGGTGAGGATGTACCCGGCCTCATCCAGCGCGACCTGGCCGGCGAGCAGCTTGGTGGCCGGGATCAGGCCGACGAAAACAAACACGCCGTCGGCATCGATGACCTGCGTTTCGCCCGTTTTGACGTTGCGCACGCGCACGCCCGACACCGTCTCTTGCCCCAGAATTTCTTCCGGCACACTGTCCCACACAAAACTCATTTTCGGTTCGGCAAAGGCGCGCTGTTGAAGCTGTTTGCTGGCGCGCAGTTCGTCGCGCCGGTGGACGACGATCACTTTTTTGGCGAATTTGGTCAGGAACAATCCCTCGTCGATCGCGCTGTCGCCGCCGCCGATGACGACGGCAACCTTGTCGCGGTACAAAAAGCCGTCGCAGGTGGCGCAGGTCGAGACGCCGCGACCAAAGAACTCACCCTCGCCGGGGATGCTCAGCTTGCGCGGGAACGCGCCGGTGGCCAGGATCAGCGAATGGGCCTGGTAGACCTGGTCGTGTGTCTCGACGGTGAACGGTCGCTTGGAAAGGTCGATGCGGCTGGCCGCATCGTTGACGATTTCTGCGCCAAATTCTTCGGCCTGCTTGATGAAATTCATCGCCAGTTCAAAACCGTTGATCCCGCCTGGAAAGCCCGGATAGTTTTCGACCAGGTTGGTGGTGGTGATTTGCCCGCCGGACATCAGGCTGCCCAGCACCAGCGCCTTGCGCGCCGCGCGCCCGGCATAGATCGCCGCGGTCAGGCCGGCCGGCCCGCCGCCGATGATGAGAACGTCGTACGTCATAAAACACTCCTGACTTGCAAGAAACCGGGTTTTTGTCAAAAACCTGGTTTCTTCTCAATGTATGGTTATTTGGCTGCTTCGCGGATTTTGTCCATCACCATGGGCACCGGCGCGGCCCCTTCCAGGCGCGTCTGCTCGTTGATCAAGGTCAGCGGCACGCCAGCCACCTGGTATTTGACCGCCAACTGTGGAAACTCGGACGATTCGATGCCATCGGCGCTGACATTGGGGCTGGCAAAGGCCATTTCAAAGGCGGTCACCACCGACTGTGGGCAGTAGGGGCAGGTGGGGGTGACAAAAACTTGGATGTGTACGGGCCTGGTCAGTGCATTCAACTCGGCGACCATTTCCTCGTCGAGCTGGGTGCCCACGCCGCCGACGAGGCGGATGGCGTGGATCAGCGAGGTGAATTCATAGCCAGCGGGTATGCCGTAGAAACGGATTCCGTAATCCTGTTCGCCCATGATCACCAGCGCCGGGATTTTGTCGATCTTGAATTCCTGGGCCTTTTCGGCATCGACGACGAAATTGTAAACCTCGACGCTGATCAAATCGGACAGACTGGCGATATCCTCGATCAGTTCGCGGCTTTCGCGACAAAACATGCATTCCAACGTCTGGGTAAAGACGATTAACCTGACCTGGCTCGACAGGTCGGCCAGCGATTCTTTGACCTGGGCTTTGATTTGGTCGGTAAGCAATGACATCGTACAAACTCCTCTCATCAATGTATGGAATTAGTTTTGATCGCAAGATTAGCACGGACGTATCTTCTCAAAATCTTGGGGAGAACCGATTTTCCAAGATCATTGTTGCCAAG
>CAYRXM010000183.1:0-8370 GCA_964428175.1 uncultured Anaerolineae bacterium
CAAATCTCACACGAGTGCTGGTCAACCCCAAATCTTTTTCGGAACAGCTATAGCGCGTGTTTCAGCAGCGCCTCCGAATTGCCGCCCGCCCTGGGACTGCCCGAAATGCCAATCACAAACACAATCACACCCTCCGCGAACTGTTATCGAAAACGAGAGTATAGCACGTGTTCGCGGTCGGCACAAAATTGCCATGTCTCAGCTTGACAAGTCGCTCACTTGCGCATAAGATAAGGCATCCACCAAACTGAAACCACCCAAGAAAGGAAATTCAAACATGAAACCAACCACCATCACCCTGCACGGCGATTTCCAGATCGGCGCCGTCGATGGGCGCATTTTTGGCGGCTTTTTGGAGCACCTGGGCCGCGCCGTATACCAGGGCGTCTATGACCCCGAATCGGCCCGCGCCGACGCGGACGGCTTTCGCACCGACGTAATGGACGCGCTGCGCCGCCTGCGCATGACCGCTATGCGCTATCCGGGCGGCAATTTCGCCTCCGGCTATCACTGGTTCGACGGCGTCGGCCCGCGTGCGGAACGCCCCACCGTGCGCGAACTGGCCTGGCAAAGCATCGAACCCAACCAGTTCGGCACCGATGAGTACATCGCCCTCTGCAACAAAATGGGCTGGACGCCCATGCTCAGCGTCAACCTGGGCACGGGCACGCCCGAAGAGGCCCGCGACTGGGTGGAATATTGCAATTGCCCACCCGGCACACACATCGCCCAGATGCGCGCCGACAACGGCCATCCCGATCCCTTTGGCGTCAAGCTGTGGTGCCTGGGCAACGAGATGGACGGCCCGTGGCAGCTCGGCCATGTCCCCGCCGACCAGTATGCAATCCGCGCGCAGCAGGCGGCCAAGATGATGAAAGATGTCGATCCGTCGCTCGAACTGGTGGTCTGCGGCTCGTGCGGAGTGGGCATGCCCACCTACATGGAGTGGGATCGCATTGTGCTCGACTATTTGGGCGACCTGGCCGATCACATCAGCCTGCACCGCTACGTGGGCAACCGAGACGGCGACACGGCCAACTATTTGGCCGTGACCGCTTCGGTCGACCGGCAGATCGAAGAGATGGACGCCGCCTGCCGTTTTGTGCAAGCCAAACGGCGCAGCAAAAAACGTGCCACCCTATGCTTCGACGAGTGGAATGTGTGGTATCGCGCGCGCGGCGGTGACGGCGGCGGTCAGTTTGCGCCGCACCTGCTCGAAGAGGTCTACAACCTGGAAGACGCGCTGGTTGTGGCCGGCTTCCTCAACAGCTTTATCCGCCACGCCGATACAGTCAAGATCGCCAACATTGCCCAAATCGTCAACGTCATCGCGCCGATCATGACCCAGGGCGACGACCTGCTGATCCAGAGCATCTTTTACCCATTCGAGATGTTCAGCCGGCGGCGCGAGGGCGTCGCGCTCACCCCACTCGTCGATGGGCCGCGCTATGAAAGCGCTTCTTACGGTGAGGTCGCCTATATCGATGCCAGCGCGATCCTGGATGGCGACAGGCTGCATGTCTTTATGACCAACCGCCACCTGAGCGAACCAGCCACGGTCACGGTTCACGTCGCCGACCGCCAGATCGAGGCCCTGGACAATGCCGAACTGCTCACCGGCCCGGAGCCGCAGGCGGCCAACACCTTTGAGCAGCCCGACCTGATCGCCGTGCGTCCCCTGAATGGGGCCAGGATCACCGATGGTGAGGCGATGGTCGTCCTGCCGCCGCTGTCGGTCGCGGCGATGACCTTCAAGCTGGCCTGATCTGTCGAAGAAAGGATAGCGGATGACCGAACGCAAAATGCGCCCCAACATCGTCTTCTTTTTTACCGACGATCAGCGCTTCGACACGCTGCACGCGCTGGGCAACGAGCAGGTGCATACGCCGACGATGGACAGTTGGGTGCGCAGCGGCACGACGTTCACTCACGCCCACATCATGGGCGGCACCAGCGGCGCGGTGTGCATGCCCAGCCGGGCGATGCTGATGACCGGACGCACGCTCTTTCACCTCGAAGCAGAAGGACAGGACATTCCTGCCAACCACGTCCTGCTCGGTGAGACGCTGCAACAGGCCGGCTACCGCACCTTTGGCACCGGCAAGTGGCACAATGGGCCATCGTCGTACGCGCGCAGCTTCACAGATGGCGCAGAAATCTTTTTCGGGGGTATGGAAGATCACTGGAACGTGCCCGCCTGCGATTTCGACCCGACGGGCCGCTACGACACCGTCCATCCCGCCGTGCGCAACGCTTTTTATTCCAACGAGGTCGTCCAGCGCCGCTGCGATCATATTACGCCGGGCAAACACTCCAGCGAACTGTTTTGCGAGGCGGCGATTGATTTCATCCAAGGTTACGACTCGGATCAGCCCTTTTTCGTCTACATCTCGTTTATGGCCCCGCACGATCCGCGCACGATGCCCAAAGAATTTCTCGACCTGTACGACCCCGACCAGATCGAGTTGCCGCCCAACTGGATGCCCGAACATCCCTTTGACAACGGCGCGTTGGACATCCGCGACGAACTGCTGGCCGCTCATCCGCGCACCGAGGCTGAAATCCGCCGCCACATCGCCGAATACTATGCCATGATCACCCACGCCGACGCGCAAATGGGCAAGGTGATCCAGGCGCTGGAAGCCAAGGGGGTGCTCGACAACACCATCATCATCTTTGCCGGCGACAACGGCCTGGCCCTGGGTCAGCACGGATTGATGGGCAAGCAGAGTATGTACGAGCACAGCATCCGCGTGCCGCTGGTCTTTTGCGGGCCGGGAATTCCGCAAGGCAAACAGAGCAATGCGTTTTGTTATCTGTTCGACATTTATCCCACATTATGCGATCTGATCGACATTCCCCCAGCGAACACGATCGAAGGCAAAAGCCTGCGTCCGGCAATGTATGACGACGATCCAATTCGCGACACGATGTATTTCGCCTACACCGGGCTGCACCGCTGCGTGCGCGACCGCCGCTTCAAGCTGATCGAGTATGCAGTCAATGGCGAACGCACCACCCAGTTGTTCGATATGGAGGCTGACCCGTGGGAGTTGCATAATCTCGCCGGCAACGCCGTTTACGCCAAAGACCTGGCCCGCTTGCGCAGTCTGCTGATTCGCAGCGGCCAGGTGCTGGAATATCCCTATTACAAGTTTACCAAAGCATTCTGGGACACCTTTAAAAATTCGCCAGTTTCACTACCGACCATCGGACGCTACGAGATCGAAGGCGAGTTGGGCAGCGGTGGCATGGCCTCTGTCTTTTTGGGACGCGATCCGTACATGCTGCGCCAGGTAGCGGTCAAAGTACTGGCCCTGCGCCTGACCGAGGACGAACTGGTACGCGACTTGTTCCACCAGGAAGCCGAGGTCATCGCCGCACTGGAACATCCGTGCATCGTGCCGGTGTTCGACTTTGGCTGGTACGGCAGCCAACCCTACATCGTGACCCGCTATATGGCCGGTGGCACACTGGAAGACAAACTCGCTGAAGGACGGCTCAAACTGGCCGAGCTTTCGCACATCATCGACCGGGTGGCCGAAGGGCTGGACGCCGCGCACGCGCAAGGGATCATTCACCGCGACGTCAAGCCCTCCAACATCCTGTTCGACCATTCCGGTGAGGCTTTTTTGGCCGACTTTGGCCTTGCAAAATCTCTGGCACAACCGGTTGCGCAAGATGATCAACTGTTCGTTGGAACCCCTGAATATATGAGTCCCGAGCAGGTGCGCGGCGAAGAGTTGGATGGCCGCAGCGACATCTATGCTCTGGGTGTGGTGCTTTACCGCGTGCTCGCCGAGCAGGTCCCCTACCGGGGGGCGACCTCGATCGCCACCGCCGAAGCCCACATCGACCAGCCCGTGCCTGACATCAAGGCCATCCGTCCCGACCTGCCCTCGACCTGGGGCGAAGTGATCGGCAAGGCAATGGCCAAAAACCGTGAGGATCGCTATGCCACAGCGAGTGATCTGGCGCTCGACGTTCGCGAAATTGTCTCTGGAAAGTGGTTCTTGCGCAAGCTGACGAAAAGTTGAACCCGGGTACAAACCGGCAAATTTAGAGTTTATCGGAAACAAAGCCTGACTCAAAAAACAGAGATGATATGCACTCTAAACCGGGTAAATGCGATGCCCGGCAAAGAAATGGGCGCATCGAATGATGTCCAAAAGCCGTTTGGCAAGTCTGCGCAACAAGATCATCGCCTGGGCCTTTGTACCCACGGTGCTCATCCTGATCACCGTGGCGCTGGTCAACCTCTATGCCTACCAACGGGTAACCGAAGGGCTGGTCATCGATCGCGACCGCGAGATGACGCGCCTTTCGGCCCGGCTGTTGGCTACCGAACTGGCCTCTTGTACCGATCCTCGTTCCGAGCAATTCATCTCGGTCTTTGACAGCGGCATTGTCATCTTTGACGAACACGGCAAGGTCATTTCTGCCGAACCCGAGACGCTGGAAGGTTGGGGCAGTAATTGGGCCACGCGGCTACCCTTTCGACGGCTGCTCGAGTCAGACCGGCCCGTTTTCTCAGACGTGATCGTCGACAGTTGGCTGGATGAAAAGGCGATCATTGTCGTCGTCCCGATCATCAACCGCGAAGGGCACTTTGTCGGTGCGACGGCCGGGCTGTTTCGCATCGAACCATCGTCCGTCAACGTGCTAAATGCCAGCGTCGCCAAACTGCACCGGGGAGAAAACACGGTTGTCTATCTCGTCGACGGCGCAGGATTGGTCATCTATCACTCGAATCCCGCGTATGTGGGCACCAGCTTTGCCGATCAAAGCGCCGTGCAACTGGCCTTGAGCGGGCACGTAGGCGCGTTTCGCACCCGCGATTTCGCCGGGCAGGACATTGTAGCCAGTTTTGCACCGATCCCGGACACGTCGTGGGGATTGGTGATGGAAGAAAGCTGGGCCGACCTGACCCGCATCAGCCGCCTGTACGGGCAGGCGCTGATCGCCCTGCTGGCGCTGGGTGTGATCGTGCCGGTGATCATTGTCGCCTTGAGCGTGCAGCGCATCACCCGGCCCATCGCCGATTTGATCGATGCGGCACGCGAACTGGCCGGCGGCAATTTCCGGCAGCGCATCACCGTCTCGACCGGCGACGAACTGGAAAAATTGGCCGGGCAGTTCAACCTGATGGCCGAACAACTTCAGGCCATGTACGACAACCTGGAAACCCGTGTCGCCGACCGCACCAGCGAACTGGCTATGCTCAACCGGCTCGCCGGCGTGGTCAGCCGCTCACTCGATTTGAATGAAATCCTCCACGACGCGCTCGACGAAGCGATGACCATTATGAACATGTCCAAAGGACAGGCCTTTTTGCTCGACCAGGAAACCCAATGCCTCGACCTGCGCGCGCACCACGGCATCTCATCCGACCTGATCGAGTGTACGACGCGCATGCCGCTCGGCTCCAGCACGTCCGGCATCGCTGCGCAGCAGGGCCGGCCCGTCTTTAGGCGCATCGAGGATTACCTGGACACCCCGCTCAAGACGCTGCTCCGCAACGAAGGGCTGGCTATGGTGGTCAGCGTGCCATTGATGGTCAAAAACAAGACCGTCGGCGTGATCGACCTGGGCGCAAGCACGTTTCGCAAGATCAGCGAAGACGAGCTATCGCTGCTGGCCGCGATCGGCAACCAGATCGGCGTGGCGGTGGAAAACGCGCGGCTGTACGAGCAGGCCCAGCAGTTAGCCGTGGTTCAAGAACGCAACCGCCTGGCGCGAGATTTGCACGACTCGGTGATGCAGGCCCTGTATGGCGTGGCGATGTATGCCGAGGCGGCCGTGCGCCAACTGGAACAGGGGCAGGCCGAGATGACCGCCGATCACCTGCGCGAAATTCGCAGCACGGCGCAAGAGTCGCTGCGCGAGATGCGCCTGCTGATCTTTGAACTTCGCCCGCCCATCCTCAAGCGCGAAGGACTGGGGGCGGCCTTGCAGGCCCGGCTCGAATCGGTGGAGCAGCGGGTGGGCATGCAGACCCACTTGCAGATCGATTCCCAACTGCACATCGATCCCGAAATCGAGCAGGCCTTGTACCGTGTGGCCCAGGAAGCGCTCAACAACACGCTCAAACACGCACGGGCAACCCGCGTCGACATCAATTTGCGCGCCAGCGATGGACACCTGGAAATGGAAATCGTCGATGACGGTGTGGGCTTTGATCCGGCGTCGATTTCCGAGTGCGGCGGGTTTGGCTTGCGCGGCATGCAAGAGCGCATCACCCGGCTGGGCGGCCGGTTGACCATCGACAGCCGGCCAGGCAAGGGGACAAAAATCAAGGTAGAGGTAGAAAAATGACAAAACAGACAAAAAAGCCGATTCGCGTGATCATTGCCGACGATCACGCCATTGTGCGCCGGGGCATTGCCGCGCTGCTGGCAACCGAACCCGGCATCGACGTGACGGGAGAAGCGCAAAATGGCCGCGAAGCCATCACGCTGGTCAAAAAGCTCCAACCCGACGTGGTACTGATGGACATGGTCATGCCCGAAGTAGACGGCCTGGAAGCCATCCGCCAGATCGTCGAAGAACAGCCCGAAATCCGCATCCTGGTCTTGACCAGTTTTTCCAGCGTCGAAATGATCTTGCCGGCGATCCGCGCCGGCGCCCTGGGCTACCTGCTCAAAGACTCCAGCCCCGACGAGTTGGTCAGCGCGATTCACCAGGTGTACGGCGGCAACTCGACGCTGCACCCGGCAGTGGCGCGCAAGCTGCTGGAACAAATTTCACATCCAGAACAGTCCATCGAGTCCCTGGAAGCACTCACCGAGCGCGAAATCGTCGTGCTGCGGCTGGTCGCGCAGGGACAGAGCAACCGCGAGATCGCCAACGAATTGACGATCAGCGAGGCGACTGTGCGCACGCACGTCAGCCATATTTTGGCCAAGCTCGAACTGTCCAGCCGCACCCAGGCCGCGCTGTACGCGTTGCGCAAAGGGCTGGCCTCGCTGGACGATGTCTAATAATCCTGCCGGCTAGTGCCAAATACGCTTTTGTTGTAATCGCCATACACACTGTACCGAAAAGACCGTCCTTGAGGACGGTCTTTTTTTCGTACCAGAAACCCCTCTTTCTTCCGATGACAGCGCATGCGCCTTTCTGTTATACTGAACTCGAACATCTGTCTCGATAACCCATATTTTGAGAGGAGAAGAAACATGCGCAAGAACATGAGCATTGTGCTCAACCTGATGGTGATGATTGTCCTGGCGCTTTCGGCGTGCCAGCCCAAGACAGTCATCGTCGAAAAAGAAGTCAAGGTCACAGAAGTGGTCACCCAGGTCGTCAAAGAAACGGTGATCGTCGAAGGCGAAGCCCAGGTGATCGAAAAAGAAGTGACCAAAGTGGTCGAAAAAATGGTCACCCCCACGCCTGATCCGGACGCGATCAACCAGGGCGGCACGGTCATCGCAAGCAGTTTTTCCGATGCTGAAATCCTGAACCCCATCCTGTCTACCGATACGGCATCCAGCGATGTTGAGACCATGATGTACAACGGCCTGGTAGGAATCGATGTGTATGACCTCAGCGTCATCCCAGACCTTGCTGAGCGGTGGGATGTATCCGAAGACAGCCTGACCTTTACATTCTATCTTGGCAAAAACGTGACCTGGCACGACGGTGAGCCGTTCACCGCCCACGACGTCAAGTTTACCTATGACATGATCCTCAACCCCGATGTCAACTCACCGCGCCGCGCTGGCCTGGCCGATATACTGACCCCGGAGCAAATCGAGGTGATTGACGATTACACAATCCGCTTTACCCTCAGCCAGGTAAATGCCTCGTTCCTGATCACCAAGTGCAGCTATGGGATCATCCCCGAACACATTTTGGGCGGCCTCACCGCAGCCGAATTTAACGCCGCAGATTTTAACACCAAATCGCCGATCGGCACCGGGCCGTTCATGTTCCGCGAATGGGTCAAAGACGATCACGTGGCTCTGGTCAAGAACCCCAACTATTTCCGGGGCGCGCCGAACATCGATTTCTGGTATTACAAAGTTGTCGAGAACCAGACGGTTGAGTATGCCCAGCTTCAAACCGGTGAAGTGGATTATGCAGAAGTGACCGCGGCGTTGTGGGAGGATGCCCAACAGCAGGAAAACCTCGACTGCATCACCTTCCCACAGTTCGGGTTTACGTTCTACATCTATCAGCTCGATCCCGAGAAATCACCCCTGTTCCTGGACGTGCGCACCCGCCAGGCACTGCTCTATGCGCTGGATCGCCAGGCAATGGTCGATAGCGTTTTGCAGGGTCTAGGCGACGTAGCTCACTCGACGATGCCACCTGTCTCCTGGGCCTAGATCGGAAGAGCACACGTCTGAACTCCAGTCACCGCTCATTATC
>CAYRXM010000184.1:0-8049 GCA_964428175.1 uncultured Anaerolineae bacterium
GCGAGCCGTTGGGCAGGTCGACCAGGACGAAGGGCCGGTCGGCCTTCATCGCCCGCCCACCCAGGTCGGCGACGCGGCGGGCCAGGCGCTCGAAATAGGCGTCGTCGGCCAACGCGCCCAGATCGTCAACGATGCCATACCGCTCCACTTGCACCCGGCCGCAGCGGACGATCACTTCCTCCACGCCGGGCTGCGCGGCGATCGCTTCGAGCAGGCCCAGACCGGTGCTGGCGCGGGCCAGCGCGCCGGCCGCTTCGACCACCAATGCATCGTCGGAGAGCAGGCGCGCTTCGGCCAGCAGGCGGGCCAGGCCGTCCTGGAAGCGCTGCCGCTCCGCCGGGCCGGCGCGCCAGCCGGGGACGGCGATCCCCTGCTCGACGATGGCCGCTTCGACCTGCGGGAGCAGCCGCAGCCAGCCGTTACTCTCCATCCGCCTGCTCCTCCGGGGCAGCCAGCGGCGCCAGCGAGACCCAGACCTCGTACTCGCCGTCGACGGCCAGTTCGACCAGGCTGCGCGCTGTGTTGGGATCGACGGCGACGGTGAGAATCTGCAAAGGCTTGCTCGCCTCGACCCGCGCCGACCCTTCGATCTGCGACGGAGCGGCCGCGCGGTTAGCCGGTTCGCCCTGTTTGGCTCTGACATCGACCACCGTGATGCCGCGCGCCAGCAATTCGGCGCGCGCCAGCAGTTCGGCTTGCGCACCGCGGCTGCCCATTGGGAAGACCAGAGCGTCGTCCACGTTGGCGTGGGGCATTGCTTCCTGATCGCTTCCGGTATACACGCGGTACACGTTGACGCGGTGGCCGATCTGCACCTGCCCGCCGACGGCGCGTTCCGGATCGACCCCGAACGAGACCACTTCCAACGTTGGATCGTCGGTGTAGCGGAAAGCGGTCGGTTGGACGGCTTGATGGTGATAGATCAACTGCCCTGGTTGGAGCGCCGCGGTCGTCACCCGCCCGATCAGTTCTTCGACCGTCCGGTAGACCGGCTCTTGCAGGATGCCGCGCGGCACGTCGCGCTCGACCAGCATCGCGGCGGTGAGCAGCGTGTAGGGCGGTATTGCCCCGGCGACAGTGACGGCCTTTGCCGTGGTGACCAGCGCGTCGTAGAAGCGGTAGGCGTACAGCCCGCCGCCGGCAGCGGCCAGCACGGCGAGCAGTCCGACGAGGAGCAGCCAACGATTTCCCTTCATCTCGATTCCTTCGATCTACCCGCTACAGCGGCACGACGTTGGCGGCTTCGAGGCCTTGCGCCCCCTGCTGCACGGCAAAGCGGACTTGCTGTCCTTCCTTGAGCGTGCGGTAGCCGTCCATCTGGATCGCCGAGTGATGGACGAAAATGTCCTCGCCGTCCTCGCGCTCGATAAAGCCGTACCCACGGCGGTTGCTGAACCATCTGACGGTTCCGATTTCCTGTTCACTCATTTCTTTCCTTTCTCCGGCTGTGTCCAGCCGCGTGATTATTTGCTGCCCGGCCGGGATTTCCAGCCGGGATAGATGATTTGCAATAACCCTTCAGCCAGGCGCGGGTCGCCGTCCGGGCGGCTCACAAATGGCAGCTTGCAGGCTTTGACGCCGGCCAGCGCGACCTGATCGCCCAACCCGCTGACCTTGTTGAGCACGATGTCTACACTTGCGTCACCCACATCCGCGGCCATCACTCTGGCGTTGGCAAGAGCATCCGGGCGCGGATCGGCGACGACGAGCACGCGCTCGACGGCCTGCTGAAAGATGGGCCGGAATGGGTTGGCTCCGGCGGCGTCGATGACGGTCAGGACGTGGCCGGCGGCGATTTCTTTGACCAGGTTCAATGCTTCGTCCGAGCGGTTGAGCAGCAGGCGCGCCGAGGCATACTCCATCGGCAGGAGGGTGACATTTTCCCATTTGCCGACCTCTTTGCCTTGGGTCAGCACGTCGTACAGGTCGGGCAGATCGGGCCTGGTCAGGGCGCGCAGCGAACTCGCGCCAAAGGCGACCTCGATCACGGCGGCCGGCAGGCGCAGTGTCTCGACCGCATAGCGGGCCAGGTTGAGCGCCAGCGTGGTCTTGCCCGTGCCGCCTGAATAGCCGGTGACCATCACCGCTTTCGGCGGCAGGGCGTCCAGTAGTCCGACGGCGGCCATCGCCCGTTCCAGCCAGGCGGATGGGCTGGCAGCAAATTCAGCGCCGGAGACGATCGGGATGCCGGATTGGGCCAACGTCTGCCCGAACAACTCCGGCGATACGCCCGGCGAGGGGATCAGGTCTTCTCGGTCAACGATCGCCAGGGCGCAGCCGGCCAGGCCGGTGTAGGCGACGCCGATCGAGACGGCCTCGACCGGCTCAATGCGGAGCTTTGCAGTTCCAACTGCAGCCAATGCTGCCGGAATGGCCTCGTTGCGCGAGGCGATCAGAACGCGAACCGTTTGTGTCTTTTTCATACTTCCAATCTCACAATGCCCACAGCACGATCAACCCGGCCGCGGAAATGACGCCGCCTAACGGGTAGCGGCGGGCCTTTGAATGGCGAAGACGCGCTCCGATCAGAGCCGCGCCACCGATGATAGCCAGGCAGACCAGGATGACGATCCCCGTCTCCATCGCCGGCCGCCAGGCCAGCACGGAAAGGAGCAGCTTGGCGTCGCCGCCGCCGATCAGTCCGGTAGAATAAATCACAATCGCGAACACAATGCAGACACTCACGCCGGCCAGGTACGGCCAGCCTGCGCCGATTCCAAGCCGGAAGCCCAGCGCCAGCGCGAACGCGCTCAGCGTGCTCACGTTGTCCAGCTTGCGTGTGCGAATGTCCTGAACAGCCAAGACGATCCACAACAATGAAAGCAATCCGCCTGCCATCACTGCACCAATGCTCATCGTCTACGCTGCGGCCTCCATCCGGGCCTGTTCTTCAGCCAGACTGAGCCACGCCTCGCGCAGGTCTTGCGGGGTCAACAGGTCAAGCAGGATGCTCAATGGCGACACGCCCAATACTTCGGCGATCAGAAACAGATCATCGATGCTCAGACCCACTTTGGCGGTTTCAAGCGTGTGCACCGCGTTGGATGATCGTCCGATTTTCTGTGCCAGCTCGCGCTGCGACCACCCGTTGGCTCTGCGCAGCGTCTTCAGCTTGCGGCCTACGTTTTTTCGAACGTCTTGCCGTATCTGCTCAATGTCCATTCGATCTCCTTCAAAAAATGTGTGGAATAAACCGCCAGCGCACCCGGCCGGCATATTCGTCGTAGCCCTCGATGGCGTGTTCCTCTCGCAGGGCGCGCGTGACCTGAATGACGACCAACAAAACCAAGACGACTGCGTTGGGCCAGGTCAGGTTGGCCAGCCAGTAGCCCAGGCAAAACACGATCTCAAAGGTGTACATCGGGTGGCGCACGCGGCGGTACGGGCCGCTCGTGACCAGCCCGCGATCGGCCGGCGCGATGCCCAGGGACGTGCCCAGGGAAAAGACGCTCCAGATCATCCCCAGCAGCCCCCAGAGCTGGACGAACATCCCGACCTCGGCGACGATGCCGCTGACACTCGACATCAGGGCCGGCCGGAAGGCGATCAGCGGCAGGAATGTGCCTGCGACGGCCAGCGCCGTCTCCCACCATTGGGCCGTGTTTTTGGCCGGACAATGGTTGAAATACATCCAGGCCACGAGCAAGTTGTACAGGCTCAACCCGATGCTGGTCAGCGACAACGACCGACTCGCAGCCACCATCCCCAGCAGCGTAAAAATCAGGCTAATCAGGATTTCCATCTACCCACCTCGAACGCTCGAACTCGCAGAGTTTGCCGCGTTCGCACCACCCAACCACCTAACAACCCAACCACCTAACCACCAAACATCTCCAGCAGCGGCAGCGCCACCGGCAAAATGACGGCAATGGTGAAAGGCATAAAGAAAAAGATCGTGCTCGGCATCACCAGTTTGGTCGGCAGCCCTTCGGCCTGACGATCCACCTCGGCCAGATATTCGGACGCCCCGGCGACGGCCAGCGCCGACAAGAGTTCCTTGCCGCCCGTGCCCTGCCGGTAGATGGCGTCCAACTGCACGGCCAGCGAGTGCAGTTCCTTGATCCCGCTGGCTTTGGCCTGCTGGCGCAGCATCCCGTCATCTGTCCCCACCGGCGAGAAAAGCGCCCGCCCGCGGGCGACGCGCAGCGAGTCGCGGAACCACAGCGAAAGCGCACTGCGTCCCTTTGCCACCCGTTCCATGGCCTGTTCGAGCGAACTCCCTGTAGCGACCTCGGTAGCCAGGAGTTGGGTCACTTCGGGCAGGCCGCGGCGCACGCCCTTGACGGCTTTGCCCGACTTGCTGCCCAGGAGCACGATGGGCACATAAAAGGCCACACCCGCAGCAACGACGGCAGCGATCTCGCCGCCGAGCAGGGCCAGCCCGCCCAAGAAACCGCCCACCCCGGCAACAACGCACAAGGCCAGGAAGGTGAGCGGCTCCCAGCCGGCCCACTCGCCTTGAAGCTGCGCCCAGTAGAGTTTGGTCTGGATGCTTTTGACGAAATTCGCCGGCGCGAAGCGGCCCAGCGGCCCACTGATGAGCAGCAGCGCCGCCCGCCAGGCAGGAAGCGGCTCGTCGGCATGCTCGTCAAAGGTCTCAGCCAGGCGGCCGGCCCAATAGGAGGCCGGGATGGGAATCAGTTGGTAGACGGTATAGGCCACGGTCAGCGCGGCCAGAAAAGCGGCAAGCAAAGCCACGGTCAGTTTTCCTTTCTCTGGGCAATGTCGGCGACGACGATGGTGTAGGTCTGCACGATCTGCCCGCTGCGAGCGGTGACGACGGCATACTCACCCGGTTCGGGCAGCGCCAGGTGGTCGAATTTGACGATCTGGGCGTGATGGCCGTCCGGTCGGGCCTGGAACGCGCTCTCGACCTCAGCGGCTACCTGGCCGGACGGAGTGACGATCTGCACCCGCCCGCTGTACTCGCCGTGCCCGCCGCGCCACAAGTTCACTGCAAAGAGGCGCTGCGCGCGGGCCGGGAAGCGGTCGGCGGCCAGGTCAAAAACCACGCGGTAGAGGGTGATCCGCCCGTCAATCAGCGACGAGGGCAGAATATCTTCGCATAGAATGCTTGCTACAAGGGTTGGCTCGCTCATCTATCCAATGTCCTCGATCATCCCCTTCATAAACCAGTAGCCCAGGCCCATCCACCCGGCCAGGACGGCCAGGAAGACCTGCATCAGCGGCATCTGGAAGGTGCCCTTCATCTGCGGGTCGTTCATAAAGTAGAGCATCACCAGGGCCAGCATGGCCGGGATGATTTTAATGGCACCCATCGCTTCCGACGATTTGGCCTCGGCCTTGTTGCGGCCTTCGAGGATCTTGTGCAGGTTCTCCGCCGCGCCGGTAAAGGCGTCGCTGAACGAGCCGCTGCCACGCTCGGCATAGCGGGCCAACTGAAAGGCGACGGCCGCCAATGATGGCGAGACCAGTTGGGCGCGGGCCTCGAACTCGTCCAGCGCTTGGCGGCCGTGGGTGCGCAGGTCGCGGGCGGTGCGGCGCAGTTCGACCCCCAGCGGGCTGTCATCGTCCAATGTCTCGACGACGGACTGCAACGTTTCGGCCACGTCGGGATGGATGCGGATGTTGGTGGCGATGCGCTGCAAGGCCATCGGCAGTTCCTTTTCCATCCGTTTCGCGCGCGCCTTGACCTTGCCGTCCAGGTACAGCACCGGCGCGACGGCGGCGAACCCACCTATGCCGAGGGCCAGGATGGGCGGCAGGCCAAAGGCATTGGCTCCCAGAAAGGCAACAACCGCCAGCAGCCCCGACCCGCCGTACAGGTAGGTCTTGGCCTGCTCCGGCCGGACCGGGAGCCCGGCGACCTGGAACTTGTAGGCCCAGGAATCGACGGGCAGTTCGGCAGAGGCTTCCTCGTCGGCCGCGTCGGTCAGGAATCCGCGAAGCTGCTTTTCGGCCTGCGATGCCGCGATGCGCCGCTTGACCAGGAACTCGTAGAGGACATAGCCCACCGTGAACGCGGCCAGGGCAGCCACGAGTGCAGGCGGCACATCCAGTTGCGCCAGGAAATCGATCAAAGAATCCACGTCAGTCTCCTCGAAAGCGAGTCAATGAATGAGCGACTCGTCTTGCTGATTTGCCGATTTGCTGGTTTGCTCATCTTCTCTTTCTCGTCAAGTCGCCCATCTTTTGCCACACCGGATGTGTCTCGGTTGAGCGATCCTCGTCGAGCCTGAACAGGGTCGTGAACTGGACGTCGCCGCCCTTGAGTTCACGCTCTACCTGGGCGACCTCGGTGGTACGCCGCCGGTCAAAGTGATCGAAACCAAGCTGGATCACCAGGTCAATGGCCTGGGCAAAGAGCTGCTTGCACGCTTCGGCGCGCACGTTCACGTCCGAGTGCATCACCACCGAGAGACGGTGTACCGCCGCCTGCGGGCTGTCGGCATGGAAAGTGCTCAAGCCGGGGTGATCGGACATCTGGGCGCGAAACAGCGACATCGCCGCGTCCCCGGTGCGCACCTCACCGACGACCAGCCAGTCGGGCGTCATGCGCATCGCGTCGTTGACCCCATCGGTGATCGTGTAGGGCGGCACTTCCGATCCGGGCGGCGCAGGCCGCGCTTCCAGGGTGACCACGTGCGGGTGGTCCACGAAAATCTCTTCCGGGTCCTCGATCTTGACGATGCGGTCGGCGGGCGAGATAAAGCGGGTCAAGGCGCTCAGGATGGTCGTCTTGCCGGTGCCGGTGCCGCCGACGATGAACACGCGCAGGTACTGGCGCACCGTCTCTCCCAGCAGGTCAACCATCGCCTGGCTCATGCTGCCCCAGGCGACCAATTGCTCCGGCTGCACCGGTCTCTGCTCGAAGAGGCGGATATTGAGCGAAGGAAAGCCTTTGCCCGGCGCGACACAGGGGTGGATGGCCTTGATGCGCCCTCCGCCGGGGTTGGCCGGCGTCTTGGGCAGCTTGGCGTCCACCGAGGGCGTCGCTTCATTCAATGACCGTCCTTGCGGGCCGATGACGGCGGCGATGACCCGCTCCACCTCGTTGGCGTCTGGGTGGATGTCGGGCAGTTCCTCGAAACGCGCCTTGCCTTTGACTTTGACCAGCAGCTTGCCCGAAGGAAGGATGGCAATCTCACTCAAATCCGTCCGCACCGGAGGCAGGAGCAGGTCGAGAAAGCCCATGCCCAGCACCTTGCGGGCGATCTCGTCGGCCAGGCGTCCCTCATCTACGGCGGATAGGCTGCCGAGTCCCGCGCGGCGCACGGCCCCGGCGACGAGCACGCCGATGCGGGCGCGCACGGTCTGCCGGTCGGCATCCGAGGGAGCGCGAAGCGTCGCCTCGCTGAACTCACTGTTGACCCGTCCGATCACCTCGGCAGTGATGGTTCGCGCGTCGCCGTCTGACAATGAGATGCCGCGCTGCAAGGCGTCGGGGCTGACGAAGTCGAGCAGCCCACCGCCCGGACGTCCACTAGCTCCATTACTCATTTTCCATCTCCTGCCACATTCTTGTTTCCATCTTTCCTTATTCCTTGCCCCTTATTCCTTACTTCCCCTCATCCTGCCACCTTGAGCTTGACCCCAAACAGGCTGAACGCTTTGCCCGCCGCGCTCTTGACCGTGTTGGCTGCGCCGCCCGACAAATTCGGGTAAAAGGCCGAGATCAGCCCGCGCACGCCGTGGCCAAAGGCGTCGTCAAAGACGATGGGCATCTTGCCCTCGTTCTGCAAGGGGCGCACCCGCGCCGAAAAGGGAATGGTGGTCAGCACCGGCGGAAACCAGCCTTCCAGGAAGGACGCCGCGCCCTGGTGAAAGGCATCGGGCAGCAGGTTGTCCGTCTCCTTGTTGAACTGGTTGAGCACGATGAACATATTCTCTTTGGGAATCCGGTGCTGCCCGGAGAGCGTTTGCGTGAGCAACTGAACGGTCTGCACCGTCTTGACCTGGTCGGTGTAGCCGGGCAGGGCCACCAGGAGCAGCGTGTTGGCCAGGAGCAGTGGCGCGACCGCCCACGATTCCTCGGTGGGTGGCAGGTCCGGCGCGGGCGCGCCGTAACCCGCCGTCCAGGCGGTCTGG
>CAYRXM010000185.1:0-7943 GCA_964428175.1 uncultured Anaerolineae bacterium
TCATATGGCTTGTGCTCAAGTCTTACTCAACATAATTTCCGGATAGATACTTAGTGATGACGCCCCGCTGTTCGCCGGATTCCAGCAGGCGCATGTCGAGCAGGGCAGTGATCAGTTCGCGCAGGCGCAGCGCGTTGCGAACAATGATTTGCATCCGGGCTTGCAGCGAGGGGTCTTCCATCTCGTCGGCCAGCAGATCGGCGTGGCCGAGCAAAATGGCCAGCGGTGTGCGCAGTTCGTGAGCGGCGATGTTGATGAATTCGCTCTTGATGTGGTCCACCCGTTGCAGTTCTTTGTAGGCGCGCTGAATGTCGTCGAAATAGCGAGCATTTTGCAGGGCGATGGCCGCTTGGCCGCACAACACGGACAGAAATTCGGCGTCGCCGGTGGCAAACCTGGCTCCCGGCTCGGATTTGGCCACAATCAATGCGCCGACCGGCACATCCATCGCCAGCAGCGGACTAAAGAGCAGGTGGTTGGCGCTCAAGGTGGTCGCCAGCTCGTGCGCCGAAATATCGCAGGCCATTTCCTGATCGAGCGAATCGTCTGCCGCATCGGTGCAGACCAGAACCGGCTGGCGGCGATCGAGCAGCCCCTTGATCAAGGGTTCGGGGATTTGCGTTTCGTCGGCGCCGGTCAGCGCGGCGAGGCGCAGGTGCTGGTCGCGCCCATAGAGCAGAAGCGCGCCCATGTCGGCGCCCAGTTCCTTACAGGTCACATCGAGTACTTGCCGGGCGAGCGCGTCGGGGGCGGTATTGGACATCAGGTTTTTGTTGATTTCGAAAAGGGGAATCAGTGCGTTGAGGCGCGTGTTTTCGCGGCGCAGGCGCTCTTTTTCCAGCGCCCGGTTGATTGCTTGAGTCAGATCGTGGGGCTTGAACGGCTTTTCGACAAATTCGGTAAAGCCGAGTTGGATGGCCTTGATCGCACGTTCCATCGTGCCATAGCCGGTCATGACCACGCAAACAATGTCGGGAATGACTTCGCGAATGACCTGGGCAGTTTCCAGCCCGTCCATTTGCGGCATCTGGATGTCGGTGAGGAACAGATCAAAGTGTTCCTGCTGCGCCACCTCGATGGCCTGGTAGCCATCTCGAACGGACGTGACCTGGTAGCCCTCTTTTTCTATCACGCGCTTGCAGAGAGCAAGAACGTGTGGTTCGTCATCTGCAATCAGAATTCTTTCTCGCGGCACCTCAACCCCTCCAAAGCGTTGCCCGCTGCTGATAGCGAGGATACACAGGCCGCTCGAACACGCACAGCCCGGTATTCGCTAGTCTTGGACTTGCTCGCCCAGGTTGAGGTAAGCCTCGCGTTCGATCCATGAATCCAGCAATTCGCGCTTGACGCGCCACTGGCGGCCGACCTTGAATGCGGGGATTTCACCATCGCGGGCCAGGCGGCGCACGGTCAGTTCGTGCAAGCTCAGATAGCGAGCGACCTGCTCTATGGTCATGATTTCGCTGACGTCGCGGAAGGGCTTTTCCAAAAAATCTTGCGCGCCGAGCGCAAAAGCCTGCTTGATTTTTTCCTTGACGTCTTCATAGCCGCTCATCATGATCACGATGGCGTCTGGCGCGATCTCTTTGAGCTGTTTGAGCGTTTCGATGCCGTCGATGCCGGGGAGCCGCACGTCCAAAAAGATCAGGTCGAATTTTTTGGCTTTGGCTTTTTCGATGGCCTCCAAGCCGTCGGCGGCGACGGTGACTTCTTGCGGATCTCCGAGGAGACGTTCAAAGAGATAACCAATGTCCTCATCGTCGTCTACAACCAAAACATTGAATTCTGGGGTCTTTTCTGTCACGGTTCGCTCCCTCGATTGAAAATCTGTGGTAAAAATTTCGGTGATTGGTGACATTATACACTATCTGATCGGGGCTGTCAACGCATCCTGCGCTGCGCACGTTAATCTTTGACAATGCTCTCAAATATTGCTACAATAGGGATAATCTCACGTGCAATTTGGCGTTGGGCAGCTAGACGGTAAGTTTGTAATAGGAGGGTTGACCATGTCAACTGGAGGACGGATCTGCTGCGTCTGTCACAAACCGCTGGGCGATGATGCTCAAATCCTCGGTGGACGGCTTTATTGCTCCGACCATTATGCCAAAGTCGCCAAGCCGCACAAAGGGCTTTGGGCTTCCGGGGTGGTCGAGATCGGGGCAATCCTGGTTTTTGTAGCCATCGTCGCCCTCGTCGATTGGTTGCTAGACCCCCGGCTTGGCGAGACTGCCCTGATTCTCACCGGCGTGCTGTTGTCCTTGATCCCGGCGGCAATCTGGATGGTCTTTTTCTACCGCCAGGACCGCCTGGAGCCGGAACCCAAGCAATACGTGTTCGGCGTTTTTGTGTTGGGCATGCTGCTGTGCAACGCGGTGGCGATCCCCCTCACCAACGGCCTGTTTCAGGTCAACGAATGGCTGCCGACCAACACGCTCACCCACATCGTTGGCGCCATTCTGGTCGTTGGCATCACCCAGGAATTTCTGAAATACGCCGCCGTACGCTACAGCGTCTACATGACCCCCGAATTTGACGAGCGCATCGACGGCGTGGTCTATGGCACTGCCGCCGGGTTGGGCTTTGCCGTGATGCTCAACATCAATTATGTGATCGCCAACGGCGGCGTCGATCTGTATTTTGGCGTGGTGCGCATCGCCGTGACCACGCTGGCCCAGGCCAGCTTTGCCGGGATTACCGGCTATTTTTTGGGCCGCGCCAAATTTGAAATCGAACCGGTGTGGTGGCAGTCGCTCGGCGTGGTCATCGCTGCCGTGTTGAACGGTCTGTTTACCTGGGCGCGCGGCGAGATCACCCAGGTGGGGGTCAAGGTCAACCCACTGTTGGGGCTGATCCTGGCCGCCGTCGTCGCCGCAATCACATTTGCAGCCCTATGGTACCTGATGCGCCGCGCCAACGAGATCACCCTCTCTGGCGTCGACGCCGAACAGACGCTACCGGCATAAAGGAGGCCGCAATGGCACAACCAAACGCACAATCGCCCCTGCAAGCAAGTGGTAAGGCCGGCAGCACACCGCGCGACCGCTATGCCGAACTGCTGGTCGTGATCGTCGTCCTGACCGCCCTGGTGCTGGCCTGGGGCGTCAAGGCCGGCGCAGAGGCGCGCGCCGTACACATCAAGGTCGAAGGGCTTAGCGCCAGCTATGGACACAACTGGATTCGCGGGGCGGTCAGCGCGCCGGATATCCTGAAAATTTCCAATCCGAGCGCGGGCGCGCGCTTTCAGACGACAATCACGGTGAGCGCGCTGCAAGCGACTGCTGCGCCGGACGCCGTGGCCCAAACACTCAACCAGCGTCGATTGCACGAGAGAGAGCTGTACCAGTTTTTGGGCAGTGAGACGGTCGCCTGGCGCGGGCGCGAAGCCCATCGCAACCAGTTTGCCTACGTTCACGTCAGCCACGACTTGCTGAACCCGCAAGTGCCGGTCGTGCTGCACGGCATCGATCATCTCTTTGTGCATGGTGATACGCTGTACGTGATCACGCTGCTGGCAGACGAGAGCGTCTATGCCGACGCGCTGGTCGAATGGGAACGTTTCCTCAACTCGATTGCCTTTGAATAGGGCCTATCCTCCAAGGGTGTTGTATTTTGGGCCAAGATTTTTCCGAGCGAACCCAACCTGTTCGATTCCGATTTAGTCGGGATAGGGCCTATCCTCCAAGTGTGTTGTATTTTGGGCCAAGATTTTTCCGAGCGAACCCAACCTGTTCGATTCCGATTTAGTCGGGATAGGAGACGCGCGATGCGCAATATCACACGCCCTAAAAAATTGGCGCTTCCCGTGCTGCTGCTGACGCTGATCCTGCTCGCCTGCATCAACATCGATCCCAATCCCGATCCAGACCCGCTGCCGCCGCCGACGGCCACGCCAGAAGAGGCCATCAGCGTTAGCCCGCCGCCGCAGATCGAGGTGGAGGTGCAGTATTACAGCAAGGTGCCCACCGCAATCTATCACTTGCTCGGCAAGACGTCCAAGCAGCAGCATTTTGCCACCTTTGACCTCACTAACCGGGGCGCGACGACGACCAAAATCAAGGTGGTTTCCGAGATTGTCGGCTTTACCGATCAGGCGATCGATACGCGCGACCTTGCTCCCGGCGAGACGGTTGAAATCCACCAGACGCCGATCATGAAAGCCGGCGCGCGCGATCAGCTCAACGAGGGGCAGGTTGCCTCGTTTCATTACCTGGTCACCTATTTGCACAACGGCGACGAGAAATTGATCAAAGAACAGTCTGTCTCGGTCGATATGATGTCCAAGCGCGATCTGGTGGTGGTCATTGTTGACGAGAACGGCGAATTGATCGGCGATTTTCGCGAGTACGTCGCGGCCTGGGTCACACCCGCCTCGCCGGCAGTGGAAAAGCTGCTGCGCGACGCGACGGAATACATGCCCGGCGAGGCGATCTATGGCTATCAGGCCGGCGAACAAGGTGTGCTGCCCCAATTGGCGGCCATCTATCGCGTATTGAACAATGACTACCGGATTCGCTACGTCAGCACCCCGGTCTCGCTGGCCAGCACCGAAAAAACTTTTGTGCAGCGCGTGCGGCTGCCCGCCGAAACGATCCAGCAGCGGGCCGGCAACTGCATCGAGACCGCGGCGCTCTATGCGGCGGCAATCGAGGCGATGGATATGAATCCGCTGCTGGTGATTGTGCCGGGACACGCCTTTGTGGCTTGCGAGACAAACGATGGCTCGCACCAGTACATTTTCGTCGAGACCACTGTGCTCGGTGAAGGTTCGACCTTTGAGGAAGCGCTGCGCCTGGGCGCCGAAAACTGGGCCAGATTTCAGAGCCAGAGCATGCTCATCGACATTCATCACTGGCGCAGCAGGGGCATCTTGCCGATGCCGGAAAACTAGGGAGGTTGGAAGCATGTCCAATCCAAGAAATCGCCGGATTTTGCTCGTGGCTTTTGCCATATTATCGATCCTTTTGCTGGCCTGCATCAAGATCGGCCCTATCGAGCCGATAGTCACCCCCGTGCCGCCCACAGCGACGCCCGTGCCGCCCACAGCGACGCCCGTGCCGCCCACAGCGACGCCCGTGCCGGAAGCCAAGCCAGAGATCGTTGGCGTCAGTTTGTGTCGTGGTCTGACCGAAGATGGGCGCCCTTTTGCCGAGACGAATACCTTTAGCGAGATCGACGCTTTTTCCGTCTCGATCCAGGTAGCCAACTTGCAGGCCAACAATGTGGTTTCGGCGCGCTGGTACCAGCAGGATACCTTTATCGGGCTGACCGAGCGTGACAACGTCATCGGCAGCGCCTACGTGGGCTTGAGCCTCAATCCGCAGGGACAGTGGCGGCCCGGCGACTATTCGGTCGAGGTCAACCTGGATGGCAAACTGGTGGAGACGCACAGCTTTGCCGTGATTGGCGCGGCGGGCCTGCCCAAAACGCCGCCGGGTAAGACGCCGGCCGAGATCGAGCCAACGGGTGAAATGTCCACCTATACCAGTGACACGCTCGGCTTTTCGGTCGATTATCCGCAAAACTGGCTGGTCGAACAGGGCGACTCGTCGGCACAGTTCTCGCACCCGCAAGACATCGCCAGCATGTTGGTGCTGGTCAATGCCTCGCCCAAAAGCGACGCGCAGCAAGAGGCCGAAATGGTCTTTGAGCGCATATCGAACTCGCTGCCCAACGTCGAACTGCACGACTCTGAGGATCAAGGCGATGGATGGTATGGTATTTTATTCAAGTATACCAAAAGCGGCACCGAAATTGTCGGCTTGTTGTTCAGCACGGTGAGCGGATCGCGCGGCTATAGCGTGATTTTTCTTGCCCTGCAAAAAGACTGGGAATCGCTGGTGCCGACGCTCGAACAAATGTGGGCTTCGTTCGCGATCTCCGGCGGCGCTTCTGGCAGTGGAGGCACCCTCGGCGGTGATGAGGTGCTGGTGGTGGGCATTGTTGTTGACGCCGACGCCCAACGGGGCATCCCCAACGCCTTTTTCGTGATCCTCAAGGAGGGGGTGACGATCAAGCAGTACATCGACAGCGGCAACGACGAGACGCTGATCCACGCTGTGGCCCAAACTGACCAGGAAGGCACTTTTATCACCAACATTGGTGTCAAGCGCGGCACCGCCTATGCCGTTTTTGCCCTGGCCAAAGGGTACAAACCGGTGGTCGATCAAATGAACGTGCCCAAAGACTCGGCCGACCCGTGGCACATCACGGTTGGGATGCAGAAGGAATAAGAATCCAGCATTCGTTTCCTGTCCCGTCTTGGGCGGTTTTTTCTGCCATACTTGAGAGGTGCTGTGTATATCCGCCAGATTTCGTCTGCGGATCGTTTCGCCGTCAACGAACTGCTGACCACCGCTCCCCGGCTGTCAGTACAGGTGCCGTGGGAGCGGCTGCCCGACATCTTGTTCCGGCAGCTCACCTTTCTGATCGAGCGGGAAAAGCGGCTGGGTTGCATTTTTGGCCTGACCGTCGAGCCGGAGACGGTGGCCCGGTTGAACGTGTTTGCCCTGCACGCCGGCTGGCCGATCGACGACACGCTGGCCGAACTGCTGCCGCACGTGATCGATATCTTGCAGCGCCGCGCGATCCACACGCTGGCGCACCTGGGCAGCGAAGCCTGGCTGATCGAAGCGCTGCTGGCAAACGAGTTCCAGCCCGGCGACACCATCATCACCCTGCAAAAGACGCACATGTCCGTCCCCTCACATGGCAGCAGGGAAGTGATTATCCGTCCGGCCAGCCGCGCCGATTTGGATGACCTGGTCGAGATCGACCGCGCGGCCTTTGACGACCCGCTCTGGCACCACACTGCGGCCAGCCTGGACGAGTTGGGCCGGGAAGCCGCTTTTATGATCGTCGCTGAAGCGCAGCGCCCGGTCGGATACGCCTACGGCGCAGTGATCGGACGGCACGGACACCTGTCGCGCATCGCCGTGCATCCCCAATGGCAGGGACGCCAGGTCGGTGTGCGGCTGCTCGCCGAGGCAATCGAGCGCCTTGCGGCACACCGCGTTTTCGGAATCACCCTCAACACGCAGCAGGAAAACGCCCACTCGCGCCGGCTGTACGAGTGGTTTGGGTTCAAGGTGCTGGGCGTCGAAGCCAGGGTGCTCAAACGATGTATTTCTTGAGCGGCGCATCGCCTATTTTGCAGTTTCATTGGCAGGATGGGCAAAGGATGTTATAATAAGGTTCAGCAATTCTCAATATGGCCCCAAATGTGGTTGGAGTGGAGGCTTTAGCCGGGTTGGGGACGCTTGAATGGAACAATATGTACCGGCTGAAGCCTCGATTCCATCAAATTGAGAATTGCTGAATAGGGCCGGGGGATGGATCCGACTTGCGAGGCTGTGTTTATGAGTGCAAAACAATGGCTGGCGATCACTTTGTTGATCATTCTCAACATCATCGTCTTTGGCACGTTGATGGAACGCTCATCCGAGCCGCGTGTCGAACCGACACTCACCTGGACACCGCCACCCACTTTTACTCCCATGCCCTTTCCTACCGCGACGGCGATCGTGATGCCCACCCTGCCGCCGCCCTCCCCAACGCCAATCCCGTCCGGCCATGTTGTCGTGCTCGGCGAAACACTGGAATCGATTGCCATCGCTCATGGCGTGACCGTCGAAGCATTGGCCGAAGCCAATGGGCTGCTGCCTTGGGCGCGGCTCAACCCCGGCGATGTGCTGACCATTCCCGACAAGCCCTGAATCAAAGAGGCGCGCGATGCCCAACGGCTTGCGCGGTCGACGGGGATCGCCAAGTATCTGTCCTAAAATTTCTCCTTGGGTACAAAATTGAGAGTTCTAGCGTGGCGGTTCGGCCAGCGGCTGAAACGCGAGCGTAGCAAAGTGCAGGGGCCGGTCGCCGGCAACTGCTTGTTAGCCTGCTTTATTTGGCGTTGTTCTCGATCCCTTCATCCTGTGTCGCCACAGCCA
>CAYRXM010000186.1:0-7780 GCA_964428175.1 uncultured Anaerolineae bacterium
AGCAGGTTTTGCGCGGTATCGGCAAGTGGGCCAAAGCGATCCTCCAGTTCTCCTCGTATCGCCTCGATGTCTTCCTGCGCGGCCAGCCCGGCCAGTCGTCGATACAATTGCAGGCGCAGCGTCTCATCGGCCACATAGTCGGCGGGGATGGCCGCTTCCAGCGGCAGCGAAATCTGCACTTCGTGCTCCAGGGGCAGCAGCGCGGCCTGCTGCTCGCGCGCATCCGCTTCGCCGGAGGATGCCGTCAGCAGGCGCGGCGATTCACCCTTGAGTTCGCTCACCGCCTGGGTCAATAGTCGTGCATAGAGGTCGAATCCGATGGCGGCGATGTGTCCGTGCTGCTGGTTACCCAGCAGGTCGCCCGCGCCGCGAATCTCCAAATCGCGCATAGCGATGGTGTACCCCGCGCCGAGTTCTCCCGCTTCGAGCATCGCCTGCAGGCGCTGGCGGCCCGTTTCGGTCATCCGCGCGCTGCGATCACACATAAAGTAGGCATAGGCGCGGTTGGCCCCGCGTCCCACGCGCCCACGCAACTGGTAAAGCTGGGCCAGGCCAAAGCGGTCGGCGCGATGGACGATGATCGTGTTGGCGTTGGGGATGTCCAGGCCGCTCTCGATGATGGTGGTGCAGACCAGCACGTCGATCCGCCCCTCGGCGAAATCCATCATCACGCTTTCCAGTTCGCGCTCCGGCATCTGCCCGTGACCGACAGCATAGGTGGCTTCCGGCACCAGTTGCTCGATCTGCTGGCGGATGGCATTGATCCCGCGCACGCGGTTGTGGACGAAAAAGACTTGCCCGCCGCGGTCGAGTTCGCGCAAGATCGCCATGCGGATCAGCGTTTCGTCGTATTCGCCGACGTGGGTCTTGATCGGCAGGCGCTCTTCGGGCGGCGTGTCGATGGTGCTCATGTCGCGCGCGCCGGTGAGGGCCATGTACATGGTGCGCGGGATCGGCGTGGCGGTCATGGTCAGCACGTCGACCTCGGTGCGCATGCGTTTGAGCCGTTCCTTGTGGGTGACGCCAAAGCGCTGTTCCTCGTCGATGATCAGCAGGCCCAAATCCTTGAATTCGATGTCCTTTGAAAGCAGGCGGTGCGTGCCGATCACAATATCGACGTTGCCGCTGGACAATCCCTGCACCACATCGCGCTGCTCCTTGTCGGTGCGAAAGCGGGAGAGCATTTCGACTTTGGCCGGAAAGGGGGCCAGGCGGCGCTTGAAGGTAGTCCAGTGCTGTTGGGCGAGGACGGTGGTCGGCACCAACACGGCGACCTGCTTGCCGTCCATCATGGCCTTGAAAGCGGCGCGCAAAGCGACCTCGGTCTTGCCATAGCCCACATCGCCGCAGATCAGGCGATCCATCGGCTGTGACTTTTCCATGTCGGCCTTGACGTCGGCGATGGCGCTGATCTGATCGTCGGTTTCGACGTAGGGAAAGGATGCCTCTAGCTCTTGCTGCCATTCGGTGTCCGGTGAAAAGGCGTGGCCGGGCACCACCATCCGCGCCGAATACAGTTCGAGCAGTTCGCGGGCCACATCGACGGCAGCCTTTTTGGCCCGCGTCTTGACCTGGCTCCAGGTGGATGTGCCCAGGCGGTGGATCGCCGGCGGGCGGTCCGACGCGCCGACGTAGCGGCTGAGGCGGTCGGCGTGGTGGACGGGTACATAGACGCTGTCGCCTTCGGCGTAATCGACGCGCAGGTATTCGCGTTCGATGGTTCGGCCTTGCGGATCGGTGTCGATGGATGCCTTGACCAATCCCTGAAACAGTCCGATGCCGTAATCGACGTGGACGACATAATCCCCGCTCTGGAGGTCGGCGAAAAAGACTTCGGGGTGCTTGGGCTTGCGGCGCGGGCGGCGCGGGCGTGGTTTGCTCCAGCCAAAGATTTCGGCGTCGGTGAGCAAGATAAAGGGCGGCCGCTCTTGCGAGACGCGCATGAGCCAGCCCTCGTCGAGCGTGCCCTGGACCAGGCTGAGCGTGCGGTGTTCCGGCGGCGCGGCGATCTCGCTGCCGGGGTAGGTCAGCCCATCGTGGTCGCGCCACAGTTCGCCGATGCGACTGGCCTGGCGGGTGACGGCGACCAGGGTATAGCCGGAGCGGCGCATTTCGCTCCACGCCTCGATCACCTTGCGCAGCTGCCCACCATAGCGCGGGCCGGATACAAAATGATCCTTGATCGCCCCGGGAGCAGAAAGCTGGGGCGACGCCCCGGGAGCAGAAAGCTGGGGCGACGCCCCGGGAGCAGAAAGCTGGGGCGATGCCCCGGGAGCCAATGGCGGCTGTTCTTCGTCCGTTTTTTCTTCCTCTTCGATCCAGCCCATTTCCCGCTCATAGCCGAGCACCAGCGGTTGACGATCCCCGAGCGCTTCGCTCAACGCATCCCAGGTCAAGTAGGACAGGTTCAAATTGCCTGGCAGTTCGCCGCTGCTGTACAGCGATTCGCGCAGGTCGAGGGCTTGGGCTTCCAGGTCGGCGGCGGCCTGCTGCAAATCAAAGCGGTCGTCGATCACGACCAGCCCGTTAGCGGGAACAAAGTCGAGTAGCGTGCCGGGCGTGGTATAGAGGTAGGGGATGTAGAACTCGATGCCCTTGAACGGCTCATCGCCTTGCAGCGCGGCAAGGTCGGCCTTGAACTCGGCGCTGGCCGGGCCGTGCAGGTGGGTCGTGTCCAGCGCGGCCAGCCGGGGCGCGGCCAGGTGTCCGAATTTGGGCAGCGCCTCGGTCGCCGGGATGAGGGTGCATGCGTCGATTCGCTCCAGCGAGCGCTGGGTGGTTGGATCGAACGCGCGCAGGCTGTCGATCTCGTCGCCGAAAAGTTCGATGCGGACGGGATAAGCTTCGCCTGGCGAATAAACGTCGATCATGCCGCCGCGCCGGCTGAATGTGCCGGGGGCTTCAACCACGCTGACCATCTCGTAGCCCAGTTCGAGCCAGGCAGCGAGCGTCGGGGTGAGGTCGAGCATCTGTCCCACGCGCAGCGTCCGCGTGCCGATGGTGAGTTCGCGGCGGGGCAGGGTGGGCTGCATGAGCGCGCGCGCCGAGGTGACGATCACCGGCGCTGCATTTCCTTCCTGCCAGCGCGTCAGTGCGGCGATCACGCGCAGTCGCTCCTGCACGGTTTCTGCGGCCCAGGGGATGCGTTCGTAGGGCAGCGCCTCCGGCTCGGAAAAACGCAGAACACTTTCCGGCGTTGGCAGCCACTGTTTCAACTGTTCGATGGCCGTGTTGACCTGATCGGGGCGGGCCATCACCAGAAGAATGGGACGTTTTAGATCATCGGCCAGCGCGGCGACCAGATAGGGTCGCGCGGCATAGAGCAACGAGAGAGGGTCGGTGGCCTCGCCGCGCGCGACCATGTCGAGCAAGGTTTGATAGGCTGAAAGCTCGCGGATCAGAGGGAGCAGTCCACGCAGGTTCATAAGAGGTCAGTCGATACTGGAACAGAATAGTTGATGATGGCTTGATCGATTGTCGCAATGACCAGATCATGCGCCAATGCCTGACAGATCAACATACGATCAAATGGATCTCGGTGGTATGGCGGCAAGCTGGCCAATTTGCACACACTGTCTTCGTCAAGCGGAAGGCTTGCTATCTGGTGTCTTTGCCGTTGTACCGGCAGATATGCCTCAGGCGGTTCTGGTAGTGATAATTTGCCGAGCTGGTATTTGACCATTGCTTCCCAAATAGAAACCACGCTGAGATATGCTTCATTGTTCAAATCGCGGATCATGTTACACATAGCGGCCGGCAAACGTTTATCGTTTGTGATATACCAGAGAAATATATGAGTATCCAATAGTAACTTCATTGGCCCTCAAATTCTTGAACGATGTCATCCGGGAGTGGGGCGTCAAAGTCTTCTGGCACATCAAATTCGCCGGCGCATAGTCCGACCGGACGCAGGAGCTTGTCAGACCAGGTAACAGGCTTGATCTCTGCAAGCGGATTTCCTGCCGTGACAATGACAAATGCCTCTCCGGCCTGGACACGCCGGAGAAAAGCCGACGGATTTTGCTTTATTTCATCCACACTGATTTGTGTACCGATTCGACTGCCCATCGGGTTTTCCTTTTGATTCAGATTCCGTCTTGGGATGCTTCATCCATGCTATGGGGGTGTTTGCGCTGAATTATAGCACGGAATACGCGGTGTGACAACACTATGTCGAGCCGGTCTTTTTTCGCAGCCGTTCCAGTCGATGTTCCAGTTCGGGGAGCATGCGCTGACGTTCCCAGCGGGGAAATTCGGGGGTTTGCACGCGGGCAAGCGCCGCTTCCGTCCAGTGAATGGCCCGATCGTAAGCCCTTTCACGATGTTCATAATGCTTGGCCAGCTCGATGTACGCATAAATGTGGCCCGCCTGCGCCGCCTGCTCCCACAGCGCGACGGCCTCTGCCCACGTTTCCTGCCGTTTGTAAATCAGCGCCAGCCGCTCGACCGTGCGCCAGTGCGCCTCTGCGGGCAGCCCGCCGTCGATCCCCTGCCGGTACAGGCAGATGGCTTGCTCGGTCTCGCCCAGCGCCTCGTGCATTTTGCCCATCGCCATCACGTCGAGGGGATGGATGTCCGGGCGCAGCGGGTCGTTCAATTGCCCGGCGATCAGGCCGAGCAGCGCGGCCATCGAGAGTACGTCGATCTCGTTGTGGTAAAAAACGCCCTTGAGCGGGCGCGCGTCGCCGTCGCGCACATAGTCGATGTATATCTGGGGGATCATCCAGCCGGGGATATCCTCGGTGGTGCGCGGCAGGCCCAAAATGTGCTCTTCGAGCGAACCGAGCGCGCGGCTGGCCAGGCGGTCGCGCCACAGCCGGCGAGCGAGGGGCAGCAGGTCGAGGTGGGGCAGACGGGGCAGCGGCGAGGGCATCTGGTTGAGCCGGTAACGCGCTTCGAGCAGCGGCGCGTCGAAACCTTTGCCGTTGAACGTGACCAATCCCTTGCACGGCTGCAAGAAATCGATCAGCGCGGTGAGCATCGCCGGCTCTTGTGCGGGGTCGTGCATAAAGAACTGGGCCAGGTGCAGCGACGCGCCCTCGTAGCGGGCCACGCCGACCATAAAGGCATAGGTGCCTGCGCCAAAGCCGAGGCCGGTCGTCTCGATGTCGAGAAAGGCGAACGTGTACGGGCCGTGCTCGGTCAGGCGCGGATCGCTGGCCCAGGCGGCGATGGCGTCCAGCGGCTCGTCGATGCGCAGTGTGCGGCAGCCGTGCGGCGTGTCGATGGGCAGGGTCTTGTCGATCACCACGGTCTCACCGCAAGCAGTTTCCTGCACCCGCCCGCCGAGCACCTTTTCGAGCGGAAAAGGGTGTTTGGGCCGGGGCGGCTTCAGGTCTTGCGCGCCAACCTTGACCCCAAGTGCTTTGAGCTTATCGGATAGAGAAGACATTTGGGCTATTCATATCTCAATGCCGCGATTGGGCTGAGCGCGGCGGCGCGCAGCGCCGGATAAATGCCCGAAGCGATGCCGATGAGTGTGGCAAACACGATGGCAAACGGGGGCAGCCACGCCGGAATGGCCGCCAGCGTAGTCGATTCCCCGCCGCCCGGCCCCATGATCGCACTGCCCATCCCGCTCAGCAAAGAAGTGCCCAGCAGGTTGAGCAGGATGACCAGCCCCACGGCCAGCAGCACGCCGCCCGCGCCGCCGAGAAAACCGATCCCGCCCGCTTCAGACAGAAAAACGGACATCACATCCTGGTTTGAAGCGCCAATCGCCTTCATCAAGCCGATCTCGCGTGTGCGTTCATAGATCGCCATCATCATCGTGTTGGCGATGCCGAACGCCGCGACCAGCATCGAAATGGCGCCGATGCCGCCCAGAATGGTTTGAATCACCAGAAAAAATGAGTTGATCTGCTCCAGCTCGCTGCGCGCCGATTGGACTTGAAAGCCCATTTCCTTGATCGCCTGCTCGACGAGCGGGGCCTGTTTGGCATCGGTCACTCTGACCAACACCTGGTTATAGCCGTCCTTGTCTTTGTTGGGCCGGCTGCCCGAGATGCGCGTGTTCAGATCGATCACCTGTTTCAGCGGCATGAATATGCTGTAATCGTATTGGTAGCCCTGCTGCTTGAGTTTGCCTACCACTTTGATGGTGACGTAAAACGGTTCCGGTTGCCGTGTATAATCACTGGAAAAGGGATAGAGCACCAGGCGTAGCGTCTGGTCCATCAATTCTGGCAGCGGATCGCCCGGCTGGTAGGTTTCCCAGTTGAGAAACCCCTCGCCCGCACTGGCGCCGACCACGACCTTGTCGCGGCCTAACTGCATTGTGCCGCTGACGATTTGCGGCGCGAGCAGGGCGAATGCGGCCGGATCGACGCCGATGATGCTGCCATAGCCGGTCTGGCGGCCCATCCTGATCTCGCCGCTGTATAGATACTCGAGCGGCGTGGCGGCTAGCACGTTGGGTATCTGCCGGATTTGTTCGACCGCCTTGTCGTTCAACACGATTTGTTTTTCGGTGGATTGGCTTTCTTCCCGCTTGCCATAATAATAGTCCGCGTATACCTGGAGTTCCGACAGGCTGCCGAACGAATACAGGCTCTCCTGGGCGCGCTGCTGCAAGCCCGCGCCCAGCGAAACCAGCACCACTACCGCCGCCGTGCCAATGATCACGCCGATGGCAGTCATGGCGACGCGCGCTTTCATGCGCCGCAGGTTGCTCAAGACCAGTCGAATCAGGTCGCGCGTGGTCATTCTAGCTCCCCAGCCCAACCAGGCCGCGCAAAAAGCGCAGCACCTTTTGCCAGACGGTTTCGGGCTGTTCAGGCTTTACTGGCTCCGGCTCGAACCCGCCCGGATCAAAGCCCTCCATCACCTCGACCTCCAGGGTGTGGCTGATCACCTGTTTCTGGTTGAAATCGTCCAGGTATTGAATGTTGACCACAATCTGGGCCGGCCCGGCCTCCATGGCCATGGCGGTCGCGTCCACCGTCCAGGACAGGCCCGGTTCCAGGCCGCCGACAAACATCGAGCCGCCTTCGATCTCGAGCTGGTCGCTGCTCAGTTCAAGCAGCGAAATGCTGATGCGCGACGTGCCGGCATTCATCACCTCGATCGGCAGCATAAAGGGCATCCCGGTCATGGCCGGGCCGGGGATGGGCATGTAAAAACTCACCTGAAATTCGGGGCGGCGCAGCACCATCAGGCTGATGCGGTGCGTTTCGCTCTTGCGGTTGCCAAAGGCATCGTTATAGGTCAGCCCAATCGGCACGCTGTAGGCCTTGGGTTCGGCCTTGGCATCCACGATCATGGCCTGGACAAGCTCGACGCTTTCGCCAGCCTCCAGTTCGGCCAGAAAGCCGATGTTACTGGCTGCGGCGGGCACAAAGGCATTCAACTGCTCGGCGCCCTCGCCGCCCAGGATGATCAGGATGCGCTGTGCTTTTCCGCCGCCGACGTTGGTCAGTTTCAGGGTCAGGGTAAAGCGGTCGCCGGCGCCCAGTTGCGTCGGATCGATAGTATAGCTCTCAATCAGCAGTTGCGGCTGGTAAAGGCTGCCGGTGTTCACATCCAACCCGATGCTTTGCTGCTCGGTGTACTTGGTGCCCGCCGGATCGCTGTATTTCAGCTCGATCGGTACGGCCTGCCGACCGGCCTGGGTCACACTACCCAGAACCAGGCCCAAGATCACCGTTTGTTCGCCGTTCGGGCCAATCGTGTCGACAAAGGTCGTGCTGCTGCTTTCACCCGGCAGGGCCAGCGTGCCGCCCACATCGATGGTGACGTCGGTGGCTTGCCGTTCGCCCTGGTTGGACAGGGTCAGGGTCAG
>CAYRXM010000187.1:0-7527 GCA_964428175.1 uncultured Anaerolineae bacterium
GACGGTGCTGCTGGATGAGCCGGACAAGGCGTCGGCGCTGCGCTGGGGCATGACCACGATGGTCGAGATCAAGGTGCGATAACAAGTGAGTCGATTTTGATTCTGGGCGAGAGAGCACCTATGCTTTCTCGCCTTTTTGTTTGCCCCACACCTCGACCTATGGTAGAATGATCGCACGGTCTTTTTTCCTGGCTTTGTTCAGGTTATGCTATGGATGCTCCCTTGCTGCGCACCAAATTGTATATGCCCCCGGTTCGCCCCCGCCTGGTGGGGCGCGTGCGGCTGGTCGAACGGCTGAACCGCGGGCTGTACCTGCCGGACGGGGTCGGCTTTGCTCGCAAACTGACCCTGATCTCGGCTCCGGCGGGGTTTGGCAAGACGACCCTGCTGGCCGAATGGCTGTCTGAGTTTGACGCGCCGGCGGCTACTCGGTTGGCCTGGCTCTCGCTCGACCTCGACGACAATGCCCCGGTTCGCTTTCTGACCTACCTGATCGCCGCCGTTCAAGATGCATGCCCCGATCTGGACGTGGAAGCCGGAGCGTTGATGTCAGGCCCGCAGCCGCCCTCGTTCAAGACCGTGCTCACCCTGTTGATCAATGCGCTGACCGAGGCCGCGGTGCCGCTGCTGCTGGTCCTCGACGATTACCACCTGGTTGACCGACCGGCGATCCACGATGCGCTCACCTTTTTGCTCGATCACCTGCCGCCGTCGATGCACCTGGTTGTTGCCAGCCGCGCCGACCCACCGCTGCCGCTGCCCCGGCTGCGCACGCGCGGTGCGCTGCTCGAACTGCGCGCCGCCGACCTGCGCTTCACCATCGAGGAGGCAGCCGCCTTTTTGAATGATGCGATGGGCCTGGCCCTTTCCCCTCAAGACGTGGCTGCGCTCGAAGTGCGCACCGAGGGCTGGATTTCGGGCCTGCAACTGGCCGCGCTGGCCCTACAATCGACGCCGGGAACACTGCTTGAGCGCGCACAGTTCATTGCCGCCTTTGGCGGCAGCCATCAACACGTGATCGATTACCTGGCCGAAGAGGTGCTGGCTCGCCAGCCAGCTGATGTGCGCGCCTTTTTGCTGCAAACTTCGATCCTCGACCGGTTGAGCGCACCCTTGTGTGCCGCTGTTACCGGACGCAATGACAGCGACGCCGTTTTGCACCATCTGGAGCACGCCAACCTGTTCCTGGAACGGCTCGACGCTGTCGGCGAGTGGTATCGCTATCACCGCCTCTTTGCTGATTTCTTGCACAGCCGGCTGCAGCAGGAAATGCCGGAGCGCGTCCACGACCTGCACTGCTGGGCCGCCGAATGGTACGAGCAGCACGACCATCTCGCCCTGGCGATCGGGCATGCACTCCAGGCGAACGAATTCGAGTGGGCCGCGCGCCTGCTCGAGCAGGTGGCACAGTCGATGCTGCTGCGCGGTGAAGCGCTTACCTGGCTCGGTTGGGTTGAACGTTTGCCCGCCCGCGTGCGGCACGAGCGGCTGTGGTTATGCGTCTATTGGGCCTGGGGGTTGATCGTCAGCGGGCAGCTATCCGAGGCGGAAACCTGTCTCGCCGGGTTGGCGGCGCGCCTGGAAACCGTCGAATCGCCTGGCGAACGGACTGACCTGGAGCAACAAATGGCGGCCATTCAAGCCATGCTGGCGATGTATCATGGCGATATTGGCGAGTCGGCGCGGCTGGCGCGGGAGACGCTGCAAGCACTCACCTCGCGGAACGAGTTTTTGCGCAGCATCCTCACCTGGCTGATGGGCCTTACGATTCATTTTCCTCAAGACATCTCGCTTGCCGAGGGGCTGTTCAGCGAAATGCTCGAAATCAATCAGAGCGAGGGGAACACAATGCTGGTGCTGCTCTCGCTTTTTGTCGGTGGTTCTTTGCTGATGTTACAAGGTCGCTTGAGCGCGGCGCTCGCGCTTTGGGAGCGCGGCGAGCAGTTTGAGCGGGCCAGCGAGCAGGTGGGGCGAGCCAGCGTGCAGGCGCCGCCGGAAGCCGATGCCTCGTTCGGCTTTAGCCTGATCTACCAGGGCATGGCCGACGTGGCCCGCGAGCGCAACGAACTGGCTCTGGCCGAACGGCGCATTGCCCGCTGCGTCGAGTTGGGTGAGCGCTGGGGTAATGCCGAGGTGCTGGCCGATGACTATGTTGTTCAGGTGCGGATCGAACTGTCGTTGGGCCGGCCTGACCGGGCAGAACAGGCGATACGGCGCGGCGAGGCCCTGGCCCGCGCCGGCAAACTGGCCGCCATCACTGCGCGGATGATCGAGGTATATCGCGTCCGAGTGTGGCTGGCACAGGGCGATCTGGCCCAGGCCGGGCGATGGGCCGAGACGTGGCTGCCGCAAACAGATTTGTTGAAAAAGGGCGGGCTGATCACGCTGCTGACCCGCGCCGCCGAGTGCTCGTCGCTGGTCCGGGTGGCGCTGGCCCGGCGGCGCTTTGGCGAGGCCGAAGGCATGCTCGATGCGACGATAGCCGAACTGCACCAGGCGGGCTGGCACGGCAGCGAGATCGAACTGCTGGCCCTGCGCGCCCTGGTGTTGGACGGACAGGATCGACGGGCTGAAGCGCTGGATGCGCTGGCACAGGCGCTGACCTACGCCCAGCCCGAAGGCTATGCCCGCGTTTTTATTGATCTGGGTGCGTCGATGGAACGCCTGCTGGCGGCATTCGCCCGGCAAGACACAATCAGCGACGAGATCAGGGTCTATCTCAACCGGCTGTTGGCCGCTTTTCGGGGGCCGGGTGCATCTCCCATCCAACTGCCCCAACCGACCACGCTTTTCGAACCGCTCAGCGACCGCGAGTTGGAGGTGCTGCGCCTGATCGCCGACGGCCTTACCAACAACGAGATCGCCGAGCGGTTAACCGTCGCCGTGAGCACGGTCAAGACCCACGTCAACAACCTCTATCGCAAGCTCGATGTTTCCAAGCGCACCCAGGCCGTCGCCTGCGCGCGCGAACTGAATCTCCTATAATCGACGGCTGGCCGCTGACGGCTGACCGTCTTTTTCCACCCCCTCAATCCACCTTTTGCTTGATGACACTCCACCCGCCTTTCTGATACACTGAATGTGTAGAAAGGTGCGGGCAATGAACGATCCTCTCTATTGTCAGGTTCAAATCAAGGGCCACCTGTCGGGGCAGTGGGGCGGCTGGTTTGGCGGGCTTGAGATTGAAAATTTCCCTGATGGGTATGCAATCCTGCGCGGTCAGTTGGCCGATCAGACGGCGCTGTACAGCCTGCTCAACCGGCTGCGCGACCTGGGCGTGTCGCTCGTCGCGCTGACCTGCACCGAGTCTGGAGAAAATGACATTGAACAATCGTCGGGCCAATCATAAAATAAACAGCGATCGCCTTGACGGTCCACTGGTCGATCTGCGGCAAGTGGTCAAGGTGTACGATAATGGCACCAGCAGCGCCTTTACCGCGCTCAAGGGCGTTAATTTGTGCGTGGAGGGCGGCGAATTTGTGGCAATTGTGGGCAAATCGGGCAGCGGCAAGAGCACGCTGATCAACATGATCACCGGCATCGACCGGCCCACCTCCGGCGAGGTGCGCATCGACGGCGCCGCAGTGCATGCACTCAACGAGGAGCAGATTGCGGTTTGGCGCGGACGGGCGATTGGCGTGATTTTCCAGTTTTTCCAGCTTTTGCCCACCCTGACCGCCGTCGAGAACGTGCTGCTGGCCCTGGATTATGGCGGCCTCTACCCTCGCGCCGAGCGCGCCGGGCGGGCCATGTGCCTGTTGGAGATGGTCGGGATGGCCGACCACGCGCACCAACTGCCTTCGGCGCTGTCGGGTGGGCAGCTGCAGCGGGTGGCTATTGCCCGCGCGCTGGCCAACGATCCGCCGCTGCTCACCGCCGACGAGCCGACTGGCAACCTCGACTCCCAAACTGCCGGGCAGGTGCTGGCGCTTTTCGAACGCCTGGTGGATGAAGGCAAGACGGTGCTGATGGTCACCCACGACGACGACCTGGCTGCGCAGGCCTCGCGCACGGTGGTCATCGCCGATGGGGAGATTGTAAGGGATGGGTGAAACGTATTGCGTATTGCGTGAAACGTGAGGATGGACAATGCGATGCGCGTCTTTTTCAGCCTGCCGTTTCACGTCTCACGAAAAACGATTGGTTTCTAAAAATGATAGAATTACATCAAGTGGTCAAAACATATAACGGCAAAGGTCTGAGTGTGAACGCGCTCAAGGGCATCGATGTGCAGGTGGCGGCGGGCGAGTTCCTGGTGGTCAGGGGCAAGTCGGGCGCGGGCAAGACGACGCTGGTCAACGTGCTGACCGGGCTGGATCGGGCGACGGCGGGCGAAATCTGGGTGGGCGGCACGCCGGTGCATCGACTGGGTGCAGAACGTGCCGCGCGTTGGCGCGGGCAGACGGTGGGGGTGGTGTTTCAGACATTTGATCTGCTGCCTTCGCTGACCGTGCTGCAAAACGTCACCTTGCCGATGGCCTTTGCCGGCAAATGGACGCTGCGCCAGCGCCGCCAGCGCGCGCTCGACCTGCTCGACCAGATGGGCATCGCCGGGCACGCTTACAAGCGGCCCTCGACGGTGTCGGGCGGGCAGCAGCAGCGGGTGGCGATCGCCCGCGCGCTGGCCAATGACCCTGCGCTGATCGTCGCCGACGAGCCAACCGGCAGCCTCGATTCGCAGACAGCGCAGGCGGTGCTGCGTGTGTTCGAGCGGCTGGTCGAGGAGGGGAAAACGGTGGTGTTGGTCACGCATGATCCAGACATTGCCCGGCGCGGAACGCGGATGATTACGCTGCACGATGGTGAGATTGTGCGTGAGGCGTAAAGCGTAAAACGTGAGGAGTTTCTGCGATGGATTCTCGCTGGGCCCAAGTTTTTAACGATCTGTGGAGCAATAAAACGCGTACCGTGCTGATTGTGCTGTCGATTGCGGTAGGGCTGTTTGCGGTGGGCGCCATTGTCAGCGCGCGGGCCATGCTGATGACCGGGATGGCGCAGAGCTACCAGACGATCAACCCGTCGAGTGGGATTGTGCGCACGGTGGAGACCTTTGACGAGGCGTTTGTGCGCGCCGTACGGGCCATGCCGGAGGTGGTCGAGGTTGATGCCCGCCGCACGCTCGATGTGCGGGTGCGATTGGGGCCGGCGGAGTGGATAACCCTGCGGTTGTTCGCCGTCGAAGACTATGACCGGATGCGGGTGGACAAAATCCATCCAGTTGCGGGGGTGTGGCCGCCTGCGGAGCGCGAGGCGCTGATCGAACGCTCGGCGCTGGCGCTGCTTGGCGTTCAGATGAGCGATACGATCCGGATCGAACTGCCCAATGGCAACGAGCGCGAACTGCGCGTGAGCGGCGTGGCGCACGATTTGGTGCAGGTGCCGGCGCAGATCGATGGGACGCCGTATGGCTATATTGCGATAGACACGCTGGCCTGGTTTGGCGAGGGGTACGGGTTCAACGAACTGCACCTGATTGCTGTGTCTTCCACGCCCGGCGTCGATCCGCAAGAACACGTGCTGCAAGTGGTAAACGCGGTCAAGCGCCGGGCTGAAAAGAGTGGGCTGACCATTCCTGGCACAGTGACCGCCGAACCGGGTATGCTGCCCCTGGATGACATCTTGCAGGCGATCTTGCTGCTGATGGGTGCGCTGGGGGTGCTGTCGCTTTCTTTGAGCATCTTTTTGATCGTCAACACCGTGTCGGCGCTGCTGGCGCAGCAGAAACGACAGATCGGGATCATGAAGGCAGTCGGCGCGCAGACGGTCCAGGTCTTTGGTATGTACCTGGCCCTGGTCGTTGCCTATGGCCTGATCGCGCTGGCCCTGGCCGCGCCGCTGAGCGTCGTCGGCGCGCGGGCGTTGAGCCGTTTTATGGCCGCGCAGTTCAATTTCGATCTGCACAGCCTGGATATACAGCCAGGGTCGATCTTGCTGCAAGTTGGTGTGGCGCTGCTGGCGCCAACGCTGGCCGCACTGCCGCCTTTTTGGGGCATGCTGCGTGCGTCGGCGGCGGAGTCGATGCGCGTCGGCTATGCGCCGGGCAAAGGGCGTTGGGGCGGCGGGCTGATCGACTGGCTGCTGTCGGGACGGCGGCTGTGGTGGGCGCGGTGTGTACTTGAGCGCCCGCTGCTGCTGTCGATCCGCAATACGTTTCGCAGCAAGGGGCGGCTGGCGCTGACCCTGACCACGCTGGCCCTGGCCGGGGCAATTTTCATCAGCGTGTTTAGCGTGCGAACCTCGTTGAACGGCACTATGGATGATATTTTGCGCTGGTGGAATTTTGACGTTGGGGTGATCCTGGCCCGCCCGTATCGCGTTGAAAAGGTTGAACAGTCGGCGCTGGGCGTGCCCGACGTTGTGCAGACCGATGTGTGGTTTCAGCTCTCGGTGCGGCGAGATCGCCCCGACGGTTCGGAGAGCGGATCGATCCTGATGTTTGCGCCGCGCGCCGAGTCCGAGTTGTCTCCATCGCCGGCGATTGTCGAAGGGCGGTGGCTGCTGCCAGAAGATGAGAACGCACTGGTGGTGAGTACGATTTTGCTGCAAAAAGAGCCGGACGTGCGTCTGGGCGACGAGATCGTGCTCAAGGTGATGGGCCGACGGCAGCCTTACCGCGTGGTTGGTGTGTGTCTGGGCATCCTGACGCCGATGGTGTATGGGCACTATCCGTACATCGCCGAGACGACGGGACAGGTGGGGAAAACGAGCACGCTGCTGGTGCGCACCGCGCAGCATGATCCAGCCTCGGTCGCCAGGATGGCGGCAGTGCTCGAGGCGCACCTGGAAGGGGCGGGCATCTGGGTCAGCGATGTGCAGACGATGACTGGCGAGCGCGCCGAAATGCAGGCCTCGTTCAACATCATCATCGCCCTGCTGCTGTTGATGGCTTTGCTGCTGGCCGTGGTGGGCGGTTTGGGGTTGATGGGTACGATGAGCATCAATGTGCTGGAGCGAACCAGGGAAATCGGTGTGCTGCGGGCGATCGGTGCGCCGAACCGGGGCGTGGCCCAGGTGTTCATCCTGGAAGGGGTGACTATCGGCGTGCTCAGTTGGGGGATGGGGGCGGTGCTGGCTGTCCCGCTGGGCCGGCTGTTGAGCAATGCGGTTGGCGTGCCGCTGATCGGAACGCCGCTCCGTTTTTCCTATTCAATTGAGGGATTCTGGCTGTGGCTGGCGCTGGTCGTATTGCTGAGTACGCTGGCCAGCTTTTTGCCTGCGCGAAATGCGAGCCGGCTGACGGTGCGCGAAGTGCTGGCGTACGAATAAGACGTACTGCGTATTGCGTATTCCGTCGCGGGCGGTGAACCCGGAACAATACGCAATACGAAATTAAAAGGAGTTCTAGATGAAACATCGACTATTTACAATCATCTCTTTTTTGACTGTTGTGGCCTTGACCGGCTGTTCGTCCGCGTCGACCGGGCCGGTTGTCGAGGCGCAGACGCCGGTGCGCCGCGATGCCGGTGTGGTGGTCGCCGAGGGGGTGGTTGCACCGGCGCGGGCGGGATACCTGGCCTTCAAGCTGGG
>CAYRXM010000188.1:0-7357 GCA_964428175.1 uncultured Anaerolineae bacterium
TTTCGCTGCACTGCGTCTACCCGTTCTCGAACGCTCCTGGCCCACTGCTCCAAACCTTCTTGCGTGCGCACCATAGCCGCCCACTCGTTTATACGGTTTTCCTTTTCGTAGCGCTGCGCGTCCTCACGCAGTTCGCCGAGATAGCGCCCATAGTGGTCGATCAACCAGAGATACCAGCGTGGGCAGATAAAGCGCGGCCGCCAGAAGGCAAAACCCAGCCCCAAGAGGATAAGCAAACCGCCGGTAAAGAGCACCACCATCCCCCATTGTTCATCCAGCCAGCCAAGCTCCCGGCCGATCAGCGCAAGCCACAGCACCCACATTCCCAAGCCTGCAGGGATAGAACCAAAGATCAACACAGGAGCCACACGCAGCGACGGTATTTCACCAAACCAGGTCCTGTCGGTGCCCAACCGCATCTGGATGCTAAACAACAGACATATTGTTCCACCGCCACACAGCAAGAGAGAACCACATACATGCCCAATACCCATATTCCTTTCCCCTTCACCACGGCAAGTCCTCTGCCGGGCCAATCCTCTCACTCTTGGGATACAAAGCAGGCCACTGTTCGTAAATCCAGGGCTCGATCCACCATCCCCAGGCCAAAGATACAGACACAGTAACCGCCATGCCCCAGATATTAACTGTTCCGGTAGTCGCCAGGAACCATTTTTCCAGAGCCTTTTTGGTTCCCCAACCAACAAACCAACTCACGCCAGACCCCACTGCCGCCACCCCCCGCCGCCCGGCATACTGCGCGAAGGTCAGGTCGCCGGAGAGCAGCATGGGCAGTTCAAACAGCCCGCTCACGCCCACATCGACTACGACACCGCCACCCAACTCTACCAGGTCCGGCCCCAACGTTTTGGGGTTGGTCCACCAATTCAGTCGGTTAAGCGTTTTCCAATTTGAGAGATTATTGTTCCAGAATGCCCCAAATTGTCGTGTATATTTTCGCTGTTGCAGTGATAAAAAGGCACGCCTTAGAATATCATTTGGAGCCGTCTGGCGAATCATTCCCTGAGCAAATGCAATCTTTTTCAGATTTTGACGCGCCATGCTATAGTTCAAAAGAAGATTGGACAGTTGCCCGGATGTTCGCCCATAGGAGGTGCGCAAATAAACCTTGATTGCATTGGCGATGACGTCGCCCAGCCAGGCGTTGTGTGTGTTGACCGCAACGTCCCAGCCTGCCCCAAGCCAGTCTGTATCGCCAGCCTGTGCGGGAATGCTTCTCTGGGTGCCGCCCAAACTCAACCCCGCCGGCGCTCGCGGCACGCTGACTCCGGCGTGTATGCCCTGTGTCGAGTAGGGGTCATACCACCCGGCGGCAGCCCGGTACAGCCCTATTGTACCATCACGGCGCATCCCTGTCCAGAGCCGGTCGGTGAGGGTCAGCGGCAGGGTGTGGGAAATGATGGCCCTGCGGGCTTGTCGAATGGCGGCCGACCAATTTACCATCTTTGTCTGTGGCCACCGAGAGGGAGCCTTGATGGTCAGCGAGCGGAAAGTACAGATCGCCGGATTCGTTCTTGGGGCCAACGCGCATTGCGATAACCCGGCAGGGTTGCTTGGCGTTTCCGGCCAGGGCAGACTTTCTGCAGCGTCGGCTTTGCATCTCACCTGAGCAGGCCGGAGCATGTCTCGATAAATCGAGTCAGAACTGTGTTTGACCAATGGCGGCGCGCTTGCGTTATGATCGAGTCATCGCGTCCTGTTCAATGATCGCAACGTCAGGACCAAGCTCATAGATGATGTCTTTTCTCTCAATGATGATCTTGGCCCTCGCGGCGAGTTCGGGGCGGCTCCGAATGCTGAGCAATAACGCCCTGGCAGGGTTAATCGCAATAGGATGTGCAACTTGGGCAAGCATCGATAAATCACCGTTTGTATCGCCATAGGCATAGCTTTGAGCGAGGTCGATATGAAAAACCCTGACAAAATCGTCTATGGCCCGGTTTTTGCTGTCCGAGTCCCACATCGGGCTGACCTGGCCGGTAAAGTAGCCCATGTCATCGATATGGTACACTGTCCCTCGGTACCCATCAATGTGATATTTTTCAGCCATTTTCGAGACCAGGAAATCCGGGCTGCCAGAGATGAAAAACACCTTGTGCCCCAGAGATTGATGCCAAAGAATACGATTGCGTGTATATTTATAGACAATGTCCCCATGCAGGTGAATCACCTGGTTAGAGATGAATTCAAGGTCGGCGGCGCGCCGGCCTTTAAGCGCCTGGTAGTAGATGTCTACCAATTCCAGCATATAGTCTTCGTATTTTCCGACACGCTTGCGCCATTCAATAAAGGCCGCTTTGACCCCTGTATGCCAAAGGCTTGGATCAACCACTTCGTACTTGACCATCTTTTTAAAGTGTTCGATCATCAACGAGTTTCTATAAAGTGTTCCATCAATATCTAAAAAAGCAGCGATTGCCATAAAACTCTCCTTGACCTGGTAGATCGAGACCGGCGGCGCGGATCAAGAGGGCGATTGCCGGCGGGCTGTTCTATGAGCGCCTCTAACCCATCCAGCAGCGCCCGCAGGCCAGCTTGATCCTGCACCGGCGGCCGGCACACCGCGCCGACGCAGACATAGGCCGTCGCGCGCCCGTCGATTGGCTCGCGAAAGCGCAGCAGCGGCAGCCACGCCGAGGCGGTGAGCAGGCCGTAGGCCGTTTTCACTCCCAGCCGCTTGATCGTGCCCGGCAGGTTGCTGGCAGCGGCCTGCCACCACGCCGTGACGCGGGCTTTCCAGGATGGGCGATCAAAAGTGGTCATTGTCTTTTACCCCACGTGTAGGACCAATACGGTTCAGTCAAGCCGCAGGCGCGCCTGGTCTCGATACGGGCGATTGAAACAATCACCCACTCGACCGGCGCGGCTCGCCCCAACACCGGCGCGGCCCGCCCAACACCGGCGCGGCTCGCCCTACTCTATCCACTCGGCGAGCAAAATAACCTCGATCTCTTGCACCTGGCGCAGGCGCAGGTCGTTGGTGACGAAAGCCCGCGCGCCCCAGGCCAGCGCCGTCCCCAGGTGGATGGCATCCGGTGTGGCGAGACCGTACCGCGCGCGCAGGTCGGCCATGCGCTCCATCACCTCGACGCCGGCATCGACCAGCGTCAGCCCCGGAAAGCGGGTCAGCACGTTGCGATAGCGCAAGGCCAGTTCGTCGTCGCCAGCCCTGTGGACGCCGACCAGCACTTCGCCTAGCGCCAGCGACGAGGCGCAGCCGCGACATCGGCCCGTTTCCAGCGCGTCAAAGACCGCCCGCGCCGGCGGGCCCAGCTCGGGGTGGCGCTCAAAGGCATAGATGAAAACCGCCGTGTCCAGTGCGATCCGCTCGCTTTGCGCCAGGTGCGCCGACAGTTCGCTCAGCGTTCCCATGCCGACCGCTCCTCTTCCAGGAACTGCTCGCCGCCGCCCAGCGACGCCCACACCTCGGCCCCCAGGCCGTAGACGTACTCGGCCCAGTTTTCCGGCTCGGGCAGCAGGCGCACGACCTGCCCTTCGACCAACACCATCACCCGCCCGCCCGGCCTGACGCCCAATGCCTCGCGCGCCTCCTTGGGCAGCACCATCTGGTTGCGCTCGCTCAGTTTGACCAACACCGCGTTCATCGTACACTCCTTGAATATGCTTTGTGAAAACTCGTTTCACAAGTATATCACGATTTCACAAATCAGGACAGACCTGTTTTCCGGCGCTTATGCCCGCCGATCGTCCCTCTTGTTTACTCGATCAGCCGCACCCAGGGCAAAGACGCGCCCACTGCGCGGGCCAGCCGCCCGTCGGCGGTCCACAGTTCGCCACCCAGCCACTCGGCCAGGGCCAGGTAATGCGCGTCGTAGGCCGCGGGCAGGTCGAGCCGCGCCGCCAGGGCCAGCGCGCGGGCGTGCAGGTGCGCTTCGCCGTACAGCCGCAGCGGCAGGGCCAGCGCGGCCTGCAGAGCCAGATCGACCGCCCCGGCACTCAACACGCCGGCCCGCCGGTAGCGATAGAGCGGGTACTGTTCCTTGTGCCTGCGGATAATTGACTGGATGAACCAAGCATGATATGGTCAGATGAAACTCAAAAATGGGTCGGTGAGTTCACCGAGACGAATGACCATCGAGTGGATAATCCGGGTCTTGCTGGGAATGGCACTTATCTGGTGCAGCATTGCATATGTGGTCTTGTATGTGAGGGGGAAGCCCAAACGAGCAAAGCGGAAACCAGCGAAACAATCCAGATATAAGCACAAATGGTTGCAGATGCCAAGCATCTGCCAGAAACCAAAGCCCTTCGAAGGGCTGGCCCATCGGCCAGTATGCGCGTTGTGTGAAGCCGGGGTACACACACATGCAGAGACGATCACCACAGGGGGACAGCAGCGAGAACGACCACCACAGATTAAGCAGAAGCGTGGGGCGAAACACCGAGTAGATACCAAGAACCATTACTGTCCGAATCCACTGTGTCGGTATTTCGGTTGGCTGGGGTGTGGGAACATACGCTCAAATGGACATCCGAGTGGTGGGCGATGGCGGCAGTTGGAGTGTGTATGGTGTGGCAAGTTCTTATGCAAATGCAAGCATTTGCCGGAGACCCAGGGAACGGTCCTTTATCGGAATCGGGTTCCGGCGGAGACGGTCTTATTGGCCATTGCAGCGTTATGTGAAGGGGTTGGAATTCGGAAAGTAGCACGGATCTATGGTGTACATCCAGACGAGGTGTTGGGCTGGCTGGTCGAGGCGTCCAGGCACAGTGAAGCGGTGAGTCGCTACCTGCTGCACGATTTGCACGTTGAGCGGGTAAAGATGGACGAGTTGTATGTCCTACTGGGTGGGATGAAGCAGGTCGAAGAGCAGGCAGAGGCAAAACAAGGTGAGAAAAAGAAGCGATTGCACAGCTGGCTGTGGAGTGCGATTGATCCTGAAAGCAAGCTGTTGCTGGCGGTTGAGATTGGGGATCGCACGTTGGATATGGCACAGCGCCTGGTGCATTGGGTGGCCCAGGTATTAGCTCCGCGGATGAAATACATCCGAGGTGAGGTTCCCTTGTTCGAGACCGACCAACTGGTATCGTATGAAAAAGCGATTTTGAGTCATTGGGGAGAATGGGTCGAACCGACCAAGAACGCGGATAGGCAACCCGAAAAACCCCGCTGGATGCCCCAAGCTCAATTACAGTACGCCCAGGTGGTCTCGGATGGAATACATCCGCAGGAGAGATCGCGCAAACGTATTGTTAGTGTAAGGCATCGAGTCGTTTATGGCACAAAAGAAGCGGTCAGGCAGGTGTTGGCACGAGTCGGGCAAAAGATCAACACGGCCTTCATCGAGCGACTGAATCGCACCTTTCGTGCACACATTCCTGGTCTGAATCGTCGTGAAGAAGACCTGGCCAAAACAGAATTGGGGCGCGAAGCGCCGGGCACTCTTGTTCTGGGGCTACTACAATTTCTGCTTGTCGCATCTCTCTCTGCGCGAGCGATTGCTGGAGCCGGTCGCAACCAAAGGCACGGGCTCGCCGAAAAAGTGGGTTCAGCGAACTCCGGCGACGGCCGCTGGGCTAACTGACCATATCTGTCGGATGTACCCATCCGCGATGTGCAGGAATTGCTCTTGTTTCGCATCCCACCATGGCGACAGCAACTTGAGCCTGTGGTAGCGAACGCAGCATAAGGAGATCATCAACAAGTAAACCAGAACGATGTCTGGACGAGTTCTGCTGCTTGGAGGAAGAGTAAGAAGCCGCTCCAATGCCTAAGGCTGCGGGAGACAATCGTATACAAGCCAAAAAATGAACGTTAAAAGCTGAGAAAAACTATAAACTTAATTGACATCCAATCAGCGGACATTTCTGTCGAACGGTGGACTGTGGGCTGCACGTTCACAGGCGGCTCGAATTATCCGCAGTGGCAAGGAACAGTACTGTCCTGCGGGCGCTGCACGCTGACCGCCCCATTTGCTCGGCGGAACGCTGTGCGTTGTGATGGCGCTGGTCGGTCTGTTCATCCCCGCCGTGATGAACATCGAAGCGCAGCGCGACGCCGTACCCGGCGCACTCGGCGCCCGCTAGGTATGCTCCTTTTCGAGCACCATTTTCGCCCTGGGTGTGTCCCTTTTAGGCCATTTCAGGAAAATAAACCGTCAGACTTTCCTCAATTCCGTTTGACCCTTTCCTCATTTCACCCTATACTATGCCTGAAACAAAAAAAACGCCCCGTGACTGTAACCAGTCCGGGGCTTCGACTACCGGCGATGACGCACCATAGTGGGCATAAGCATACGCGCGATCAGAATCGCACTCCCGCCCCCGCGCATAGTCGCCGGGGGAGGTGTTATTGAGAAACGTTGCAGAGAGCGATCTGGAGAGAAATGCTATATAGCCAAAGGTATCATGGAAAGCGATATAGCGGTATATATATGATATAAGGAGTAAATTTCATGGAAAAAAATGATCATGCAGTTGAGGCGCCAGTTCCTGAGCAGTTGGACCACACGATGACGGCGATCGCCATCCCCGATCAGCCGGATGCAATCGAGATCGGCACCGCCCCGCTCCCCGACGCGACGGCCCAAGAGGCGTGGCACTCGCAATACGGCAGCCAGTTCGCTCGTAACGTCACGGTTGCGACGATCACGCCGTTTCTGCCCGATCCAGCCAGCGCCAGCGGCGCCGCGGTCGTTGTTGCACCAGGCGGCGGTTTCTTCTCATTATCAATGGAGAACGAAGGCTGGGATGTCGCCCGCGCTCTGGTCAAGCACGGCGTCGCGGCATTCGTCCTCAAGTATCGACTGAACCAGACGCCGGCGGACATGGCCGAATTCAAACGTTCGATGGACAAGATGTTCTCGAACACTGAGCGCCGGCCTCCGCGACCCGCTCCGGATCAGATGAAAGTTCACCTCGCGCCGCAGCTCGAGGACTCGTGCGCCGCCTTCGCCCTGATCCGGAATCGCGCAGCCACGTGGAAGATCGATCCGGACCGTATCGGCATGGTGGGCTTTTCAGCCGGTGCAATGCTTACCCTGGCGACTGCGCTCGTCGGTGAGAACGCCAAGCCGGCGTTCATCGGCGACATCTATGGTCCGCTGGCTTCGATAACCGTTCCGGACGACGCTCCGCCGTTGTTCGTCGCGCTCGCCGCCGACGACCCCTTCTTCGCCGATAGCGGATTCGGGCTGATCGAGAGCTGGCGCGCGGCCAAAAAGCCGGTCGAATTTCACCTCTATGAACAGGGCGGTCACGGATTCGGCATGTATCCCAAGGAAACGACCAGCACCGGCTGGTTCAATGCCTTCGTGAGCTGGCTCACCATGCACGGGATGCTCAAGCCCAAGGCATGATGGTGTGTGGGGCAAGC